>NZ_CAFI01000173.1 GCF_000239775.1 Bradyrhizobium sp. ORS 375
GCGTGCGCTGTGAGACCTTGCTCCATCGCTCAGATGCGCGACATCAGCAGCGTCACGCCGCCTTCTTCTTCGGCTCGGTGAAGAACGCCAGCACGATCGTCAGAAGCATGAACACGACTGACGTGCCGAACACCCAGCGCGGCGCGTTCATGTCCATGATCCAGCCGAACAGCAGCGGGCTGACGACGCCGGCGAAGTTGAAGCCGGTGGAGACGATGCCGAAGGCGCGGCCGGCGGCGCCTGCGGGAGCGGCGTTGCGCACCAGCATGTCGCGCGACGGCGCGATGACGCCGCTCATGAAGCCCGCGGTCAGCATGATCGCGACCAGCAGCACGGTCGGCAGGCTGACGAAGGTGATGATCAGCACCAGCACCGCGTTGATCGCATAGGCGACCGCCGCGACCAGGTTGTGATGGCGGATGCGGTCGGCGAGCTGGCCACCGGCGAGCACGCCCACCGCGCTGGCGCCGAGGAAGGCGGTGAGCGCGATGTTGGCGGTCGAGAACGAGATGCCGTAGCCGTTCATGAACGCGACCACGCCGAAGCTGGAGATGCCGGCGTTGGACAGGCTGAGCAGCATGAAGAACACGGTCAGCAGCATCAGCATCGGCGTCAGCAGGCTCGGCTGCTTGACCCTGGTGCCGTCGGCCTTGGTCTGATGCGGATGCGGCGGCACCTCCGGCACGTTGCCGGCGAGCAGCAGCAGCGCGGCCAGCGGAC
>NZ_CAFI01000172.1 GCF_000239775.1 Bradyrhizobium sp. ORS 375
CGCGAAATCGCCTGAACGTTGCGTGTTTGCCACGCCTGTTTGCCGGTTGCACGGCACGGTTGCGGCCCTTTTGGGACCCCACCTTAGTACCTCTGCCGGCCGTGGGCCGGCAAAGGCGTTGTCGTGGCCTACCGAGGCCCGATTACCGGGCCCCGTTCGCTCACTTGCCCATCGCCGCCGGATCTTCCGGCCGCTTGTCGAGGACCTTGTCGATCAGGCCAAACTCCTGGGCCGCTTCCGCGGTGAGGAATTTGTCGCGTTCCAGCGCATCCTCGATGGCCTTGTAGGGCTGGCCGGTGTGCTTCACGTAGATCTCGTTGAGCCGCTTCTTGAGGCTCAGGATCTCCTGGGCGTGCAGCATGATGTCGGTCGCCTGGCCCTGGAAGCCGCCGGACGGCTGATGGACCATGATGCGCGAGTTCGGCAGCGAGAAGCGCATGTCCTTGTGGCCCGCGCACAGCAGCAGCGAACCCATCGAGGCGGCCTGGCCGGTGCACAGCGTCGACACCGCCGGACGAATGAACTGCATCGTATCGTAGATCGCGAGACCCGACGTCACCACGCCACCCGGCGAGTTGATGTACATCGCGATCTCCTTCTTCGGGTTCTCGGCCTCGAGGAAGAGAAGCTGCGCGACGATCAGGGTCGCCATGCCGTCCTCGACCGGGCCGGTCACGAAGATGATGCGCTCCTTCAGGAGGCGCGAGAAGATGTCGTAGGCGCGCTCACCGCGGTTGGTCTGCTCGACCACCATGGGCACAAGGTTCATATAGGTTTCGACGGGATCGCGCATGAATCACCCAAGGGTTGGACCAGCAGTTGAAGACGACTGGCCGCCGCAGGTGAGGCTCGTTCAGCGAGCAGCGACGGACAGTGGCCCCGTGATGCAGAACTTCAAGACCGAGCCCACAGATATGGACCATTTTCCCGGTGACAAGACCGGGTCTCCTGGCCGACCGCGAGCGAGGTCGTCGTCCTGTTCAAGCTGATTCCCGCGGCGGCGGCCAGCGCCGGAACCGGGCTGACCGGCGCTTTCGCCGGTCAACCTTAATCATGCGCTGATGTCGCGAACCCGACGAGAGGTGGCCCGATCAGGCCGCCTTGTCATCGTCGTCCTTGAACAGCTCGTCCTTGGAGACCTTCTTCTCGGTCACGTTGGCGAGCTCGAGGATGAAGTCGACGACCTTGTCCTCGTAGATCGGCGCGCGCAGCTGGGCGAGCGCCTGCGGGTTGCTGCGGTAGAAGTCCCAGACCTCCTTCTCGCGGCCCGGCATCGAGCGCGCGCGCTCGATCACGGCGCGGCTGACCTCGTCGTCGGTCACGGTGATCTTGTTCTTCTCGCCGATCTCCGAGAGCACGAGGCCGAGGCGCACGCGGCGGTCGGCGATGGTGCGGTACTCTTCCTTCGCCTTGTCCTCGGTGGTGTTCTCGTCGGCGAAGGTCTTGCCGCTCGACTTCATCTCGGCCTGGACCGAGTTCCACATCAGGTTGAACTCCTCGTCGATCAACGACGGCGGCGCATCGAACTTGTGCGTCTCGTCGAGGCGGTCGAGCAGCGCACGCTTCACGCGCTGGCGGGTGGCCTGGCTGAACTCGCCGGCGAGACGGTCGCGCATCAGCTGCTTCAGCTTTTCGAGCGATTCCAAACCGAGCGTCTTGGCGAACTCGTCGTCGACGACCTTCTCTTCCGGCGCCTCGATCGCGGTCGCGGTGGTCTCGAACTCCGCGGCCTTGCCGGCCAGCTCGTTGTTCAGATAGTTGGTCGGGAACGTGACCTTCAGCGTGCGGGTCTCGCCGACGCCGATGCCGACCAGCTGATCCTCGAAGCCGGGGATGAAGGTGTTCGAGCCGATCACGACGTCGATGCCCTCACCGGTGCCGCCGTCGAACGCGACGCCGTCGATCGTGCCCTTGAAGTTGATCTTGACCCGGTCGCCGCTAGCGGCCTTCGCACCCTCGGCCTTGGCGGCGTAGCTGCGGTTGGCGTCGGCCAGGCGCTTGATCGCCTCGTCGACATCGGCGTCGGTGATGTCGGCGACCGGCTTCTCGACCGCGAAGGTCTTGAAATCGGCAAGCGCGATCGCGGGCACGACCTCGATCGCCACCGTGTAGGTCAGGTCGGTCTGGCCGGCGAGGATCTTCTCGACCTCGGCCTCCTCGGTCGGCATCGTCACCTTCGGCTCGGTGGCGAGACGGAAGCCGCGCTCGGTGAAGATCTGCGTGTTGGTGTCGCGGATGGTCTGGTCGATGGTCTCGGCCATGACCGACTTGCCGTAGATCTTCTTCAGATGCGCGACCGGCACCTTGCCGGGGCGGAAGCCGTTGATGCGGACCTTGTCCTTGAGATCGACCAGCTTGGCGTCCGCCTTGGCGTCGAGATCCGCCGCCGGAACGCTGATCTGGAACTCGTGCTTCAAGCCTTCCGACAAGGTTTCTGTGACCTGCATGGCGTCAATCTTCTTCCGCTACGGTCCGGACACTTGCGATCCGGACACACCTGATTCAATTGTGGACGACGCGCGGCCAACGAGCCTTGCGCCGGTGGGTCGGTGCCGCCGCTCTCCCGAGATCAGGAGCGCGGCTGCGCCGTGAAACTTTGGGCAAACGCTGAGGTAGCGCTTGGTGCGGGCGGAGGGACTCGAACCCCCACAACTTTCGTCACTGGAACCTAAATCCAGCGCGTCTACCAGTTCCGCCACGCCCGCGTGAACTGCATCGATAGCCCGGCCGCGATGCCGCGGGCGGCGCGGCTTATACCACGCGTGAAACCGTCCGCAGCAAAAAAATGGGCCCGAAAGAGCACCCGCGACCCGGCCGATCGGCCAAGTTCGCGGCACAGATAAGGGAAAACGAGATGATCCGCATCCCCCTCATCACACGATGTTTTGTCGCATGACGAAGCCTGTGGACGGGGTCAGTCGCCGCGCCGTGCTCGGCTTTGCCGCAGCCTGCGCAGCGTCGTACCCACGGCCTGCGCCGGCTGCCGAACGGATGTCCGTCGCCTTGGAGGGGCGTGCCGAATCTCTCGCGCTCGCGTCCGGACGGCCCGCCTCCCGCGTCTCCCAGCTCGCCGGCGGCACAGCGGTGCTCAGGCTCGGCCGCGGCCGGTCGCTGGATCTGGCGCTGGCGAACGGACTCGCAATACCGGCCGCGCTGTCCGGCCGCGGCCTCGCTCTGCCCACGCCGCTGCTCGTCGAGCGACCGGTCGCGCCCGGCGGCCGCTCCAGCATCGCGGCGATGGCGTCGCGAGCCGGAACCGGGCTCCTCGACTTACGGCTGCTGGCTGACGGGGCCACCGCGCCGATCCGGCCGCTGCCTGTTATCGTCGATGAGGCTGCGCCGGTAACTTTTGACCGCGACGAGGTTTTCCTGGTCGAGGACTTCCGGCTGAAGCCGGAGGGCACGGCAATCGCCCCGGGGACCGACCCCAAGGACACCGAGCTGCTCTACAGCGTCAATGGACAGCTCCAGCCGGACATTGCGCTGCGCGCCCAGGCC
>NZ_CAFI01000171.1 GCF_000239775.1 Bradyrhizobium sp. ORS 375
GAGGGTGGGCAGCGGAGCAAGCGTCAAGAGCGAGCCAGCCATCACCTGCCCTCCTCCAACTGGCGGCGTTGCAGGCGGTCGTAGAGCAGGAGCGGCAGCAGCAGAACGGCGAGGAGGACCACGGCGATGCTGGAGGCGACCGGCCAGTCCTTGTTGGTGAAGAACTCCAGCCAGAGGGTCTGGCCGATCATCAGCGACTTCGAGCCGGCGAGGAGATCGGGGATGACGAACTCGCCGACGATCGGGATGAAGCATAACAGCGCGCCGGCGCCGACGCCGGGCAGCGACAGCGGAAACATCACCAGCCAGAACGTCTCGCGCGGCGTCGCGCCGAGATCGGCGGCGGCCTCCTCCAGCGCCGGCTCCAGCTTGGTGAGCGTCGCGAACAGCGGCAGGATCATGAACGGCAGATAGGAGTAGACGATGCCGACATACATCGCGCTGTCGGTCGACAGCCACACGACCGGCGCAGACACGATGTGCAGCGCGAGCAGGATCTTGTTCAAGAGGCCGTCATGCTGAAGGATGTTTACCCAGGCATAGATGCGGATCAGGAACGAGGTCCAGAACGGCACGATGACCAGCATCATCGCGATGCCTTGCCAACGCTTGGGCAGCCGCGCCATGCCATAGGCGATTGGATAGCCGATCAGCAGCAGGATCGCCGTCGACGTCAGCGCGACGACGACGCTGCGCAGATAGGAGGCGAGATAGAGGTCGTCCGACAGCAGCAGGCGGAAATTGTCGAGCGACAGTGCGGCCAACGCCTCGCGGAGCGACGACAATCCATCCGCCAGCGAGAACACCGGCGTGTAAGGCGGCTGCGCGATCGCCGTCTGAGAGAGGCTGATCTTGAGGACGAAGGCGAACGGCACCAGGAAGAACAGCACCATCCAGATATAAGGCGCGATCGCGGCGAAGCGCGCCGGGCGCGAGAAGATGCGGCGCGCGCTCATCGCTCCAGCACCACGCAATCGTCAGGCGTGAACCAGGCGACGACGCGCTGATTCAGCCCGTAGCCATCGGCATCGAGCCGCGCGGTGTTGGCTTGCGAGGCGTGAAGAACCGCGCCGCCATCGAGCCTGATCTTGTAGACGGTCTTGCCGCCGAGATAGCTGGCATCGGAGATCGCCCCTTGCACGCAATTGATGCCGGCGGCGTCGGCAGCCGGGCGGCGGAGCGCAAGCCGGACCTTCTCGGGCCGGATCGCGACCGCCACCTTGCTCGCGCTGACCGGCGTGACCGGCTGAGCCGCAATCAGCTCGCCGGTGTGTGCGGTGGTCACCCGGAGCCGAAGGGGCTCCCGCGCCGTCACCTCGCCCTCAAACAGATTGATGTCGCCGACGAACTCCGCGACCCAGCGCGAGGCCGGCTCCTCATAGAGACGCCGCGGCACGGCGACCTGTTCGAGCCTGCCAGCGTTCATCACGCCGATCCGGGTGGCCACCGTCATCGCCTCTTCCTGGTCGTGGGTGACGATGATGAAGGTCATGCCGAGCCTGCGCTGCAGCTCCATCAGCTCGAACTGCGTGCTTTCGCGCAGCTTCTTGTCGAGCGCGGCCATCGGCTCGTCGAGCAGCAGCACCTTCGGCCGCCGCGCCAGCGAGCGCGCCAGCGCGACGCGCTGCTTCTGGCCGCCCGAGAGCTGATCGGGCTTGCGCTTCTCAAGCCCCTCGAGCCGGACCAGCGCCACCATCTCGGCCACGCGCGTGGCGATCTCGGCGCGCGGCATGCCGGCGCGCTTCAGGCCGAACGCGATGTTGTCGCGCACGTTGAGATGCGGGAACAGCGCGTAGTTCTGGAACATCATGTTGACCGGGCGCTGATGCGGCAGCATCTGCGCGATGTCCTCGCCGGACAGCAGGATGCGCCCGTCGTCCGGTGTCTCAAAGCCGGCCAGCATGCGCAACAGCGTGGTCTTGCCGCAGCCGCTCGGCCCAAGCAGCGCGAAGAACTCGCCGGCGCGGATGTCGAGCGAGACGCCATCGACGGCGCGGAAGCTGCCGAAGGTCTTGACGACGTTTTCGATCCGCAGGATCGGCGGCTGGGGATCGGGGCGCGGCTCCGGTGAGGAAGGTGGCGCCGGCTCGGAGGCAGGCTCTGAAGTCGCGATGTCGTCAGCCATGATCCGGTCAGTTCACCCCGCCGGCCCGAACGGCACGGCGAGGGCAAGCTAGCCGCCGATCGACTGCAGCTCAACCGCACGCGGTGGACTATCCCCGTCCTCGTCGCGCGGGACGACAGTGGTCCCCGCGTTGGTCACCCGCGCCATGAACGCAGCCAGCGCGTCGCGCTCCGCGGCCGACAGGGTCAGGCCGAGCTTGGTTCGCCGCCACAGCACGTCCTCGGGGAACCGCGCCCATTCCTTGGTCATCAGATAGCGAAGCTCGGCCTCCGTCAGCTGCGCGCCGAAGGCCTGGCCGAGATCCGACCGGCTCCTGGCCTCACCGAGAATCTCGCTCAGCCGGGTGCCGTAGGCGGCGACCAGGCGGCGTGCCTCGGCCTCGCCAAGGAAACGCCAGCGATCCCCGGCGTCGTCGACGAGGTCCTCGAAACGCTCCCAATCGAAATCGCCGCCCGGCAAAGGCGCTCCCGCGGTCCAGCGCGGCGACATCGGAAGGAATCGGGCGAGCCTCGAGATGGCCTGCTCGGCGCGGCTTCGAACGGTGGTCACATCGCCGCCGCACATGGTCAGAAGCGGCGCCTTGGTGCGGCTGGCATCAAGATGGACCACGGTCTCGAGCCGCCCGCCCTCATCGCCGCGCAGCACCATCATGTTGGCGCCGGAGACGGTTCTGACGACATCCGCCGGCTGGATGTCCGAGCGGAAGTAACGGTTGGCCGCCTTGCACAGATAGGTCACGTCAGCCGCCGGCATGGTGACCACGGCCGGATCGCCCTTGAAGCCGTGAGCGACGGTGCCGATCAGGGTAAAATCATTGGCATAAGGTTGGGCGAAGATCAGCCGACCGTCCGAATTCTGAAATACGTAGACAGCGTCGACCTCGAACAGCCGGGGCACCACGATCTGGTTGACCTGTCTTGCGGTAACGCGCAAGGGCGGTTGGCGCAGCACCGTCTCCGCGGTCGAGACGCTCCACGCCCCCGTGGCGTTGGCGAGCGCGCCGGCGGTGACGATGCGACGGTGGCCACGATCAATGATCGCCAGGCGCCAGATGCGGTCGCGGTCCGCACGGATGCAGCGGGCGCCGGTCTTGATGGCTGCGCCATGCTCGGCGGCATCGAGCGCTGTCAGCACCACCAGGCGGGAATCGTCGACAACGCAGTCGGAATATTCGAACGCCGTGCCGATCGGACGCTTCAGCGCGTCGCCGATCGGATGATGCGTCACGTCGAGCGTCGTCGCAGCCGGCAACCGCTTGCGTGCCGCAAGCTTGTCGTAGAACCAGAGTCCCGTCCGCAATTGCCAGTGCGGACGCTCGTTGGCGTGGGCGGGAATCGCGAAGCGGACCGGACGCACCAGATGCGGCGCAATCATGAGCCAGGTGTCGCGCTCGGCGAGCGATCTGCGCACGCGCAACAAGCTCCGTCGCTCAAGCGCGGCGAGATCGCCATGCACCAGCCGGGATGTCGCCGAGGAGGCGGCATGGCCGAGATCGCCCTGCTCGAGCAGGATCACGCGCAGGCCGCGACCAGCCGCATCGCGCGCCAGGCTCGCGCCGTTCAGACCTCCACCGATGATCGCGAGATCGTAGTCCGCCATGCGCAAAAGTCTTCGAGCGTGTCAGGACGTTCGATCGTAGACCTCTGCTGATGATTCTCGTAGCCGGCGAGTCGGATGGTCGGCGGATAATTCCGCGCTGTTGCGCGCCAGCCTCTGACCGCAATCCTACGGTCAACCCGTCTTGCGCACAGTCTCCACGACATCGTCGTGAGCACGGCCGACGACGCCGTCATATTTGTCGATCGGCAGCGGCTTGCCGAGCAGATAACCCTGGACCGAGTCGCAGCCCTGCTCGGCCAGGAAGCCGAGCTGCTCGGGCGTCTCGACGCCTTCGGCCACAATCGACATGTTCATGCCGTGGCCGAGACCGATGACCGCACGAATGATCGCTGCCGACTGCGGGTTGCGGCCGAGATTCATGACAAAGGCGCGGTCGATCTTGATCTTGTCGAACGGGAACGCCTGCAGATAGCTGAGCGACGAGTAGCCGCTGCCGAAATCATCCATCGAGACGCGGACGCCGAGCGCCTTCAGCCGACGCAGCAGCGAGACGCCGCGATCGAAATCCTCGATCAGCACGCCCTCGGTGATCTCGAGCTCGAGCCGACCCGGCGACAGCCCGGTCTCGAGCAGGATCGAATGAACCAGGCCGACGAGATCACCGTGCACGAACTGGGCAGGCGAGAGGTTGACGGCGACCTGCAGCGGCTTCGGCCATGACGCCGCCTCGCGGCAGGCCTCGCGCAGGATCCACTCGCCCATCTCGACGATCAGGCCGCTCTCCTCGGCGAGCGGAATGAAGTCGCTCGGCGGCACGAAGCCGCGGACCGGATGCTGCCATCGCGCCAGCGCCTCGAAGCCGATGATCTCGCTGGCATCGACGGTGCGGCCGGAGCTCGCCTGCGGCTGGAAGTACAGCGACAGCTCGCCATGCTTGATCGCAACCGAGAGCTCCTGGTGCAGCACCCGGCGATCGCGGATCTGCTGGTCCATCTCGGGCTCGTAGAAGGTGATGCTGCCGCGCGCCTTGGCCTTGGCGCGGAACAAAGCGGCACCGGCATTGGCGAGCAGCGAAGCCGGGTCCGAGCCGTTGTGGGGAAACACCGAGATGCCGGTGGTGAGCGCGGTGCGGATCGACTTGCCTTCGATCTGGAACTCGACGGCGATCGCCTCCGCCAGCTGTTCAGCCAGCGCCCTGCCCGCCTCGGGCTGCTTGCCGTCGATGATCAGCCCGAACTCGTCTCCGGACAGACGCGCCACGACGCCGCCGCGGGCCACGGCGTGAATACGGCGGGCGACCTCGATCAAGAGCTTGTCACCGATGGCATGGCCGAAGACGTCGTTGACATCCTTCAGGGCCTTGAGGTCGACGTTCAGGACAGCGAATTCCTCGTCGGAGTCCCGACACGCCTCGATCATCTGGCTCAGCGCCTGCAGGAACGCGGCGCGGTTCGGCAGGTCGGTGAGGCCGTCATGATAGGCCATATGCGCCATCCGCGATTCGGTCTGGCGGCGGTCGGTCACGTCCTCATAGGTCTTGATCAGATATTGCGGCTCGCTGCCGTCGCCGAGCACCGTCACCCGCCGGGTCAGGAACAAGCGCAGCCCGTCCTTCGTCGAGATCGGATGCTCCTCCGTCATGAGGCTGCGCTTCTTGATAGCGGCCTCGTCGCGCGCAATGATCAGCCTGGCTTCACGCGGGTTGAAGATGTCGGCGGCCGTCAGGCCCGTCGCATCCTCGCGCTTGCGGTTGAGAATGACCTCTGCGCTGCGGTTGGCGAGCAGATAGCGGCCGTCCTTGGCGCTTTCGACGATCAACGACACCGGGATGTTGTCGACCACGAGTTCCAGGAACTTCTTGGTGTTCTCGAGCTCGAGCCCGAGCGAGCGCCGCTCGGTTGCATCGTCGAACAGTGCGATGAGAAACTGAGGTTCGTTCTTCTCATTGCGCGCGACCACCCGGTGGGCTTCCAGGATTCGCTTGTCGTCGCCGCGCTGGACCACGAGTTCGCTGCGAAAGGTGGTGCCGGGCGCTTGCATCGCCGCGCGATCGGCGGCCGTGATATTGGCGGCGGTCTCGTCGCCGAACAGGTCGCTCGGGCGCTTGCCGATGATCCGCTCGCGCGGCATCTGCGCGAACTGCTCGAACGCCCGGTTGGCGAAGATGTAGCGGCCGTCGTCGATATTCTTGGCCGCGACGCAGACCGGAACCTGGTCGACCACCGATTCCAGGAACTGCTTGGTGGCGGCGAGCTCACGCTCCAGCCGGCGCTCGACCGTGCAATCCTCGTGGATGCCGATCGATCCGCCGGTCGGAAGCCGGAAGATCTTGGCGCGTATCGCACGGCCGTCCGGGTGCTCGGTCAGGCACCCGTCGGGCTCGCGGGCCTGGCGGGCATAGTCCTCGACGGTGAGCTTGAGCAGGCCGCGCTGGCGGCGGAGCTCGACCAGCTCGCGCCCCGTGCAGCCGGGCGGAATGTCCGTCCGGCTCATGCCATAGATCTCGAGAAATCGACGGTTGTAGAAGACGACGCGATGGCTGGCGTCGGTCATCATCAGGCCCTGGCTCAGATTGTTGAGGGCGGAGCTGATGAAGGCGTTGCGTCGCAATTGGGCGCGCTTGGTGCGACGCAGTGCTTGATGGATCCAAATCAGAACCGAAGCCAGGAAGGCGCAGACGACGATGCCGCCGATCACGACCTTCCACAGCACGTCCGGCTCCACCGAGCCGAAGAAGCTGGACGGCGATAGATCAGGCGCAGCCCAGGCCGGCGTCGACAACGCAGCCGTCAGCAGGGCCATGGCGGCCATCGAGGCCGCAACGCCGCGCGCACGAAACGCGTTCCGGTCGCTCGCCTGCCAAAAGTTGCCAGCCATCAATCACCCGCGGTATTCGGATGGCATCTTCTGGCTCGAGGGGTTGGGATCGGGTAAACGGTTTCCACAAACTTCGAAAAACACGAAGCAAATCCCGGCGATGCCGTTCTATGATGAATGGTTTGCTAAGCAAGGACATGCTTTGGATCGGGACCCCGCCCACCGGGGATTGCAACAACCCATGACTTCTCGGAATCATCTCGGAAACGCGAATGGATAGAGTGGATTGCGTCGTCGTCGGCGCCGGCGTCGTGGGGCTGGCGATCGCCCGCCAGCTGGCCACAGCGGGCCGGGAGGTCATCGTGCTCGAGGCCGCCGAGGACATCGGCACGGTGACGTCATCTCGCAACAGCGAAGTGATCCACGCCGGGATCTATTACAAGGCCGGCAGCCTGATGGCCCGGTTCTGTGTGACCGGCAAGCGCATGCTGTACCGCTATTGCGACGAGCATGGCGTGCCCTACCGCAATTGCGGCAAGCTGATCGTGGCGACCAGCCCGGCCGAAACCGAAAAGCTGCAGGGCATCCGCGCCCATGCCGAGGCGAACGGCGTCGAAGGCATGCGGCTCCTGACCGGTTCCGAGGCCCGGACGATGGAGCCTGCCCTTGCCTGCGAGGCAGCGCTGCTGTCGCCGTCCACCGGGATCCTCGACAGCCACGCCTTCATGCTGTCGCTGCGCGGCGAGATCGAGGATGCGGGCGGAGCCTTCGCTTTCCATACCCCGCTGCTGCGCGCCAAGGCTGCAGACGGTATCATCGAACTCGATGCCGGCGGCGAGCAGCCGATGACGCTGTCCTGCCGGCTTCTGGTCAACGCCGCCGGCCTGAACGCTCCGGCGGTGGCAAGCCTGATCGACGGCATGCCACCGCAGCTGGTGCCGACCGCCTATCTTGCCAAGGGCAATTACTTCAGCTGCAGCGCCAAGGCGCCGTTCAGCCGGCTGATCTATCCCGTGCCGGAACCCGGCGGGCTCGGTGTTCACCTGACACTCGACATGGCGGGCCAGGCCCGCTTTGGCCCCGACGTCGAGTGGATCGATGCGATCGACTACGCCGTCGATCCCACCCGCGCCGAACGCTTCTACCCTGCCATTCGCAAATACTGGCCGACGCTGCCCGACGGTGCGTTGATGCCGAGCTACTCGGGCATTCGCCCCAAGATCGTCCCTCCCGCGGTGGCATCGCAGGACTTCGTCATCCAGAGCCCGCGTGATCACGGCGTGGATGGCCTCATCAATCTGTTCGGAATCGAATCGCCGGGCCTGACATCATCGCTGGCGATCGCCGCCCATGTCGGTGAGCTCAGCGGCACCTGATGCGGCGGCAACTAACGAGTTCGAATGCGAGCGCGGTCTCGATACCCCCGCACCTGCAAGTCGCAATGGAGCACGCGGGGTTTCACTCGCGACGCTCCGGGAGAGTTGCGCCTGGGATGGAGTGATCCACATCCCAGCGCGCAATCTGATGTTCCGTTGTGACGTCTGTTGTAGTCACATGTCAGTGAAGCGTTTCAGTGGTGGCCTGTCTCAAGCGCTCGATCTCATCCTTCACCATCAACTTCCGTCGTTTCAGTTCGGCAATGCGCAGATCGTCGGTGGATGGGTGTAGGAGAGCTTCATGCAATTCGTTTTCAAGAACTTTATGCTTACGCTCCAGTTCAACGAGATGCGCCTGAATGGCCATTCGAAACCTCCTTGGTAGGTGAACCTGAGATTCGACCAGGGCCATGGAGTGTACACAAGTCGCTTGACCTGTCGATGGGGCCAAAAGACCGCACATGCAAATTTGAGCGCCTTACGTAACGAAGCGTGAGCGGATGCGGAGGAATCTAAAACCGGCGCAAACCTGAAATTCACGGGACAGCCGCAGAGATCGGAACGTTGCCGACTTGCGTCGGCAGCTTCGCAAGCGCAATACTTGCGCCTGCCTTTCGCTGGGCTTTCCACTTCCTTCCGCTTTTTTGCTATCATAGATCATGGCTGACCAAGACGAGCGCGAACTGCAGGCCGAACTCGCGCGCCTGCAGCAGGAGCACCGCGACCTCGACGCGGCGATTGACGCTTTGCATCAATCGCCCGCCCCCGATTTGTTGCGGCTGCAACGGCTGAAGAAGCGGAAGCTTCTGCTACGCGATCGGATCGCCTTCATCGAAGACCAGATTACGCCCGACATCATCGCCTGACCCGGCGGGTCAGCGACCCTGTCGTTCATTCGTGCGGACTGGAAGCGACCTGCGCCAGAAGTGATATTGACAAAACGGAACAAAACAAGAACAATCCGAACCATTCATTTGCGCCCGCAAACGCTCCAAGGATGGTTCTGATGCCCACCACCTTTTCTCCGCACGACCGCCTTTACGAACAGGCTTGCGATCAGGCCATTGCCATGTGCGACGGCAATCTGCGGTCCACCATCAAGGCCCTGATCATGGCCAACGAGTATCTCGAGCTGGAGCTGCAAGAGCTGCGCGCCGCGATCTCCTGCGGATGCATGCCGAACACGGCCTCAGATGACGCTCAGAGCAACGCCGCATAGGCAGGACGAGCTTTGGGACACGTCGAAGATCGCGACCAGCACTTGCTGACAGCCTCGACCATCGCAAGGAGGAGCGTGCAATGCCCGACGTCACCTACTACGTTGCCATGCCTTTCCGGCGAGACGAGCTGGGCACGCTGATCGCGGGAGCCGCCGAGGAGTGCCAGAGCTCGGCCGCTGCGTTGCGTCGCGCTGAGGCGATGTCGCGCCTGCCGGACAATATCGGCGCCATCGCCTTCAGCCGCAGCGGCGATCCGCTCGTCGGCGAGTTCAGCGACGCGCAGCTCCTCCACAAATTCGGAGCGTTGCCCGACGATCTCGGCGAATTGTGATCTGCCTCGGCTGCGAGACGTGATGGGCGGAGAAGAGACTGGTCGCTGCCCCCCTGAATGGTTACGGCGAGCCGTCGTCCATCAATGACGGCTCTCGTGACGGCGCTGCGCCTTTCGGATGTACATCGCACGATCGGCCTCCTCGAGCGCACGCACCGGATTGACGCGCTTGTCCAGCAGCGCAACTCCCGCGGATGCGCCTGCGCGCACGGTCTGATCGCCGAAGGTGAAGCTCAGCCTGTCGATGGCCTCCTCCAGCGCGGCCGCCTTGACGCGTGCATCGGTCTCGCTGAGGTGCCACAGCAACACGCCGAACTCGTCGCCGCCGAGCCGCCCGATGACATCGGAGGAGCGAACCTCCTCGCTGAGGACGCGCGCGACGGCCTTGAGGACCTCATCGCCGGCGGCATGGCCGAACGTGTCGTTGATCGGCTTCAGCCGGTCCACGTCGAGCACGACCAGGGCGCCGGTGGCATCGTAGCGTTTGATGAACGCGATCGAGCGGTGCAGTTCGCGCGCGAAACCGCGCCGGTTGAAGATGTCGAGCAGGAAATCGCGCTCGGCCGTGGCCGTCAGCTCCTCGATGCGCAACTGGGCTGCCGCCAGCTCGGCCTTGAGGCGCCGGATCGTCTGCCGGGCACCGGCCGGCGCGGAACCCGGCCGCGGGGCCCTTCCAGCGCGGAGCGCCCTCGGACGGTAGCGGGTTCCGCGTTTCGCCGCTGGTCCCGCCGTCTTCATCCGCCTCTTTTTCATCCGATTTCCTGCCGCGCAGAGGTTTGGACTTGCCGGGTTTAACCAAGACAGGATAGTCCATTCGGACCTCCATGCCATGGCTTGCCGCTGTCGGGACCGATCCTATACTCCGGCCCATGCTGATGGATTCCCGAGAAGAATTGAGGTCATGACCGCCCCGATCGCCATCATCATGGGAAGCCAGTCGGACTGGGATACCATGCGTCACGCCGCCGAGACACTCACTGCGCTCGGCGTCAGCTATGACGCTCGCATCGTCTCGGCCCACCGCACCCCGGATCGGCTGTATGCCTTCGCCAAGGGCGCCAAGGCCGCCGGCTTCAGGGTCGTGATCGCTGGCGCGGGCGGCGCAGCCCATCTTCCGGGCATGACGGCGTCTCTGACCGAGCTGCCCGTGTTCGGCGTGCCCGTCGAGTCCAAGGCCTTGTCAGGGATCGACTCGCTGTATTCGATCGTTCAGATGCCGGCCGGTATTCCCGTCGGCACGCTCGCAATCGGCAAATCCGGCGCCATCAATGCGGCGCTGCTGGCGGCAAGCGTCCTGGCGCTGTCGGACCCGGCGCTGGCCGAGCGCCTCTCGGCGTGGCGGCAGTCGCAGACCAACGCGATTGCCGAACGTCCGGAGGGCGCGGCGTGACCGGCTCCCATCGGGTGAAGCTCAAGCCCGGCGACACCATCGGCATTCTGGGCGGTGGCCAGCTCGGCCGCATGCTGGCGCTCGCAGCGGCGCGCCTCGGACTGCGCTGCCAGGTGTTCTCGCCCGATCCCGACTCGCCGGCCTTCGACGTGGTCCTGAACGCCACCTGCGCCGAATACGCCGACGTCGAGGCCCTGGAGCTGTTCGCCAACGACGTTGATGTCGTCACCTACGAGTTCGAGAACGTCCCATCGGCCGCGGCCATGGTGCTGGCTGCGCGGCGTCCGGTGTTGCCGAGCCGCTCGGCGCTGGAGACCACCCAGGATCGGCTGACCGAGAAGGACTTCGTCACCTCGCTCGGCATCCGCACCGCCAACTACGCCGACGTCTCGTCGGTCGGAACGCTGCGGGAGGCCATCCTGCGCATCGGCCTGCCGGCCGTGCTGAAAACCCGCCGCTTCGGCTATGACGGCAAGGGCCAGGTGAAGATCCGCCCAGGCGACGACCTCGAACGGATCTGGGCCGAGCTCGGCACCAAATCGGCGATCCTCGAGGCATTCGTCCCGTTCGAGCGCGAGATCTCGGTGGTTGCGGCCCGTGCCGCCGACGGCCAGGTCGAGTGCTTCGACGTCACCGAGAACGAGCATCGCGATCACATTCTGAAGGTGTCGCGGGCGCCCGCGGCCATTCCGGACGCGCTCGCTGACGAGGCCCGCGATATTGCGAGCCGGATTGCGACGGCACTCGACTATGTCGGGGTGCTCGCGGTGGAGATGTTCGTCGTCACCGCTGGCCCCAACCCCGGCGTGCTGGTCAACGAGATTGCGCCCCGGGTGCACAATTCTGGCCATTGGACCCTCGACGGCGCGTCGATCTCGCAATTCGAGCAGCACATTCGGGCGATCGCCGGCTGGCCGCTCGGCAAGCCGCTGCGCCACGGGCACGTCACGATGACCAACCTGATCGGCGACGAGATCAACAGCTACGAGGAGTGGCTGACGGTTCCCGGAGCGACCGTGCATCTCTACGGCAAGGGCGCGCCGCGCCCCGGCCGCAAGATGGGACACGTAACGCAGGTGTCGCCGCTCCCGCCCCGGATGCGTTGAAATATACCACGTCCAAGACGTTAAACTTGCCGCCAAGAGCCCATCAGCGGGTGGACAGGGTTGCGCTTGTCTGATACACGGGCGCCCTCAAGGTTAAGGGCGAGGCCATTTGCCGGCCCTGACTTTCAGCCGATTTCAAACCGATAGACTGAGAAAGAGGATGCCGCGTGCAGGTTCTCGTTCGCGATAACAATGTCGATCAAGCCCTCAAGGCGCTCAAGAAGAAGATGCAGCGCGAGGGTATTTTCCGCGAGATGAAGCTCCGCGGCCATTACGAGAAGCCCTCCGAGAAGAAAGCCCGCGAGAAGGCCGAAGCGGTGCGCCGCGCGCGCAAGCTGGCCCGCAAGAAGCTGCAGCGTGAAGGTCTGCTGCCGATGAAGCCGAAGCCGGTGTTCGGCGCTGGTGCCGGTGGTGACCGTGGCGCAGGCCGTGGTCCGGGCGCAGGCCCCCGCCCTGGCGCGCCGCGCTGATCTGATCCGATTCACTGAAGACATTTGAAGGCGCGGGCCAATGGCTCGCGCTTTTTGGCGTTTGAAGGACCGCTCTGGACACATCCAGCTGCCGCCGAGATCGCCGCCCGCCCCAAGCCGGACTCCTCCCAGATCCGATCCCGAACAGCAAAGAAAAGCGGCGGCCCGAGGCCGCCGCTTGAACGATTGTGATCACTTGGGATGGAACGGGCTACTTCGGCAGTACCGAGTGGAACATCGACTTGGCCGCCGACACCATATCCTGCGCCACGCTGGACATCTGGTCCTTGATCGACGAATCGGACTTCTCGGCGCGCAGATCGAGCGGGCGCAACTGACGCGCCGGAATCTCAGCCGGCGGCGTGGGGCGGCCATCGGGCTGCAGCGATCCGGTGTAGGATGGAGCGGCACCGGGTGCGCCAGCCGCAGCGACGCTCGGGTCAGCCGGCGTCGACACCGTGATCGGCGGCGGCAACGGCCGCACAGGTGACACCTGCGGCGGCGCTGTCACGATGCGCGGCGTTTCGCGCGCAACGTCGGCAGGCTTCTCGGCCGTCGTCCTCTCACTGGCGCTCTTGCTCTCGCTCGCGCGCAGGCGCTCGATCGCAGCGCGGGCGAGATCGGCCGCGTCACGGCGCTCCTCCGGCGCCTCGGCAGGCGAGCCGCGCGCGATCAGCTTCTCTCGCGGTGACACCGGATGGCGCGGAGTCTCGGCCGGGAGGCTCGCCGTCTCGGCTGGCTTCACCTCGACCGCCTTCTCGGCAGCCTTTTCGGAGAGCGACTTCTCTGAAACGCCCTTCGCCTTGATCCCGGGGGCGGGCATGTTCGTGATTTCGGCAGACGTCTCAGCCGGCTTCGCCTCAGCCTTGGCGTCTGCCTTACCGCCGTTGTCGAGGGCCTTGGGAGTCTCAGCCTTGGGGTCGGATTTGGCGCCAGTCAGCTTGGCATAGGCAGCCGATGCCACCGCCGCCACCGTCGAAGGGGGCGAGTCTGGCTTGGTATTGATGTAGTGGTTGACGATGTAAGCCCCGATGATGGTGGCGAGCACCGAGGGGATGATCTCCAGAGCAAACTTCGTGAGATATTTCAGCATGCTGACCACTCCCGCGCGGTATTTGCGGGAACTTTGAGGCACAATTAAGGGACCATTCCCCACTCTCCGCAGCTCTTATCCCGTGCAAAATGCGCGCAAGGCGAGCGGCGAATAGTTGTTTTCCTGAAAGCCTTTGAAACCGGAGCCGTGCTGCAATCCGAGACCGCTCGGAGGCCGCCGCAGCTTTCCGGATCACCGGCTCAAGATACCACAATCAGCGGCATGCCGGTAAACAAATGGTTAGGGCTTGAGCTCAACTTCCAGGAAAACGATCTCGGAACCGGTCTCGTTCAGCACATCGTGTTCGACCCCGGCCTTCCGGAAATAGGATTTGCCGACCGCGAGCTGCGCCTTGGAGCGCTCGCCCGACGGCGCCACGATCGTCATCTCCCCGGCGGTCACGGGCACGATCACATAATCCATCCCGTGGACGTGCCGCCCCGTCGAGCTGCCCGGCGCCAGCCGCCATTCGGTGACGCGAACCTCGGGCGTATCGACCTGGACGTCGGACTGGGCGTTGAGCATGCGGATCTCTCTCAATCAGGGCACGAAGAGCAGGAAGAGGAATATCGCGAATACGACGATGTGCACCAGCCCGAACAGGATGTTCGTCCTGCCGGTGCCGAAGGTCAGCATGCTCAGAACGAAGGTCAGGACCAGCAGCACCATGCCTTGGACGTCCAGCCCGAGCACGAGCTGCTTGTCGAGCGCATAGGCGGCGACCGCCACGGCAGGGATCGTCAGCCCGATGGTGGCGAGTGAGGAGCCAAGCGCCAGGTTGATGCTCTTCTGCAAATCGTTGGCCCGGGCGGCCGAAATGGCGGCAACGCTCTCCGGCAGAAGGATCAGCAGCGCCACGAGCACGCCGGCGACGGCAGGAGGCGAACCGGTGGCCGCAACGCCGGCATCGACCACCAGCGAGAACTTCTTGGCAAGGAGCACGACCGCGAGCAGCGCCACCAGCAGCAGCCCCACGCTGAGAACGAGCTTCGCGCGCGGCAGCCGGGCATCGTCATCGCTGAACCCTGTCGCACTGCCGACGAAATAGTCCCGGTGCCGCGTGGTCTGGGCGTAGAGAAACATGGCATAAAGCAGGATCGTGACCACGCTGACGAAGGCCAGCTGTGCCGCCGAAAAGACCGGTCCAGGCGCGGTCAGCGTATAGTTCGGCAGCACCAGCGTAATCGTCGCCATCGTGAACAGCACGCTGAGATACAGGTTGGCGCCGGAGACCAGAACGTCCTGCTCGCGGTAGCGCAGGCTGCCGATGAACACGCAGACGCCGACCAGGCCGTTGCAGACGATCATCACGACCGCAAACACGGTATCCCGGGCCAGAGCTGGCGCCGCAGTGTCGCCGAGCATGATGGTGGCGATCAGCGCCACCTCGATGACCGTCACTGCCAGGGTGAGGAGCAGCGTGCCGAACGGCTCGCCGATTTCATGCGCGATCACCTCGGCGTGATGAACGGCCGCGAACACCGTGCCGAACAGAACCACCAGCAGCACTGCGGCAAAGATCAGTCCACCGGCCGACGGCGTGAAATCGTAATTCAACGCCGTGACGCCAACCACCAGCGCGACGGCAAGGCCGGGAAAAATCACCGACGATGCTGGTGTAGCGCCCTTGACGCTCATGATTCGCGATCCTGACCCATTCCAACCGACTATGCGCGATGGCAAAGCGCGCGTCACGCAGTCCGGACGTGACGGCTCTCAACCGGCGCCACCAACAATCGTGCCCTCGACCGGATCAATGCGCGCTGAGCAGCGGGTGGATCGGCAGCACCGTCAGCAGCAGGAAGAGCGGGATCAGGACGGCGGCTGCCCGCAGCATGTAGCCGAAGAAGCTCGGCATCTGGATGCCGCGCTCGTTGGCGATCGCCGCGACCATGAAGTTCGGCGCGTTGCCGATATAGGTCAGTGCGCCCATGTAGACCGCGCCCATCGAGATGGCGGCCAGCGTGCCCGAGAGCTCGCTCATCAACACCTTTGGGTCGCCGCCAGCGAGCTCGAAGAACAGCAGATAGGTCGGCGCATTGTCGAGGAAGGCGGACATCAGGCCGGTGAACCAGAAATAGGCCACCTCGCGCGGCGCACCCGACGGCGCCGTCACGGCATTCAGGAGCCAGGCGAACGAGCCGTCATGACCCGCATTCAACATGGCGATGACCGGGACGATCGCCGTGAAGATCGCGGCGAACAGTTTGGCGACCTCGCGGATCGGCTCCCAATTGAAGCCGTTGGCTTCGCGGTGCTCGTCCGGGGTGAGCCACAGCGACAAGCCCGCGATGACGAGCAGCACCGCGTCGCGGACCAGGTTCTGCAGTTCGAGATGCGTGCCCGCGACGTCGAAGGACATGCCCGGCTTCCAGTTTGCCGAGATCAGCGTGTTGGTGACGATCGCCGTGATCAGCACGACATTGATCAGGCCACGAACCCGCACCGGCTCGGTCGTTCCGGACGTCTGCGGCGCCGGCTTTTCCTGATGGAAGCGCCACCAGTCGATGGCGGCGAACAGCACGAGCAGCAATCCGGCGACGAGCGCGGTCTGCAGCCAGATATTGCGCGTGGTCCAGAAGAAGTCGACGCCGCGCAGAAAACCAACGAACAGCGGTGGATCGCCCAGCGGGCTCAGCGCACCACCGACGTTGGCGGCGAGGATTATGAAGAAGACGAGCACGTGCACATTGTGCGGCCGGCCGAGATTGGCGCGGATGAGCGGCCGCACGAGAATCATCGCCGCTCCGGTGGTTCCGACGACGCTCGCGATGATCGTGCCGAGGGCCAGAATGGCGGTGTTGGTCGCGGGTGTGCCTCTGATTGAACCGGTCACCAGGATGCCGCCGGCCACCGTATAGAGCGCGAACAGCAGCACGATGAAGCTGAGATATTCGGCGAGCAGCGCGTGGATGACGGCAGCGAACGCGGTGCCGAGGCCGGCCTGCCAGGTCAACGCCGCCAGCGTGACCAGCGTCCATCCTGCAGCGATCTTGCCGTAGTGATGATGCCAGAAGCTGGCGAACAGCAGCGGCCCGAGGGCGATCGACAGGAGCAGTCCGGCGAATGGCAGCGCAAAGGGCCAAGTCAGCGCCGCCCCATTGAGCTCGGCAGCATTCGCCTGCATCGGCAGACACGCAGCAAGCAGAGCGGCGCACATCGCCGGCCATCGCGCCGCACGGACGCTAGCGGCCGTCGATAAATTCCTTGGCTGTCTCAGTCGCACCAAAAAGATCCAGGTCATTATGTCCGCCGTCGGGAAACCGCACGAAGCGCTTAGGGTCATGCGCAAGCGCGAACAATCGTTCCCCAAAGCGGATCGGAATCCCAGGATCCCTGGCGCCATGCATGATCAGGAGCGGCACGTGCACTCTTGCAATACGCTGATCGGAATGAAAGCGATCGAGCATCAGAAGACTTGCAGGAACCACCTTGAGCATGTCGGAAGCGACGTCGACCGTCGACGTGTACGGCGCTTCCAGGATCAGCTTCGCCAGCGGATGCTCCGCCGCAATCGCGGTTGCCACGCCGCTGCCCAGTGAAAAGCCCCACGCCACGATGCGCTCTGCATCATAGCGTTGTCGCGTGAATGCGTAAGCGGCTGCGGCATCCTGAAGCAGACCCTGCTCGCTCGGACTGCCGGTGGAGCCCGCATAGCCGCGGTAGGACAGAGCGACGAGGCCCGTGCCGTCAGCCGTCAACGCCTCGAAGCGCGAGACGACGCCGGCAAGAAAATCGCCATTTCCAGGGAAATACAGCACCACCTTGCGGCCGGGCTGCGCCGGCACGTGCCAGACGATGACCTTCTCGCCATCGGCCGACGTCAGCACATGCTCTTCAGCTTGCGGAAAACCGGCGGCAGCGGGCGCCGTGCGGCCGACCGGCGGGATCGGAAACAGCATCGCGCGCTGCCGCACGAACAGAACCGCAAGAACGGTGGCATAGACTGCCACCAGGACGATCAGGAGCCATTTCAGGACCGCCATGTGCCGATCACCATGGCTCCTGATGATCTCAGCTACATGCCCTTGACGATGTTCTCGGTCATCTTCTTGGCGTCGCCGAGCAGCATCATCGTGTTGTCGCGGTAGAACAGCGGATTGTCGATGCCGGCATAGCCCGAGGCGAGCGAGCGCTTGATGAACATCACGGTGCCGGCCTTCCAGACCTGCAGCACCGGCATGCCGTAGATCGGCGAGGACTTGTCCTCTTCGGCCGCCGGGTTGGTGACGTCGTTGGCACCGATGACGAAGGCGACGTCGGTCTGCGCGAACTCGGAGTTGATGTCCTCGAGCTCGAACACCTCGTCATAGGGCACGTTGGCCTCGGCGAGCAGCACGTTCATGTGGCCGGGCATGCGGCCGGCGACCGGATGAATGGCGTACTTCACCTCGACGCCTTCCTTCTTCAACGTGTCGGCCAACTCGCGCAGCGCATGCTGGGCCTGGGCCACCGCCATGCCGTAGCCGGGGACGATGATGACCTTGGAGGCGTTCTTCATGATGAAGGCGGCGTCATCGGCCGAGCCGAGCTTGGCCGGCTTCTGCTCGCCCGTGCCACCGCCGGCAGCAGCGGTCTCGCCGCCGAAGCCGCCGAGGATGACCGAGATGAAGGACCGGTTCATCGCGTGGCACATGATGTAGGACAGGATCGCGCCTGACGAGCCGACCAGCGCGCCGGTGATGATCAGCGCCGAGTTGCCGAGCGTGAAGCCGATGCCCGCCGCCGCCCAGCCCGAATAGGAGTTCAGCATCGAGATCACGACCGGCATGTCGGCGCCGCCGATCGGGATGATCATGAGCACGCCGAGCGCGAGCGCCAGCAACGTGACCATCAGGAAGTCGAAGCCGCCGCCGGTCAGCACCAGGCGCACGACGAAGAACACCAGCGCGACCGCGAGGCCGATGTTGATGAGGTGGCGCGCCGGCAGGATGATCGGCGCGCCGCTCATGCGCGCGGACAGCTTGAGGAAGGCGATCACCGAGCCGGTGAAGGTCAGCGCGCCGATGGCGACGCCGAGCGACATTTCGACCAGGCTCTGCGGATGGATGTTGCCGGGCGTGCCGATGTCGAAGGCTTCCGGCGCGAAGAACGCGCCGGCGGCGACCAGCACCGCGGCCATGCCGACCAGCGAGTGGAAAGCGGCGACGAGTTCGGGCATCGCCGTCATCGGCACCCGGCGCGCGATGACCGCGCCGATGCCGCCGCCGATCGCGACGCCGAGGATCACCAGGATCCAGGCGACCGCATCCGCCGGCGGATGGCTGGCGAGCGTCGTCAGGACCGCGATGGCCATGCCGGCCATGCCGAGGAAATTACCCTGGCGGCTGGTGGCGGGGCTCGACAGCCCGCGGAGCGACAGGATGAACAGCACACCTGCCACGAGATAAAGGAGTGCCGACAGATTGGCGTTCATTGCAGATGCCCCGTTGTGCCTGTCATCCCGCGTCGCGCGGCGTTGTTATGCGGCGTTGTTACTTGGACTTCTTCTTGTACATCGCCAGCATGCGCTGGGTGACGAGGAAGCCGCCGAAGATGTTCACGCAGGCGAAGATCAGCGCGATGAAGCCGAAGGCCCGCGCCAGACCGCTGCCGCTCGACACCATGGACACGCCGACCGCGAGCAGCGCGCCGACCACGATCACCGAGGAGATCGCGTTGGTCACCGACATCAGCGGCGTATGCAGCGCGGGAGTCACCGACCACACGACGAAATAGCCGACGAAGACGGCGAGGACGAAGATCGAGAGCCGGAAGACGAACGGGTCGACGGCTTGGACGACGTGTTCCATGGCTTTGCTCCTTGTGTCTTCCGACTAGGCCTTCGGCTGAAAGTTCGGGTGGACGATGGCGCCGTCCTTTGTCAAAGCCGTGGCCTTGACCAGCTCGTCGTCCCAGTTCACCGCGAGCTTCTTCTCCTTCTTATCGATCATCGTCTCGATGAAGGAGAACAGGTTGCGGGCGTACAGTCCCGACGCCGACGCGGCGACGCGGCCGGCGAGATTCGGGAAACCGATGATCTTGACGCCGTCGATCTCGACGGTCTCGCCCAGCTTGACGCCTTCGACATTGCCGCCGCGCTCGACCGCGAGGTCGACCAGCACCGAGCCGGGGCGCATCGACTTCACCATCTCCATGGTGACGAGACGCGGCGCCGGACGGCCGGGGATCAGCGCCGTCGTGATGATGACGTCCTGCTTCTTGATGTGTTCCGCGGTGAGCGCCGCCTGCTTCGCCTGATACTCCTTGGACATTTCCTTGGCGTAGCCGCCGGCAGTCTGGGCGTTCTTGAACTCCTCGTCCTCGACGGCCAGGAACTTGGCGCCGAGACTTTCCACCTGCTCCTTGGTGGCGGGACGCACGTCGGTTGCCGAGACGATGGCGCCGAGGCGGCGCGCGGTCGCGATCGCCTGCAGGCCGGCGACGCCGACGCCCATCACGAAGACCTTGGTCGCCGGCACGGTGCCGGCTGCGGTCATCATCATCGGGAAGGCGCGGCCGAACGCCTCGGCGCCCTCGATGACGGCGCGGTAGCCGGCGAGGTTGGCTTGGCTCGACAGCACGTCCATGACCTGGGCGCGCGTGATGCGCGGCATCAGCTCCATCGCAAAGGACGCGATGCCGGCATCGGCCATCGCCTTCAGCGCGGCGTCGTTGCCATAGGGGTCCATGATCGCGAACACCAGCGCGCCGCGACGGTAATTGGCGAGCTCCGAGGCCTCCGGCCGCTTCACCTTGATGATGATGTCGGCGTCCTTGAGCGCGTCGGCGCTCACGGTCGCGCCCGCCGCCGTGAACTCCGAATCCGGCAGGCCAGACTTGATGCCGGCGCCGGGCTCGACCGCGATCTCGGCACCCAACGCCTTGAACTTCTTCACCGTGTCGGGAGAGGCGGCGACCCGCGGCTCCAACGGGTCGATTTCCTTGGCGACGGCAATCTTCATGAGGCCTCCGGCGCGGATGCGCGCGCGAGCTTAAAAGGGCGGGACGTCCATGGGCTCCAGCATGACGCCGGTCCAGCGGTCGGCTGCGGCAGTCAGCTGAAGGCCCGCCGGCGGGATGCCGGCGGGCCCGGTGCGACATTAAACGAGGAAAATAGCCATCAAGATGACGATCAGCGCGACGCCGATCGTGCCGTACTTCACCAGCTTGATGAAGCCTTCGTAGGTGGCCTCATGCGCCGGATAGTCGTTGCCGGCCGCCGTCGAGTAGGCGATCTCGCCATGGTTTGCCATCGGGGTCCCCCAGAGTAAGTATGCTTTGTTAAGGTCGCATACCTCAAAGCCAATGCAAGGGCAACGGCTGGCATGCAAGGCGGTTTTATCGGTTTTTCCGATCGCCTTATTGGCTCGGCCAATAATCGCGGATCCAGCGCGTCAGGCTGGCCTCGCTGACCTCGCCGGCGGCGAGGGCGAGGATCATTGCCGCAGCTTCCGCTTCCGGAACATCGAAGTCGAAACCGTTGACGCCAAGAAACGTGTAGAGCGCCAGCAGCGAGGTGCGCTTGTTGCCATCCACGAACGGATGATTACGCGCGATTTCATACGCGTAGGCGGCTGCAAGCTCCGGAAGCTCCGCACCTTCGTAAGCCCATTTGTTTCTCGGCCTGTCCAGCGCGGACTCAAGCATTCCTTCGTCGCGCAGGCCACTTGCTCCGCCATGAATTGCAAGCTGCTCATCATGGATCGCGACGATCATCTGACGGGTGAGCCAGAACGGCTCGCTCACTTCGCCAGCTCGGCGAGCGCGTTATGGTACCGCTTCATGCCGCGCCGGGCGACCGTCATCGCTTTTTCGAAATTCGGATCGTGAGGCGTCAGCATCAGACCGCCCCCGGGCTGCTCAACGGGGAAGAGTTTGTCGCCCTCTTTGAGATTCAAACGAGCGACGATCTCCTTCGGCAGAATCAGCCCGATGGAATTGCCGATCTTGCGAACCTGCAGCACGACACTGGCATCGGCCTTCATGTCCTTCGGGTTCTCGTTCATGACCGTATCCTACGTTATACAGAAAGTATAACAGAGGAACCAGTTCCGTTCAACAAATGTTTTACACCCCTACCCCATCGCCTCCAGCTCGTCGATCATGCCAGCGATGACCGACAAGCCGCCGTCCCAGAACTTGGGATCCTTGGCATCCAGGCCGAACGGCTTGAGGAGCTCGGAATAATGCTTGGTGCCGCCGGCCGCGAGCATCGCGAGATAACGCTCGGCGAAGCCGTCGGCGGCGTGCTCGTAGACGGCATAGAGCGAGTTCACCAGACAGTCGCCGAAGGCATAAGCGTAGACGTAGAACGGCGAATGGATGAAGTGCGGGATGTACATCCAGAAGTTCTCGTAGCCCGGCTTGATCTCGATCGCCTCGCCGAGGCTTTCCGTCTGCACCGACAGCCAGAGCTGGCCGAGGCGCTCGGCCGTCAGCTCGCCGTTCTTGCGCTCGGTATGAACCGCGCGCTCGAAGGAATAGAACGCGATCTGCCGGACCACGGTGTTGATCATGTCCTCGACCTTGCCGGCGAGCAGCGCCTGGCGCTGCTTGGCATCGCGGGTCTCAGACAACAGCCGCTTGAAGGTGAGCATCTCGCCGAACACGCTCGCGGTCTCGGCGAGCGTCAGCGGCGTCGGCGCCATCAGCGCGCCGTTCTTGGCCGCCAGCACCTGGTGCACGCCATGGCCGAGCTCATGGGCAAGCGTCATCACGTCGCGCGGCTTGCCCTGATAGTTCATCAGCACATAGGGATGCGCCGACGGCGTGGTCGGATGCGAGAACGCGCCCGGCGCCTTGCCAGGTCGCACCGGTGCATCGATCCAGCTCTGGTCGAAGAAGCGCTGGGCGATGTCGGCCATCTCGGGCGAGAAGCCGCGATAGGCCGTCAAGACCATGCTCTTGGCCTCCGGCCAGGCGATGGTGGCGTTGGCGGCAAACGGCAGCGGCGCGTTGCGGTCCCAATGCGCGAGCTTCTTCTTTTTGAACCAGCGCGCCTTGAGCTGGTAGTAGCGATGCGACAATTTGGGATAGGCCGCTCGCACCGAAGCGACCAGCGCATCGACGACCTCGCGCTCGACGCGGTTGTTGAGGTGGCGCGAGTCCGCGACGTCCTGGAAGCCGCGCCAGCGGTCTGAAATGTCCTTGTCCTTGGCGAGCGTGTTGGTGATCAGCGCGAAGGTGCGCTCATTGGCTTTGAAAGTCTTGGCCAGCGCCTCGGCCGCGGCCTTGCGCTTGGCGCCGTCGCGGTCCTGCAGGAAGTTCAAGGTCGGCTCGATCGCGAGCTCCTTAGCCCCCACCTGGAAGCGCAGGCCTGCGATGGTCTGGTCGAACAGCCGGTTCCAGGCGGAATAGCCGGTCTGCGACTTCTCGTGGAACAGCTGCTCGACCCGATCCTCGAGCTGATACGGCTTGTCCTTGCGCAGATCCTCGATCCACGGCCGGTAATGGCCGAGCGCCGGCGTTTCCATCGCACGCTCGATCACCGCATCGTCGATGCGGTTGAGCTCGAGCGGAAAGAACAGGAGATGCGTTGAGGCGGCCGTCAGCCGCTCGGAGATGTCGCCGTAGAATTTGGAGATCGCCGGATCGACGCTGTCGCCGGCGTGCGCGAGCCCGGCGAACGAGCCGAGCCGGCCGGCGAGATCGTCGATCGCCTCGTAACGGCGCACCGCTTCTGCGAGCCATTCGCCGCCATCTTCGCGCGCCACATGCTCGGCGATCTTGCCCTTGTAGTCGGTCTCAAACGCGACGCATTCGGCATCCATCTTCGCGAGATCGTGAGCGATCTCCGGCGCGTTGATGCCCATATAGAGATCGCCGAGATTCCATTCGGGCAGCGCCCCGATTGCCGTCTTGGCCGCGACTGTCTTCTTCGCCGGCTTGTCAGACTTCTTCGCCGGCTTGTCAGACGATTTGGCCGCAGCGCCACGCATCGACTTGGCGGCGGCGGGCTTCGACGTCTTGGCCGTCGCCTTCTTGGCTGGCTTGGCCTTGACGGCTTTGGAGGGAGGAGCAGCTTTGGTCGGCTTGCGAAGGGCGGAAGAGGCGCGCGAGGTCATCGGATGGGTAACCTGTTGTTCGAACGTTTATCCCGATCAGCGAGGTTTAAGGTTGCGTTAATCGGCGTCGGCGAGAGTGCCCCGATTCGAGACAGATAGTCGTAGCGTGCAAGGAAAGCCATGGCTGCCAGCATTTTGATTGCCGATGATGATCCGGTCCAGCGCCGGCTGGTGGAGAACATGGTGCAGAAATGCGGCTACGAGGCGGTCGTGGTCGAAACCGGCGACGCCGTGATCGAGAAGCTGACCAATCCCGACGCCAGCCCGGTCGACGCCATCGTGCTCGATTTGGTGATGCCCGGCCTCGACGGCATGGGCGTGCTCTCCAAGATGCGCGAGGCGGGAATCTCGATTCCCGTGATCGTGCAGACCGCACACGGCGGCATCGACAACGTCGTCTCCGCCATGCGCGCCGGCGCGCAGGATTTCGTCGTCAAGCCGGTCGGCATCGAGCGGCTGCAGGTGTCGCTGCGCAATGCGCTCAATACCTCGGCGCTGAAGGGCGAATTGCAGCGCATCCGGCACAGCCGCGAGGGCCGGCTGACCTTCACCGACATCATCACCCGCGCCGAAGCGATGGCGCCGATCCTGCGTATCGCCGAGAAGGCCGCGGCGTCGTCCATTCCCGTGCTGATCGAAGGCGAATCAGGCGTCGGCAAGGAGCTGTTCGCCCGCGCCATCCACGGCACCAGCGAGCGCAAGACCAAGCCGTTCGTCGCCGTCAATTGCGGCGCAATCCCGGATAATCTCGTGGAGTCGATCCTGTTTGGCCACGAGAAGGGCGCATTCACCGGCGCGACCGACCGTCACACCGGCAAGTTCGTCGAAGCCCATGGCGGCACGCTGTTCCTCGACGAGGTCTCCGAGCTGCCGCTCACCGCACAGGTGAAGCTCCTGCGCGCGCTGCAGGAAGGCGCCGTCGAGGCGGTCGGCGGCCGCAAGCCGGTCAAGGTCGACGTTCGCATCATCTCGGCGACCAATCGCCGCCTGCTCGACCGCGTCAAGGAAGGCCATTTCCGCGAGGACCTGTTCTATCGGCTGCACGTGCTGCCGCTGACGATCCCTCCCTTGCGCTCCCGCCGGGAGGACATCCCGCATCTGCTGCGGCATTTCCTCGCGCGCTTCGCCGCCGAGGAGAATCGCCCGGTCTCGAGCATCGGCGGCGACGCGGTCGCCTATCTCACCAAGCTCGATTGGCCCGGCAACATCCGCCAGCTTGAAAACGCGGTGTATCGCGCCGTCGTTATGAGCGAGACCGACCAGCTCGGCGTCAACGACTTCCCGCTGATCCCAACGCATGCGCCGCCGGTCGAGCCGGCGCCGCCCTTGATGGTGGAGCGCCCCGCCCACACCGCGCTGCCGGCGATGGTGCCGGGTAGTGAAGTACCCATCGCACCCCTGCCCTCGCATGGCAGCCTGGCCATGCTGACTGCCGGCGGCGAGGTGCGACCGCTGGAGGAGATGGAGCACGAGATCATCCGCTTCGCGATCGCCCATTATCGCGGCCAGATGTCGGAGGTGGCGCGGCGTCTCAAAATCGGACGCTCGACGCTTTACCGCAAGCTCGACGAGGCCAATGGCGAGACGCCGTCGACGGAATCCCCGCCGCTCGGATGATCCGTCCATGTCCGAAAATCGCCGCAACCCTGCGCAACAACGGAACATCTGAACCGTTGCCTTGCGGTGACAGACAAAGGAAAAAACGCGTGGCACAAACGCACGATCGGTTTGGCCGGGGTTTCCCAAGAGTCAGTTTGTCGTGAGTTGTCCCGTGTGGCGCTGGCCGCAGAAGTGGGGCGTGAGTATCGTTTGGGCGTGATTCATGGCGTGCAGATTTATGGCGTGCATATCCATGGCGTGCAGGCGTGCCCCATTCTCACCAGCGGTGCTCGAGCCGGAACCGGCGGGCAGAGATCGACCTTGTTACCGACCCTGTCTCTGACGGGACAGATCATCCGAGGGATTGACGATGCGAGATTGTGTGACGACCCGTGGCGGATATGACCGCGTGCTGATGGCTGTCGCGGCGACCTTCCTCGCGGTGTCCACGACCTCCGCTCTCGCCCAGAACGATCCGCCCCGCAACAGCGCTGCAGAGCTTGCGATCGACGCCGCGATCCCGTTCCCGGAGCCGGCCAACGTGCCGCCGCCGACCGCCAGCGACTTCAAGCTCGACACGACGGCCACCGTTCCGCCCAGCCAGGCCAAGGCGCCCGAGCCGGTGAAGCCGGCCGAGACCGCCACAGCGCCCGCAGTTGATCCCGCCAAGACTGCCGCAACTCCGCCACCGGCAGCGGCCCCCGCAACGACGACGGCCCCCGCCACGGCGACGGCTCCCGTGCCGGCGAGCGAGCCGGTCAAGGCCGCGAGCAGCGTTCCCGCCGCCGACCAGCCGGTCGCCGATCGTTTGCGCGACCTGATGGCCACCAAGGCGACCAAGTATTTTGACCGCAAGGCCGAGCGCGCCGCCGTCGAAAAGTTCTACACCGGCCGCGACTATGCGCCGATCTGGACCCAGAGCGGCAGCCTCACCGCCGCCGCCAAGGGCGTGATCGCGCGCCTCAGGGACGCAGCAGCCGACGGTCTCAACCCCGCCGATTATCCGGTGCCTGACTTCGCCGCCGCGGGCTCCGCGCCGGACGCACTTGCCGAGGCCGATCTCAAGCTCACCGAGAGCATGCTCGACTATGCCCGGCAGGCGCAGAGCGGCCGCATGCACTGGTCGCAGGTGTCGGCCGACATCCAGTATCCCGAGCATCCGGTCGATCCGAACGAGGTGCTGGCGAACGTCACCGGCGCCAAGGATGCCTCCGCGGCGCTGGAGGGCTACAACCCGCCGCACAAGCTGTACAAGCTGCTGAAGGCCAAGCTCGCAGAGCTGCGCGGCGGCCATGATGGCGCACCCATCATCATCGAGGACGGCGAGCCGCTGAAATACACCCCGGCCCGCGGCAAGAACGCTCCCGAGGCCGAAGCGCAGATGTCGGACCCGCGCGTGCCGAAGCTGCGCGCCAAGCTCGGCCTCACCGAGAATGCCGACGACATCCGCTACGACGCCAAGGTCGCGGCCGCCGTGCGCAAATTCCAGGAGAGCGTCGACCTCAAGCCGACCGGCGTGCTCGACGAGCGCACCGTCAAGGCGCTCAACACGCCGAAGCGCGACAAGCAGATCGACACCATCATCGTCAACATGGAGCGCTGGCGCTGGCTGCCGCGCGAGCTCGGCGCCCCGGCGATCGGCAACGCCTATGTGATCCTGAACATTCCTGACTATACGCTCAAGGTGATGCAGCATGGCGCGCAGGTGTGGACCACCCGCGTCGTGACCGGCAAGCCCGGCCAGCATGCGACCCCGCTGCTCAGCGAGACGATGAAGTTCATCACGGTCAATCCGACCTGGAACGTGCCGCCGTCGATCATCTACAATGAATATCTGCCGGCGCTGCAGCAGGACCCGACCGTGCTCGACCGCATGGGCCTGCGGCTGGAGCGCGCCCGCGACGGCTCGATCCACATCTCGCAGCCCCCGGGCGAAGCCAACGCGCTCGGCCGCATCCGCTTCAACTTCCCGAACAAGTTCCTGGTCTATCAGCACGACACGCCGGACAAGAACCTGTTCGCACGCGAGGAGCGCGCCTTCAGCCACGGCTGCATGCGCGTGCAGTATCCCGATCAGTACGCGTCGGTGCTGCTCAACATCGCCATGCCGGGCGAGCGCTATACCCCTGAGCGCATCCGCAGCATGTACGGCTCGAGCGAGATCGATCTGAAATTCCCGACGCCGATTCCGGTCAACATCACCTACCAGACCGCCTTCGTCGACGATGCCGGCAAGCTGCAATTCCGCAAGGACGTCTATGGCCGCGACGCGACCATGATCTCGATCCTCAAGAACAGCCGCGGCAAGGATCTGGAGAACATTGTCGCCCACGCGCAGCCGAACTATTCGCGTCCAAAGGGACCGCTGCCGAACTCGGTGAATGTCAGCGACAACAGCTTCTCGTCGGGCTCCTCGGGTCCGAACTTCTTCGAACGTCTGTTCGGTGGCGGTCAGCCGACCCCGCCGGCTCCGGTCGGCCGCCCGCCGCGCCGGGTGTTCACGCGCTGATCGACCCCACGTCGGCCGCACAAAATTCAGATTTGAGATCAAAGGCCTCGCCGTTCGGCGGGGCCTTTGCTTTAGGTTAACCACAACGATCAACCACGATTCGATGGCTCTTTTTCGCCACACTCAAGAGTATATGTTAAGGGTAATTGGGGGGCGGGTCGGTCAGTATCCCTTAACCATCCCGCCTTAGGTAAGCGTTTCCTCTCTCTTCCGCCGGACGGGCCGCAAGAGGGTATTCGAGTAAACGCTCGTCGACGGGGTGGGCTGCATCTTGCTGTCTGTTTTCGCGCGCCAATCGCGTTCGCTGCCCAAAAAGGCTTGGAACGCCGTCTGCCGCACCGGCCTTGCATCGCTGCTCCTGGTGATGGGAGCTGGGACGGTCCGTGACGCCGAAGCCCTTAACGACACCCGTACGCTGACCTTCCACCACACGCATTCCGGCGAGGACCTGACGGTCACCTTCAAGCGCGAAGGCCGCTATGACGAGGACGCGCTGAAGAAGCTGAACCACTTCCTGCGCGACTGGCGCACCCAGGACGAGACGGTCATGGACCGCCGCCTGTTCGACATCCTCTGGGAAGTCTATCGCGACGTCGACGGCAAGCAGCCGATCCAGATCATCTCGTCGTACCGCTCTCCCGCCACCAACTCGATGCTGCGCCGCCGCTCGGCACATTCGGGCGTGGCCCGCCACAGCCAGCACATGCTCGGCCATGCGATGGATTTCTACATCCCTGGCGTGCCGCTGGAGCAGATCCGCTACGCCGGCCTGCGCCTGCAGCGCGGCGGCGTCGGCTTCTACCCGACCTCCGGGTCGCCCTTCGTGCACCTTGACACGGGTAACATCCGTCACTGGCCGCGCATGACGGCCGACCAGCTCGCGCGCGTCTTCCCGGACGGCAAGACCGTCCACGTTCCGACCAACGGCGTTCCGCTCAAGGGCTACGAGCTCGCCAAGGCCGAGATCGAGAAGCGCGGCTCCGGCGACGACGCCTCCTCGGGCAAGCCAAATCTGTTGGCACGCCTGTTCCGTGGCCGTCCCAGCGAGGATGATGAGGAGTCGGGCGAGAGCGAGGTCAAGGCCGATGCCAAGCCGGTCCAGGCCGCCGCGCTCACCGCCAAGATGGCCGACAAATCGTCCGACAAGGATCGCTCCGCCGACAACAAGCCGTCGACCGCCCGTGGCAAGATCGCTAATGCCCTGCAGCTCGCCTCGGCCGACGCGCAGGCCGCGCAGCCGGCGGCGAAGCCGGAGGCTAAGCCCGAGACCACCAGCGCCATCAGCGGCGCCTCTCGGGATGGCGCACCGCAGAGCGTGGCAGACATCATCAATTCGCGCGGCTTCTGGGGTGACAATCCCGCGACGCCGAAGCAGGCCACGCCCGAGCAGGTCGCCGCGATCACGGCGCGCCGGGCGCTGTCGGCGATCGATCAGCCGCAGAATGCGAGCCTGATGCAGGCCATGGCCTTCGCGCCGGCACCGTCGCCCGATCGCGCCACTGCCGCCACCACGGCGATCCCGGTCCGCAACTCGCGTTCGGCGGCGACGCGCTCCGTCACGACACCAGCGGAGGCCAGCAAGGGCAATCAGAGCCAGGACGGCCTGATCACCATCGCGACGCGGATGTCGGCCGCCAAGGGCCCCGACTCGACCTGGATGCGGGCGATCATTTTGACGCCGAGCGCGTCGTCCTCGATGTCCGTCACCAAGCTGGGCGACCCCGATCTGACGGTCATGCGCAGCTATTTCGTCAAGCCGCAGATCACCCTGGCGATGACCTTCGCGGCCGATCCAACGCCGGGGCTGAGCTATGACCAGTTCAGCGGGCCCGCGATCATCAAGCTCGAGACCAAATCCTTCACGATGCGCGCCGCAGCCCTGCGCTGACGACACCACGCTTGGCTGCCGAAACGTCAATGCCCGGCGATCGGCTCGCGGGGACATCGAACGACGTTGGCTGATGTTTGAGAATCGTGGCGCGCGGCGCGCTCAGATCATGCCGAGCGCCTGCATATAGGTCTCGAGGATGCTCTCTTCTTCCTGGCGCTCGTTCGGGTCCTGCTTGCGGAGCCGGATGATGGTGCGCAGCGCCTTGACGTCGAAGCCATTGCCCTTGCTCTCGGCATAGACGTCCTTGATGTCCTCGGAGATCGCCTTCTTCTCCTCCTCCAGCCGCTCGATGCGCTCGATGATCGACTTGAGCTGATCTACGGCGAAGCGGGTCGCGGGCGAGTCGTCGTCCTTCGCGGCGGCGGAGGTGGCCATCTGTTACTCCTGAATGGAACTCGTGTGTCCAAGGAAGGCGCCGTCAGGGCGCCGCGTGTTCGCCGCGACCCTCAAATCTGGCGTGCCCTGCGTCAAGGCGACATCGCCCTCATCCACAGAGGCGCCCACATCTTGTTGGGCCCGACGGCCGCCGGGCAACAACATCGGCCACACCGCTTGCGTTTTGCGCGCCCTCCGGACAGCCCCGCGATTCGCGCATCACGCGAGCTCGCGGCCGGCCGGGCTCAATGGCCCGGATGAACCTTCTTCATGGCCTCGATCTGCTCGGCGCTGGCCTCGCGCTGGTACTTCGCCTTCCACTCCTCATAGGGCATGCCGTAGACCGCCTCGCGGCTCTCGTCCCTGGTCAGCGGCGCTCCCTTGGCGTCGGCGGCGTCCTTGAGCCAGTTGGAGAGGCAGTTGCGGCAGAACCCCGCGAGATTCATCAGATCGATGTTCTGAACGTCGGTTCGCGTGCGCAGATGCTCGACAAGTCTGCGAAATGCAGCCGCTTCGAGCTCGGTCCGGGTGGTGCTGTCCATCGTCATCGCTTTCGTTCCCTGTTCCGCGCGGTCGCGGATGTCTGCTATAGAATGCGCCTTCGTCGCAGGTTTGGCCATATCGCAACACCGTCACGCGGCAAGACGCGCGATCGCATTCCGCTTCGCCACGAATTCGCCCTGCCGTTGACAGCCGCAGCCAAGTCGCGCGACATCGTGCATCGATTGATATAGCGTCGCGCAATGATCCCCAAAACCTCCTGCATCATGCATCGCATTCCCCGCCGCCCCGGTTTCGGACTGCTTTCGCTCCTGGGGCTGGCCGCGCTCTGTCTCTCCTCCAGCCCGGCGGCCGCCGACTTCCGCCTCTGCAACAACACGTCAAGCCGAGTCGGGATCGCCCTCGGCTACAAGGACGCGGAGGGCTGGACCACCGAGGGCTGGTGGAACGTCTCATCTCGCAGCTGCGAAACCCTGCTCAAGGGCACGCTGGTCGCGCGCTATTACTACATCTACGCGCTCGACTACGACCGCGGCGGCGAATGGTCCGGACAGGCCTTCATGTGCTCCCGCGACAAGGAGTTCACCATCAAGGGCACGGACAACTGCCTGGCCCGCGGCTTCGATCGCACCGGCTTCTTCGAGGTCGACACCGGCGACCAGCGCGCCTGGACGGTGCAACTGACCGAGGCCAACGAGCAGCCGGCGCAGCAGCGCGTACCCGGCATTCCCGGCACCCTTGGGCCCGGCAATGTGCCTGGTCTGCCCAATGGCCCTCAGGCGGCGCCGCCTGCGGGGTCAGGCCTGCCGTCCGGGCAAGCACCCAAGCCATGAGACGGCTGCGCCGCATCAAGATCCTCGCCACGCTCGGTCCCGCCTCCTCGGACAGCGCGATGATTCGCAAGCTGTTCGAGGCCGGCGCCGACATCTTCCGGATCAACATGAGCCACACCCCGCACGACAAGCTGCGGGAGATGGTGGCGACGATCCGCAGCGTCGAAGCCAGCTATGGCCGGCCGATCGGCATCCTCGTCGACCTGCAGGGACCGAAGCTGCGGCTCGGCACCTTTGCCGACGGCCCGGTCCAGCTCAACAACGGCCAGAGCTTCGTGCTCGATTCGGACAAGACACCTGGGGACGCAACCCGCGTGTACCTGCCGCATCCGGAGATCCTGGCGGCGCTGCAGCCCGGCCACGCGCTGCTGCTGGACGACGGCAAGGTGCGGCTGATCGCCGAGGAAACCTCGCCGACGCGCGCCGTGACCCGGGTGGTGATCGGCGGCAAGATGTCCGACCGCAAGGGCGTCAGCCTGCCCGACACCGACCTGCCGGTCTCGGCGATGACGCCGAAGGACCGTTCCGATCTCGAGGCGGCGCTGAACACCGGCGTCGACTGGATCGCGCTGTCCTTCGTGCAGCGCGCCGACGACGTGCTGGAGGCCAAGAAGATTATCCGCGGCCGCGCCGCTGTCATGTCCAAGATCGAGAAGCCGCAGGCGATCGACCGTCTCAACGACATTGTCGACGTCTCCGACGCGCTGATGGTGGCGCGCGGCGATCTCGGCGTCGAGCTGCCGCTGGAGCGCGTGCCGGGCCTGCAGAAGCAGATGACGCGGCTGGCGCGTCGCGCCGGCAAGCCGGTGGTGGTCGCTACCCAGATGCTGGAATCGATGATCCAGTCGCCGGTGCCGACGCGCGCCGAGGTCTCCGACGTCGCCACCGCGGTCTATGAGGGCGCGGACGCGATCATGCTGTCGGCGGAATCGGCGGCCGGCAAGTTTCCGGTCGAGGCGGTGTCGACCATGAACCGCATCGGCGAGGAGGTCGAGCGCGACATCGTCTATCGCTCGGTGATCGCGGCCCAGCGGCCCGAGCCGGAATCGACCGCCGGCGACGCCATCGCCGAAGCCGCCCGCCGCATCGCCGAGAATCTCGATCTGCCGGCGATCATCTGCTGGACCTCATCCGGCTCGACCGCGGTCCGCGTCGCGCGCGAGCGGCCGAAGCCGCCGGTGGTTGCGATCACGCCGAACCTCGCGACCGGCCGCCGCCTGGCTGTGGTGTGGGGCGTGCATTGCGTGGTGGCCGAGGACGCCCGCGACCAGGACGACATGGTCGAGCGCGCCGGCTCGATTGCGTTCCGCGACGGCTTCGTCCGCGCCGGCCAGCGCGTCATCGTCGTCGCCGGCGTCCCGCTCGGCACCCCCGGCACGACGAACATGGTGCGCATCGCCTATGTCGGGCCGTCCAACGAGGCCCATCTCTGAGCTGATCAGTCGGCGCTGCTCGCCGGCTTCAGGCCTGCCGTCGAAGCCGCGGGCGGCACGGCCGAGATGACCGGACAGGCCATGATGTCGGTGCCGTCGGCGCCCGGAATGCGCGCGCAGCGCCGCGAGCCGTCGATCTTCAGGTCGTAGTCGGCGAGCACGTCCAGGCGCGGCGGGTTGTCGGCCGGGCTCTCCGCATAATACAGCGCCCACACGCCGCCCGGCAGCGGAGATGCGAGACCGCTCCGCACCCGGCGATCGAGCACGCCGCCCGGCACCAGCGGGACGACCAGCTCTGACAGCTGATAGACGCGCGAGCCTTGCGGCAGGAACGATGTGACATAGCCGAGCGGCTTCTGCAGCAGCAGGAACGTCGCCGGCTGCCGCAAGGCTTCGGCGAGCTGCGGCCGGTACGGATCCGACCACGGACGCCGCATCCAGTCGGTGGGCTGAGAGGCAAGCGCAATCGCGAGCGCGACACCAACGATCACCGCCGGCTTGCTGCGCAAAGAACTCTGCATCGCCGTAGGCTCGCGCCAGGCGCCGATCAGACGCAGGAGCAGCAGCACGATCAGCGGTGCCGCTAACAGCTCGAGCGGCATCAGGTAGCGCTGGATCGAGAACGCCAGCATCCACATGATATAGCTGATCCAGAAGAACATGATCAGGCGCCGGTCCCGCAGCGGCAGCACCTCGCGGCGCTGCCACAGGCCGGTGAGGATCAACGCGATCAGCAGCACGATGACGACAGCAAAGCGCGGATCGCGGAACGGCCATTCCGACGACGGATGTTTGCCGACCACCCAATAGAACGGATAAGCGAGCGCGTCGGCGAGGCTGTGCGGCATGAAGCGGGTGTCGACGATCGACACCAGCGGCGCCTCCGGCGAGCGGAAGATCGTGTTGTAGAACGGATAGAGCGGGCTGCCGAAGTCGCGCAGCATCTTCAGCGCCCACGGCCCGGCCGTCACGATGCCGCCGACGGCACTGGCGGCGCCGAACGTGAACACGGCGCGCAATGGTCTCGCCATCAGCAGCAGCGACACGGCGGCGGCGATCAGGAAGGTGGCGTTGGTCAGCTTCAATCCGGTCGCGGCCCCGAACATCAGGCCCGCGGTCAGCAGATGCGTCGGCCGAGCGTCGTTGTCCTCGCTGCTGAACAGCAGCGCGAGGCCGGCGAGGATCGGCAGCGTCGTGAGAATGTCCGCGAAGCTGGTGCCGACCTCGGACAACGCCATCGGACTGAGAGCGGCGATGAGCAGCGCTGCTATCAGCGCGGCCGCATCGGCCGCGCGCCCGAGCAGCACGCGCGTCAGCCAGAACACCACGGCGAGGTTCAGCCCATGCAGCGCGCCGAGCGCCATGCCCCACCACGGCGCGCCTAACCCGTGCCGGACCGCATAGGGCAGCAGATAGATCAGCGGATTGAGGAAGCTCTGAAAGCCGCCCGGCGCGACGTCGACATCGAAGCGGCCATGCACCAGCGCGAAGCCGGCATAGTCGTGATAGTTCTGCCAATCCCAGTTGATGTCCTCGCCAGCGACATAGGCGTAGACAGCGCCCGCGATGGCCGATCCGGCGATCACGAGCGGCGTCGCCGGATGTGGGCGTGCACTGGACATCAGATGCGCAAAGGCCTGGATCTGAGAACCGCGGCGGCCGTCCCGGCGCCACGCCCGACCATGGCGGCGAGGCATGAATCCTTGCTTAAGCGGAAGCTCGCGCCGGCCCGGCCTAGGCCCCGACCAGGCTCTTCACCGGCAGCACCGCCTGCACGACCAGGCCGCGCGCGCGGGCATCCATCACGCCGACCGCGCGCAGTGCCAGCAGGGTGACGGCCTGAACCGTGTCGCGCAGCTTGGCGGGATCATCGAGCGTGTCGGTCGCCAGCGGCCCGACCAGAGCCTCGTGCAGCGCGCCGAGCAGCGCGGTCGCGGCGAGCTGGGTGTCCTGCGCCGGCAGATGGCCGGCCCGCACGGCGGCGTCGATCCGGGAGGCGATCTCGCCGACGATCTCGCGGCGGCTGGCGATGCGCGAGGCGGTCACATCGACGTCGACGGGCTCGGCCAGGATACCCCAGGCGAGCTTGCGCTGGGACAGGACGTGGACGGCGACCGTCGAGACGGCGGCGGCGAGCGCCGAGGACGGACCGGGCGCCGCATCGGCGGCGCGGCGAACCGCGGCCAGCTCATCGCGCGACACCTCGGCGATCAGCTCGGAGATCAGGTCGGCCTTGGAGGGAAAATAGCGGTAAACAGTTCCGGCGGCGACTTTGGCCCGGACCGCGACCGGAGCGATCTGGACGGCTGACATGCCGCCTTCCGCGGCGGCTTCGCGCGCGGCAGCCAGAATCGCGCTGCGGCGGGCCGCCAGCCGTTTCACGACCTGATGGGTTCGCCGATAGACCATGGCGCTTCTCGTCCCGGACGCGCCCGTCCAGGAAGCCCGGCGAACGCTAGTTCAGTGTTTTTGGAGGATCAACCTCGCAAATAGCTGAAAGAACTGAACACCTGTTCAGGAAAAAAGACAAGCGCAATCATGTGGCTTGGCTGGCACTTGGCGCGTCAGGCTGTGGCGAGCCCCGTCTCCAGGCGCACCGGCTGCCGCCGCCACCACGATCCAGCACGGGCCAGCACCAATCCGCCAACCGTCAGATTGGCCGCGAGGCCGAGGGGAATGCCCGTCAGCATGAAGGTGATCTGAAGCGCTGCGGCCAGGCCGAGCGCAGGCAGCTCGTAGCGGCGGAACCCATCATGGAGGCCGAGCCGGACGAGCCAGGCCACCGCAATCGCCTGCACCATCATGTCGTACATGAAAAGATAGGGCGTGGTCAGCAGCAGCCCGACCGCGAGCGCCGCCGCCTTCAGGGAATAGCGCACCGGACTGCGCCACAGCGTCACGAGGACCACCGCGACCGCCGCAGTGAGCACCCATTGGAAGGTCCAGCCGAGCGCCTCGGAGCCACCGAAATAACGGACCAGCGAGAACAGGCTCTGGAGCTTCCACCAGGTCGCCTTGCCCTCGGTGAGGAAGGCCTGCGAGAACATCGGCAGCCAATGCAGGAAGGCCTGCCAGCTTTCCAGGCCGAAGGCGATCCACGACGCGAGCGCCAGCACGACCGCGGTGATGCTGGCCGCAGCGAATGCCGTCCAGCGCTGGGTGGCGATCAGGAGGATCGGAAACAGCAGCCCATATTGCGGCTTGTAGGTCAGAAACCCCAGGCAGATGCCGGCCAGCACGGGCCGCACCGGCAGCCAGTACAGCGTACCGCCGACGAGCGCGGCCGTCAGACAGCCGTTCTGCCCGACCAGCGTATTCGAGAACAGCGCCGGGAAGCCGGCGGCGAGCACCAGGCCGAAGCCGCGGCCGACGATCGCGCGCATCGCCAGCGCGAACGGGATGAAGCTCGCATAGGCCCAGCCGGCGAAGGCGGCCATATAGGGGAACTGGGCGAGGAACGCCGCGACGAACAGGAAAGGCGGCGGATAGTGCCAGGCGAAATAGCCCGGGAAGTCCTGCTTCAGCAGCTCGAGCTCGACCTGCCGCTGCACGTCCCAGTCCCAGGCCAGCGCCGGATGGCCCTGCAGCGCGAGCTTGCCCGCGGCCCAGACATTGACGAAGTCGGTGGGAATGCCGAGGCCGTCGGCGCCCCAGATCCAGATGCCCGACAACAACCCTGCGGGAAAGAACGCCGCGTTGATGCAGGCGAGCGCGAAGCACACCGCGAACAGGCTCGCCGGAACGCCAGGGCGCTCCAAGAGGCGATGCGAAAGGCGCTGCGATGGGATCGCGGCGGCAACAGGATTGTCGGCCATCTGAACCTCGCCCGCGCCGGCACGGGCGCAACTCCAGTGAAGGCATAGGCCGGGAGACTTGAAGAAGGCTTAAGCGCAACCGTGCTGGCCGCGCGCGGCGAACCGCACCGAATGTTTACACGCAATCTGTAGCACTGGGCTTCGATGCAACTGGCGACCGGTCCGCAGGAGTCCTCATGCCTCTTCGTCTCATTCTTCTCGCTCTCCTTCTGATTCTGCCCGCAGCGAGCGGCGCGCAGGACAAGGGCGTCGTGCGCGTCACCTCCGACGTCTCCTATGAGTATCTGGCGCGCTGGGACGTCGAGCGGCTGAACAAGATCCTGACCGTCGACACGCCGAAATTCGCCGGCGTCACAGTCACCTATTCGCCGGCCGTCAACGCCGTGCGGCTGTATCGCGTCAGCTACGCGTCCGTGGTCCCCGAGCGCGGCAACAAGCCGATCCGCGCCACCGGCCTGCTCGCGGTGCCCGAAATCGGCGAGACCAGCCTGCCGCTGGTGTCCTATCAGCATGGCACCGTGTACGGAAAACAGGAGGTGCCGTCATTCCCGGAGCAGTCGCCGGAGACGCAGCTGATGATCGCGCAGTTCGCCGGACAGGGCCAGCTGCTGATCGGCGCCGACTATTTCGGCATGGGTCTCTCGACCGAGCCGGAAGGCTACATGGTCAAGGCCAGCCATCAGCAGGCGACCTACGACATGCTGCTCGCGAGCCGCGCCGTGCTCAACGACATGCATCTCACCGCGACCAGACTGTCGATCGCCGGCTGGTCGCAGGGCGGCTTCGTCACCATGGCGTTTCTCGAGAAGCTCGAAAGCGCCGGCGAGACGGTCGCGGCGGCTGCGACGGCCAGCGCGCCCGTCGACGTGTTCGTGGCGCTCAATGGCTTCCTGAGCTTCCCGCGCAAGAACGACGCCGCCTGGGTCAATTCGCTGTTCATCCTCTCGGCGTTCGCCTTCGAGAACTATTACGGCGTGCCGGGCCTCGCCCGCTCGGTCATCAGCGACAGCTATTATGAGGTCGCGCGCAAGGCCTATACGCGCGAGCCGTTCAACGTCGCCGACGTTCCGACCGACCTGCACAAGCTGCTCAAGCCGGATTATTTCGACGCGCAGTTTTTCGCGACATCGATCTACGGCCGCCTGGTCGCGCAGACGCAGGCGTATCGCTGGATCATCAAGAGCCCGGTGCGCAACTATTACGGCGAGAGCGACGAGGCGATCTCGACGGGGCTCGGCCGATTGGCGATGACCTATCAGCAGGCGATCGGCGCCGGCAACACCAAGGTCAAGGCGGTCTCGACCGGGCCGACCAGCCATCGCGGCACCTTCGCCACCGCCGTCCCGCAGTGGAAGACGTGGTTCGACAAGCCGTGAGGCGCTGCCCTATCGGCGAGACAGCCGCGCTCAGAAGGCGCGGCTGTAGCCGACCTGAAGGCCGTAGGTCAGTTTGTTCTGGCTTGCGGCATTGGCGCTGATCATCGCCGCCGATCCCGGCGCGAGCTCGTAGCGCAGACCGGCGCTGCCCTCGACCCAGCTCCGGCTGAGGCGCGGGCCGAGCCCGGACATTCCGCAGAACGCCGTGAGCGGCGACGCGCCGTTGCAGTCGGCCGCCAGCAGCGAACCCCGCACGACAGGCGTATCGCTGCGCAGGTTGCTGGCCCAGGCGAGGCTGCCGAACGCCGTGATCCGCTCGGTCATCGCGCCGCGCAACTGGGTGCCGACGCGCAAGGTGGTCGCCGCGGCGTTGAACGCGGAGATGGAGGCCGGGAACGGGCCGCCGCTCTCGACGAAGCCGCCGACGCGGGCATTGGCGTAGGACAGTTGCGCGTACGGCGTGACCGTGGCCTTGACGGCGGGGACCGCAAAAGCCCAGCCGATCCGCGCCATCGCGCCGGCTGAGCTGGCATGGGTGGCGCCTTGCGAGCCGATCAAGGTCGTCCCGTTGAGATAGCCGCGGGTCAGCGTCAGCTCGGGATAGAGCGACGCCACCGCCATCGCCAGGAACTGCAAGCCGGTGTCCGGGCGATGCGCGACATAGGCGCCGAACGTCGCGCCCGGCGCGTCGAAGCGGCCGCCATAGGCGAGGCCATTGCGCAGCCCGGAGACGCCCACGCTGAAGCCGATCGACGTCGCTGGCGCAAGCGTGCGGGCGAGGCCGAACGTGCCCGACAGCTCGGTGCCGCTGGTGCCGTAGCTGGAGTTGCCGGCGACGAGCCCATAGGCGAAGCCGCACCATTGCGACACCTCGCCGCCCCCCGTCCTGGCACAGCGATAGTAGTCCGCAGCCATCGCGAGCGCGCCCATCGCGCCGTCCGTGGCGGTCACGCCCTGGTTGGCGATGATGCCCAGGCTCCCGAGCGAGCCCTGCTGCTCCAGCACGCTGGTGATGCTGCCGGAGGTCGGCGCCGCGGTCGAGGCGACCCGGTCGAGCTTGATCAGGAACAGGTCCTGCGTGCTGCCGGGATCGTTGCGCGTGCCGGTGCCTAGGATCAGGACGTGCGACGACGAGCTGGTCGTGGAGACCGCGATGCCGGTCGCATCGGTCAGCGTGACGTTGCTGGTCGCAACGCCGAGGCTCGCCAGGATCGAAGCCAGCGTCGCGCCCGAGGACGACTGGCCGTCGGCGGAGACGGACCAGTAGACGGCCTGCGAGCACGAGCCGCTGCTGCTCGCCGTGCAGGCATATTCGACGCGGCCGACCACATTGTTGCCGGACTCATCGACGGCATTGGCGACCGCGCCGATGCGGCCGAGATTGTCTGGATCCGTCGGCACCACGGTCGCGAGCTGCAGGGTGGAATGCGTGGCCCAATTGTCGGTCGAGCTCCAGCGCGCCGCCTCGAAACTCGACGCGGAATTGCCGAGCCAGCCCACCGCGACGCTCGCAGTGGCGACGCCGCTTGTCCCCGCGTTCAGCGCCCGCGCCTCGCCATAAGCGTAGGTGGTCGAACTGTTGTTCAGCGGCGTCATGCCGAGCTGGGTCATGCTGCCGGAGGCGAGCGTCCAGACGAACGGCTTCGGCTGCCAGATCGTAGCGTAGTCGCCGAAGGCGCTGGTGTCCGACAGCAGCAGGCCCGAGCCGCGCGCGAGGTTGACGTCATTGGTGAAGGCATCGGGCGGGAACAGGCCGTACCAGCCGACGACGGTGCCGTTGTCGGCCACCGCCTTGCCCGAGCTTGCGGGCGAGTTGACCGGATCCGGGGTGGCGCCGAGCAGTTGCACCGAATTGCTCGTGAGATTCCAGATCGCCGCCTGCATCGTGCTCGTGCCGGTCACGATGCGATGCGGCCAGGCCGTAGCGAATTGCAATGTGCCGCTCCAGCCCGTGGCGTAGCCGGCATTCGGACTGATGCCATAGGCCGCGCCATCGGTGTCGGCGCCGTGCAGCGGCAACTGCGTCGGCGTGACGCCGGCGAAGGCGCCGGCCGTCGTGGCCTGCCAGATGTAGGGGTAGATGTCGTAATAGGGCTGGGTGGCGTCGGCGCCAAGCACGACGCCGACGACGGTCTTGCCGGCGGCATCCACCGATGTCGCTGCGCCGCTGACGAAATTGCTGAGCCGCGCGGTCGGCAAAGCGAGCTCGGTCACTCCACCGGAGTCGAGCCCGCCAACGGTGGTGTTGGGAGCCCACACGATCGGCACCTCGACCGCGTTGACTGTGATGTAGGGCGTCTCGCAAATCTTGCCGGCGCTGCCGACGCCGAGGCCCGTCCCGCTCATGGCAGCGCCATGGACGTAACGGCCACCACAGGCGCTGCCGCCAGTCGAATAGGTTGCCTCGCCGAAATAGCTCGAGGTGAATGGCCCTGGCGCGGCCGTATCGAACACACCCTGCGCCGCCGCCTCACCAGCGCCAAACGCGGTCAAAACAACGAGCGACACACCAGAAAACACGCCCCCATACGAGCGCGCGCCACGCAAAATCATCATCATCCGAATACCCAACCCTTGAGCATTCGTTAACAACGACAATGGGTTGCAGACAACGAAAAGCCCGGCTGCGAACCGGGCCTGTCGTCTCAATCTCTTGATGTTCCATGTCGGGACCCGCTGTCCCGACCTCAGGCGCTCATCACGCCTGCGGCTGCGGCTCCAGGCCGGGATCCGGATCGGGCCGCGGCCGCGGCTTGCCGGCCGGCGGCACGGCCGAGGCGCGCGGCGTCGACGGCTCGATCGCCGACTCCCGGTTCGGCTTCTTGCCCTTGAGCAGGTCGAGGATCTCCTCGCCGGTCAGCGTCTCGTATTCGAGCAGTGCCTGGGCGATGGTTTCCCAGTCCTCGCGCTTCTCGGTGATGATGCGGCGCGCCTCCTGCTCGCCGGCCTCGATGAGGCCGCGGATTTCCGAGTCGATCAGGCGGGCGGTGTCGTCCGAGATGTTGGTCGAGCGCGCCACCGAATGACCCAGGAACACCTCCTGCTCATTGCTCTGGTAGCGGACGCGGCCGAGCTTGTCGGACATGCCCCATTCCATCACCATCGCACGGGCGAGGTTGGTGGCCTGCTGGATGTCGCCGGTGGCGCCGTTGGTGACCTTCTCGGCACCGAACTTCTGCACCTCGGCCTCGCGGCCGCCGAACATCATCGCCAGCTTGGAGACGCACCATTCGCGGGTGTGCGAGTGACGGTCGGCTTCGGGAAGCGACTGCACCATGCCGAGCGCGCGGCCGCGCGGAATGATCGTCGCCTTATGGATCGGGTCGTGGCTCGGGACGTTGAGGCCGACGATCGCATGGCCCGCCTCGTGATAGGCGGTCAGCATCTTCTCTTCCTCGGTCATGACCATCGAGCGGCGCTCGGCGCCCATCAGCACCTTGTCCTTGGCCTCCTCGAACTCGGCCTGGGTGACCATCCGCTTGTTGCGGCGGGCAGCGGTCAGGGCGGCCTCGTTGACCAGGTTCATCAGGTCGGCGCCGGAAAATCCGGGGGTGCCGCGGGCGATGGTCTTGAGGTTGACGTCCGGCGCCAGCGGCACCTTGCGGACGTGAACCTTCAGGATCTGCTCGCGGCCAATGATGTCGGGGTTGGACACAACGACCTGGCGGTCGAAGCGGCCGGGACGCATCAGGGCCGGATCGAGCACGTCGGGACGGTTGGTGGCGGCGATCAGGATCACGCCCTCATTGGCCTCGAAGCCGTCCATCTCGACCAGCAGCTGGTTGAGGGTCTGCTCGCGCTCGTCATTGCCGCCGCCGAGACCGGCGCCACGATGGCGACCGACGGCGTCGATTTCGTCGATGAAGATGATGCAGGGCGCGTTCTTCTTGGCCTGCTCGAACATGTCACGGACACGGCTGGCGCCGACGCCGACGAACATCTCGACGAAGTCAGAACCCGAGATCGTGAAGAACGGCACGTTGGCTTCGCCGGCGACGGCACGCGCGATCAGCGTCTTGCCGGTGCCGGGAGGGCCGACCAGCAGCACGCCGCGCGGAATGCGGCCGCCGAGGCGCTGGAATTTGCCGGGGTCGCGCAGGAATTCGACGATCTCCTGCAGGTCCTGCTTGGCCTCGTCGACGCCGGCAACGTCCTCGAAGGTGACGCGGCCATGCGCCTCGGTCAGCATCTTGGCGCGCGACTTGCCGAAGCCCATCGCCTTGCCGGCGCCGCCCTGCATCTGCCGCGACAGGAAGATCCACACGCCGATCAGCGCGATGAAGGGCAGCCAGGAGACGAGCAGCGACACGAACCACGGCACGTTGTCGCCGGGCGGCTTGGCCGTGATCGAGACCTTGGCGTCGTACAGGCGCTTCACGAGGTTCGGATCGCTCGGCGCGTAGGTCTGGAAGGAGGAGCCGTTCTTGAATGTGCCGTGGATCTCGGGGCCCTGGATCACGACGTCGCGGACATTGCCCTGATCGACCTCGGTCAGCAGCTGCGAGAACGTGATGTCTTGGGACGACGCGCGTTGCCCGGGATTTTGGAAGAGCGTGAACAGTGCCAACAGCAATAGGACAATAATGACCCAAAGGGCGAAATTGCGCAGATTGGCGTTCATCGATTTTCCTTCGTGGTCGCGCGGATCGCGGCCGTCTGTCCTCGGACTCATCCCTGGGTAGCCACGAGGGAATCCCCCGGTCGACCGTCTCGTAATCTAGGTACCACTCGCCGCAATGCCAAGGGAACCAGACAGGACTATTTAACGCATCCTAGCCCGATTCCCGCTTAAAAAAAGGCGCGGGAAAAGCGCCGCCGACGCAGGTGGTTAAGGGTCCGCGAAGGATGCCTCCGCCTCAACTCCGACGCGGCCGCCGTGGCGGCGCCGGGGTGATGCGGATGGCCTCGCGCGTCATGCTTACCAGCGCACCAGCCAGGGTTTGTTTTAGCCTGCCGGGAGCAGACGTACCACCATCTACGATCCCCGCAAGAGTCCGGTCCAGGCGATCGAGCAGCGCTTCGGCCTTGCCGAGTTCCACCGGTCCTTCGGTTCCGACCTGGTTGATGGCGCGCATCAACAGCCGGAGCCTGATTTCCCCGGGGAGTGCGACAAAGGCGCGCGCCTTGAAGGTCACCTCGTGATCCGACCGCGCCGGGCCTTCCCCGCCGGCGCACAGCGCGAGATAGTTTTCGGCGCCATCCGCCATCAGCTCGATGGCCGCATTGGCCCGCGCCAGGCGGCGGGCGAGCATCGCCAGCGTCCGCGCATCGCCGCCTTCGGCGGCCAGTGCCGGCATCAGCGCGCGCAGCCGCGGCCGCGTATATGCCGGATCGCGATTGGTGGGATCGTCGGCAAAGGGAATGTCGGCAGAACGCAGCGTGGCGACGAGGCGGGCCTTTGATAGCTCGAGCAGCGGGCGCGCCAGCAGCAGCCCTTCGCGCGCGCTGACCGGAGCCATCGCCGCCAGCCCGACGATGCCGCTGCCGCGCAGCAGCCGCATCAGCACGGTCTCGGCCTGGTCGTCGCGGGTGTGAGCGGTGAGAACGTGGCTGGCGCCGGCCTGCCGCGCGGCACGCGCCAGCAGGCGGTATCTGGCCAGACGCGCCGCTTCGGGAATCCCGGTTGCCGGCTTCGCATCGGTCCAGCGCACAGTCCGGTGCGGGACATCGAGCTGGCGCGCGATGTGCTTGACCATCTGCGCTTCGCGGCGGGCCTCGGATCGCAGCCCATGATCGAGCGTGATCGCAACGAGCCGCGGCCCATTCGACCGCCCGCGGCGCCAGCGTGCCGCCAGCCAGAGCAGCGCCATCGAATCGGGGCCGCCGGACACGGCAAGCACCAGCGCGGGCGCCGCGGCGAACGGCGCGAACAGCTGTTCCGCTTCGACGGCGGTGATCGGACGGCCGTCGTCTGGTGCGTTATCCTGCGCGGTCTTGTTGGCTGCCATGACGGCGCAGATTAATCGTCAGACGCCGCAACACCAAACGCGAGCCTTTCGCCCGCGGCCGACGTCGCCCCGCATCAGCACTTCACGCGCTTCTGCTCCTTGTCGACGGTGGCCTTCACGCCGGCCGAGGCGCGCGGATATTTGCGCGTCACCTCACCGAACGCGGCGCACGCCGCCTCCTTCTCCTTCAAGGCAGCCAGCGACTGGCCGAGGCGCAGCAGCGCGTCAGCCGCCTTCGACGATTTGTCGTGCTTGGTCGTGACCGTCAGGAAGATCTCGGCGGCGTCGCGATATTGCTGCCGCTGATACAGGCTCTCTCCGAGCCAGTATCGCGCGTCGCCGATCATCGGGTCGTTCGGATATTTCTGGGTGAAGTTGCGCATCGTCTGCTCGGCCAGCGCATAGTCGCGGCGCTGCATGTAGCCGATGCCGAGATCGTATTCGTCGCGCGGCGTCTGCCGCGGCGGCGCGGTGTCGAGTCCGCCGGCGC
>NZ_CAFI01000170.1 GCF_000239775.1 Bradyrhizobium sp. ORS 375
AAGGAGCACGGGATGGCGACAGAGAACCATGAATTCCGAAAAATAGCAATAGATTTATTCTTCGCAGAACCGTCTCTCCGGCGCAAAGGGCATCACCGGAAAGGAGGCGAACGACGGCTTCGTTCCGGCGGGCGCTGGACGTAAGGGTTCGTCAGGCACGTGGCAGAGAGGCTCGCAGCCGCCGCCTTACACGCCTCCCAAGACCTGTACTGGCACGAAATCGTGCTCGACCCGCCCCACTCCCAGGTCTGCAGACATACGGGATCATTGCCGTCGAACCGCTGGGCTGCGGCGGGAACGATCGCAAACAGGGTGAACGGAGCCAGAAGGAGAAGCGCGCGCATCATGACACATCATGGCATGAGCCTTTCCAATCCGAAAGGGCTTGAAGCGGCAACGCCGACGCGGAGCTCTGCCGGCCGACCATGACACGCACCGGACCGCGGTCAATGACCTGTGGTCAGCCGATAGCACGAACGTGTCATGGCGCTATCCACCCCCGCGGACGAAGATCCGCCCAGCAGCGGCGCAGGCCACCGAGCACGTGCTGGTTCGGACTCCGGGTGGACATCGCAAAGCGAGGATGAGAGATGACGGACGAAGGCTTTTGGTCGGCCATGCGCCGCAGATCAGTCTCCGCAGCGGCGGCGCTCGGCGCGGTCGCCAACCTGCTCTGCCTCGCGCTCTCATTCCATAGAGACTACGTGAGATCCGATGAGTTCCATCATGGGATCGTCGCGGGCGTTTGGCTTGTTCTTCTCTTCGGAATTCCTCTCCTGCTCCCCAGCGTCACGCTGTTCGTCTTCCGTCGCTCGGCTGCGGTCGTGCTGATTTTGACCACTCTGCTGCTCTTGATCCTGAAGATGAACATCGACGAGCTCATTCTGTACCGGGAGATCGGCGTCTTCGCGCGCATCCAGAAGTGGGACTCGCCGGGGATTGCCCTGATGTTTCTCAGCATGTTCTCGGTCGCGATGATCGTGGTGCGGGGCATCATCCGGCTGGTCGACCGGCTGCAGGGGTACGATCCCGACATGCCTGCGTCCTGATCCCGTAGGGGATTGCGCAGATCATGCCGGGATCGCGACACCGTCAGCGCAGTCCCGGCACCATGCGCTTCAAGGTGCGGTCGTGCAGCCAGTAGTGATGCAGCAGCGCGGCGGCGACGTGGACGCCGATCAGGATCATCAGGCCATTGGCGAGCGCCTCGTGCATCTCCTTCATGTCGTGGGCGAAGCTGCGGTCGGCGCGCCAGGGCGAGGCAATGTCGAACAGGCCGAACACCGGCAGCGCTTCGCCGCTGGCGAACTGAGTGAGGATGCCCAACACCGGAATGGCGAACATGATGCCGTAGATGAGCAGGTGCGCGATCTCGCCGGCGTGCACGGTCCAGGCGCCGAGCCGGGTCGGCTCAGGGACCGGCGGCGGATCGGCGAGGCGCCAGGCGAGGCGCGCCAGGGCGACGCCGAGCATCGCCAGGCCGAGCGAGATGTGCGCGAACAGCGCCAGCTCCTCCGAGCCGCGCGACATCTCCTCGCCGAGCTGGCCGGAGAGCCAGGACGCGGGCACCAGCACGGCGACGATCCAGTGCAGACTGATCGCGATCGAGCCATAGGTCTTGGCGGAATTTCGAATACGCATGGCAGCTTCCTTGGGTCATGGATATCTCCACGCCGCGGCGTGGATGCATGACCGAGGGGATAGCGCAGCGCGGTCGTCGCGAGGCTGACGGCGCCCGTCAGCCCGCTGTCAGGATGGAGCGTCCCTCCTTCGGCTCGCGCGCCGGCGCCCTCCGGCTCGTCAGCACCGCTGCCAGGGCGGGCGCGATCGTGATCCTGGCGCCGCCGAGCTCGGAGCGGCCGATCTGCAGCCGCCAGCCATAGGCTTCGAGCACGTCCTGCACGATCGCAAGGCCGAGGCCGCTGCCCGGCCCCTGCTCGTCGAGACGGCCGCCGCGCTCCAGCACACGGCCGATCTGCGCGTCGGGAATGCCCGGACCGTCGTCCTCGACCATGATGATCAGCGGGCTCGCGCCGGCGACGATGCGCACCGTGCTGGCGGCGTGACGCGCCGCGTTCTCCAGGAGATTGCCGAGCACCTCGGCGAGATCGGTGCGGTCCATCGCGACGCGCAGGCCCGCCGGCACCTCGCCATCGAAGCTGACATGCGCCGCCGCCGGCGTGCGCGCCAGCGTGCCGAGCAGCGCCTCGACCAGCGGCCCC
>NZ_CAFI01000169.1 GCF_000239775.1 Bradyrhizobium sp. ORS 375
TAGCCGGACTCGGCGAGCGCCTTCTTGGCCTCCGCCATGCCGTTGCCCTTGATCAAGGTCTCGGCGCCGACATCGGTCTCCAGCGGAGTGCCGCACACGAACACAGCGCCGCAGATCTTCTGATACTTGGGGTTTCCGACCAGCGCGTCGAGCACGTCCTTCTGGTTCAGCGCCAGGAACGCCGCGCGGCGCACCTTCACGTTGTCGAACGGCGGATGCAGGAAGTTCATGCGGCCGAGCGTCTGGTAGCCGAACTTGTTGAGCACATCGATCTTGAGCTCAGGGCTCGCTTCCAGCACCGACAGCATGTCGTAGGGAAGGTTCTCCATGAAGTCGATGTCGCCGGACTGCAGCGCGTTGACCGCGGTCTGTGCGTCGGGCATCGTGATCCACTCGACGCGATCGACCTTCACCACCTTGCCGCCCGAGGTCCAGCTCGCCGGCTCCTTGCGCGGCACGTAGTCGGTGTTCTTCTCGTACACCGCCTTCACGCCCGGCTGGAATTCCGCCTTGACGAACTTGAACGGACCCGAGCCGATCTGCTCCGGGATCTGCTGGCCCTGCGGCGTCTCGGCGAGGCGCTTGGGCATCATGAACGGCACCAGCGACGAGGGCTTGGCGATCGACTCCAGCACGAGGCCGTAGGGCTCCTTCAGCTTGAGCACGATCGTCTTGGCATCCGGCGCCTCCAGACTTGCCGTGAAGTCCATCAGCTTCTGGCCCATGCCGTCATTGCGGCCCCAGCGCTTCAGCGAGGCGACGCAGTCTTCCGCCGTCACCGGCGCGCCGTCGTGCCACTTCAGGCCGTCACGCAAGGTGAAGGTGTAGGTCAGCTTGTCGTCGGAGACCTTCCAATCCGCCATCTGCGGCTGGACCTTGAAACTTGAATCGGTCGCCAGCAGCGTGTCGTAGACCATGTAGCCATGGTCGCGGGTGATGTAGGCCGTCGTGAATCCAGGATCGATCACGCGCAGGTCCGAATGCATCACCGCCGTGATGGTCTTCTTGCCGGCGGCCAGGGCCTGTGTGCTCACCGCCGTCGAGAGCGAAAGCATGGCAGCGGCGAGGCTCGTGGCGAGCGCCAGACCTTTCCGGCGCGAAATGTGGAACATTACAGCAGTCTCCTAGAAGCGATGGGTTGACCTGAAACTGATCAGACTCAGGTCATTCGTTGTGCGTGCGGGTCAATCCTTGTGCGAACTAACACGCTGTAAGTCGCGAGCTTTCGACACTTGCAGAGCATGCCTTTGGCGTCAATCCGCATTCAGTGCATGCCCCTCTCCGCTCTTCATGGCGTTAACGTCTTCATAGCTTTCGCTTTACAACGTGCACGCAACTGTCGTCTCGTAGCGCCGGATCACGACGAGACCTTGAAGAGAGCCCACATGAATCCAGCCCAACTTCCCTTTGAGACCGAAGCCATGCTGCAGGGCCTGCGCGGCTGGGTGGAGTGCGAGAGTCCGACCTGGGACGCCGCCGCCGTGGAGCGCATGCTCGACCTCGCCGCGCGCGACATGGCGATCATGGGTGCGACGATCGAGCGCATCGCCGGACGACAGGGATTCGCGGGCTGCGTGCGCGCCCGCTTCCCGCATCCGCGACAGGGCGAGCCAGGCATCCTGATCGCCGGCCACATGGATACGGTTCATCCGGTTGGAACACTGGCCAAGCTGCCGTGGCGCCGCGACGGCGGCAGATGTCATGGGCCCGGCATCTGCGACATGAAGGGCGGCAATTATCTCTCGCTCGAGGCGATCCGGCAGCTGATGAAGGCGTCGATCGCGACGCCGCTGCCCATCACGGTGCTGTTCACGCCGGACGAGGAGGTCGGCACACCCTCGACCCGCGACATCATCGAGGCCGAGGCCCGGCGCAACAAATACGTGCTGGTGCCGGAGCCCGGCCGTCCCGATAACGGCGTGGTGACCGGCCGCTATGCGATCGCGCGCTTCGATCTCGAAGCCACCGGGCGTCCCAGCCATGCCGGCGCCCGCCTCGCCGCCGGCCGTTCCGCCATCCGGGAAATGGCGCGGCAGATCCTCGCCATCGACGCGATGACCACGGAGGATTGCACCTTCTCGGTCGGCATCGTGCATGGCGGCCAATGGGTCAATTGCGTCGCCACGACCTGCACCGGCGAGGCGCTCAGCATGGCCAAGCGCCAGGCCGACCTCGACCACGGCGTCGAGCGCATGCTGGCGCTGTCGGGCACGACCGACGACGTCGCCTTCAAGGTCACCCGCGGCGTGACCCGGCCGGTGTGGGAGCCGGATTCCGGAACCATGGCGCTGTACGAGACGGCGCGGGGAATCGCCGAGCAACTCGGCATGTCCCTGCCCCACGGCTCGGCAGGCGGCGGCTCCGACGGCAACTTTACCGGCGCGCTCGGTATCCCGACGCTCGACGGCCTCGGTGTGCGCGGCGCCGACATGCACACTTTGAACGAGTACATCGAGGTCGACAGCCTGGCTGAACGCGGCCGCCTGATGGCCGCGCTGCTGGCGACGCTGGCATAGGGCCGCCTCCGATGTGACCTCGCAGCCCGCATGAGCGCAGCGGCATGCGGGGTCATCGCCGCCGCGTGCGAGACCCCGGGGGTGCTTCGCTCTCCCGGGCTACGCACCGCCTGCTGCGCAGCAGCACGGTTTCATTTTCCGGGACCGCACCGAGCAAGTGGACATTCACCTCGCCCCGCGCGCATGATGGCATGCGGCTTGCAAAGTTTCGCGCGAACGTTCGCCGCAAAGTGCCGCGACATTGTTCGCAATTGCGATGGATCGCGCTGATCACGAATCCCGTGTCATCCGCGTGCATGCGCAGACGGGCGAACACCGGAGATCTTGAAAGCAATGACCATCGGTGACATGCAGACTCACTCTCGACGCCAAGCGCGTCGTCCCCGCACCATGACCACGGTTCTCTCAAGATGATCGGTTATCTGCTTCGCCGCATCCTCGCATCCATCCCGGTGATGGGCGTGGTGGCGCTGTTCGTCTTCCTGCTGCTGCGACTGACGCCCGGCGATCCTGCCGCGATTCTCGCCGGCGACAACGCGACGCCCGAGCAGCTCGAGCGCATCCGCACCACGCTCGGCTTGAACGAGCCGCTCTACATCCAGTTCTTCACCTGGATCAATCAGCTCTTGCACGGCGATCTCGGCGTGTCGCTGATCTCCAAGGTGCCGGTGCTGCAGATGATCGGCCAGCGCATCGAGCCGTCGATCTCGGTGGCGCTCTCGACCATCATCCTGTCGATCCTGGTCGCGGTGCCGCTCGGCGTGATCGCTGCGTGGAAGCACGGCACCTGGATCGACCGCTTCGTGATGGCGCTCTCGGTGCTCGGCTTCTCGGTGCCGGTGTTCGTGATCGGCTACATCCTGATCCAGCTGTTCGCGATCAACCTGCGCTGGGTGCCCGTGCAGGGCTTCCGCAGCATCAGCGTCGGCTTCGGGCCGTTCTTCGAGCGCATCATCCTGCCGACCTGCGCGCTGTCCTTCATCTACGTTGCGCTGATCGCGCGCATGACGCGCGCCGCCATGCTCGACGTGCTCGGCGAGGATTTCGTGCGCACCGCACGCGCCAAGGGCGTCAGCGAGGTGGCGGTGCTGCTGCGCCACGCGCTGCGCAATGCCGCCGTCCCGGTCATCACCGTGATCGGCTCCGGTTTCGCGCTGCTGATCTCCGGCGTCGTCGTCACCGAGAGCGTGTTCAACCTGCCCGGCATCGGACGACTGACGGTCGACGCGGTGCTGGCGCGCGACTATCCGGTCATCCAGGGCATGATCCTGCTGACCTCGTTCATCTACCTCGCGGTCAATCTCCTGATCGACCTCGCCTACACCATCCTCGATCCACGTATCCGCTACTGAGGCCGCATCCGATGGCGATCGTTACCACTCCTGAGCCGTCGATTCCGGTCACCACGCGACTGGGGCCCCGGTTCGGCTTCCTCACCTCGACCCCGATCATCGCGGTGGCCACCGTGTGCCTGTCGCTGATCGTGATCGTCTCGATTCTCGCGCCGCTGCTGGCGCCACACGATCCGGTGCTGCTGGCGCCGGCGCAGCGGCTCAAGCCGGCGAGCGCGCAATTCCTGCTCGGCACCGATGCCTATGGCCGCGACCTGTTGTCGCGCACCATCTACGGCGGCCGCATCTCGCTGCTGGTCGGCGTCGGCGCCGCGGTCATCTCGATCGCGATCGGCCTCGTCATCGGCCTCGTCTCCGGCTTCTTCCGCTGGGTCGACGCCATCATGATGCGCGTGATGGACGGCCTGATGGCGATCCCGAGCATCCTGCTGGCGATCGCCGTGGTGTCGCTGTCCGGCGCCAGCGTCGGCACCGTCATGATCGCGATCACCATCGTCGAGATTCCCCGTGTTGCCCGCCTCGTCCGCTCGGTCGTGCTGACCGCGCGCGAGGAGCCGTATGTCGAGGCCGCGATTTCCTTGGGCACGTCGATGCCGAAGATCATGTGGCGCCATTTGATGCCGAACACGATCGCGCCGCTGATCGTCCAGGGCACCTACATCTGCGCCGCCGCGATTCTCACCGAGGCCATCCTGTCGTTCCTCGGCGCCGGCATCAGCCCGGAGACGCCGACCTGGGGCAACATCATGGCCGAGGGCCGGTCCTACTTCCAGATCAAGCCGTCGCTGATCTTCTGGCCGGGCCTCCTGCTGTCGATTGCGATCCTCTCGATCAACCTGATCGGCGACGCCGCCCGCGACGCGCTCGATCCGCGCATGAAGCAGCGCGAGGCCGGCAAGTGAAAATGATTATTTCGTCATCGCGAGCGAAGCGACGCGATCCAGGGGCCGCACCCGGAGCTCTGGATTGCTTCGTCGCTTCGCTCCTCGCAATGACGGTGGAGAAATGAACGCATGACCGATACCATCCTCGACATCGACAATCTCGTCGTCACCGTCGGCAAGACGAAGAACCCGAACGGCCCGCGCATCATCGACGGCGTCTCGATCAAGGTCGAGAAAGGCGAGACGCTGTGCGTCGTCGGCGAGAGCGGCTCCGGCAAGTCGGTGACCTCGCTGACCACCATGGGGCTGCTGCCGAAGAACGCGCTGCATCCGGTCGGCGGCAGCGTCAAGCTGGTCGGCGAAGAGCTGCTCACCGCGAGCGATCGTCGCCTGCGCGAGCTGCGCGCCACCAAGATGGCGATGATCTTCCAGGAGCCGATGACGGCGCTCAACCCGGTCGTGCCGGTCGGCCGCCAGATCGACGAGGTGCTGCGCGCGCATACGTCGCTCGATGCGCGGGCGCGGCGCAAGCGGATCCTCGACATGATGCAGCAGGTCCACCTGCCCGACGTCGAGCGCATCTTCGGCTCCTACCCGCACCGCCTGTCCGGCGGTCAGCGCCAGCGCATCATGATCGCGATGGCGCTGGTGCTCGAGCCGAAGCTGCTGATCGCCGACGAGCCGACCACCGCGCTCGACGTCACGACGCAGAAGCAGATCCTCTCCTTGATCCGCGAGCTGCAGCGCGATCACGGCACCGCGGTGCTGTTCATCACCCATGACATGGGCGTCGTCGCCGAGATCGCGGACCGCGTCGCGGTCATGCGGCAGGGCCGCCTGGTCGAGACCGGCGGGCTCGACAAGATCCTGCGCGCACCCGAGATGGACTACACGCGCAATCTGCTCGCCTCGGTGCCGAGCCTCATTCCCCGGCCGCCGCGACCCGACAGCACCGAACCGGTGGTGCTGGAGACCAACGACCTTGGCAAGGTCTATCGCGAGCGCTCCTTCATCGGCAAAGCGCGCGAGGTCGTCGCCGCGCAGAACGTCACGATCACGCTGCGCAAGGGCCGCACCCTCGGCATCGTCGGCGAGAGCGGCTCGGGCAAGTCGACCGTCGCGCGCTGCATCGTCCGCCTGATCGATCCGACTTCCGGCGGCGTCCGCCTCGCGGGCCACGAGATCTCGATCCTGACCCGCCGCCTGCTGCAGCCGCACCGCAAGCGCATCCAGATCGTCTTCCAGGATCCCTACCGCTCGCTCAATCCGCGGCTGACCGTCGGCGAGAGCATTGCCGAAGGCCCGGTCAACTACGGCACGCCGCACGACGAGGCGATGGCGCGGGCGCGCGAGCTGCTCGAGCTGGTCGGCCTGCCGGCGGACGCGATCTCGCGCTATCCGCACCAGTTCTCCGGCGGCCAGCGCCAGCGCATCGCGATTGCACGTGCGCTTGCGCTCGATCCTGACGTGCTGGTCGCCGACGAAGCGGTCTCCGCGCTCGACGTCTCCGTGCAGGCCCAGGTGCTGGAGCTGCTCGATGAGATCCAGCGCCGGCTCGGCATCGCCATCCTGTTCATCACGCATGATTTGCGCGTCGCCGCCCAGATCTGCGACGAGGTCGTCGTGATGCAGAAGGGCCGCATCGTCGAGCAGGGTCCGGCCGGCGAGATCCTGACCCACCCGAAGGAAGCCTACACCAAGTCCCTGCTCGAAGCCGCTCCGGGCCGGAACTGGGATTTTGCGAACTTCCGCCCGGTGTCGGAGGCGGTGGCGTAGCAGCGCCACCCACCGCCGTCATTCCGGGGCGTGCGCAGCACGAGCCCGGAATCATACCCACAGGCGGGTGGAGGGATGCCGGATGGTCGACGCGCGTGCTTCGCAACGCTGCTCGTGGTTATGGATTCCGGGCTCATCGCTGCGCGATGCCCCGGAATGACGCGCGGAAATAGCTGGGTCAGATCGGCGCGCCGCCATCGTGGCCCGCATGCAAAACGGCATCGCTCCTTCGCTTGCGCGGGCCGCGGGGCACAGTCTAACGTCGCCACTCCATCTCACGACCTGAGGCGAAGTGATGACGCGCGTCGCGATCGGCGGCTTCCTGCACGAGACCAACACCTTCGCGCCGACGAAAGCGGATTACGACGACTTCATGCATGGCGGCGGCCGGGCGTCCATCGCTGACGCTGCAAGCGTGATGACGACGATGCGCGGCATCAATGCGGGCCAGGCCGGGTTCATCGCGGTTGCCGAAGCGAACGGCTGGGACATCGTTCCCAGCATCGCCTGCGCGGCAAGTCCGTCGGCGCATGTCACCAAGGAGGCGTTCGAGCGCATCACCACGGTGATGGTCGACCGCATTAGGCAGGCCCTCCCGCTCGACGGCGTCTATCTCGACCTGCACGGCGCGATGGTGACCGAGCATCTCGACGATGGCGAAGGCGAGATCCTGGCACGCGTCCGCAAGGCCATCGGCCAGGACGTACCGCTGGTCGCGAGCCTCGACCTGCACGCCAACGTCACGCCGGAGATGATCGCGCATGCCGACGCGCTGATCGCCTATCGCAAATACCCGCATACCGACATGGCCGACACCGGCCGCGCCTGCGCCGAGCATCTCGCGCTGCTGCTGCGCACGAAGCAGCCGCTGGCGAAGGCGTTCCGCCAGCTGCCGTTCCTGATCCCGATCAGCTGGCAGTGCACCAACGACCAGCCGACCAAAGGCATCTACGAAAAGCTCGCCGCGATGCAGAGCGAGGCCGTCCCGACGCTGTCCTTCGCGCCGGGCTTCCCCGCCGCTGACTTCGTACATTGCGGCCCGAGCGTGTTCGCCTATGGCCGCACGCAGACCGACGCGGACGCCGCCGCGGATGCGATTGCCGCGATCGTCACCGGCCACGAGAACGATTTCGACGGCCGCATCTACACGCCCGATGAGGGCGTGCGCCATGCGATGACGCTGGCGAAGAATGCGACGCGGCCGATCGTGATCGCCGACACCCAGGACAATCCCGGCGCCGGCGGCGATTCCGACACCACCGGCATGCTGCGCGCGCTGGTGCGCAACCGCGCCAGCCGCGCCGCCATCGGCATGATCTACGATCCGCAGGCCGCGCTCGCCGCGCACGCCGCCGGTGAAGGCGCGACCGTCACGCTGTCGCTCGGCGGCAAGAGCGGCATTCCCGGCGACGCGCCGTTCGAGGAGAGCTTCATCGTCGAGACAATTTCGGATGGCCGCTTCACAGCGCCCGGCCCGTTCTATGGCGGTCGCAAGATGGAGATGGGCCCGTCGGCCTGCTTGCGCATCGGCGATGTCCGCGTGGTCGTGGCCTCGCACAAGTCCCAGCTCGCCGACCAGGAGATGTACCGCTTCGTCGGCATCGAGCCGACCGAGCAGGCGATCCTCGTCAACAAGAGCTCGGTGCATTTCCGCGCCGACTTCGAGCCGATCGCCGAACAGCTTCTGATCTGCGCTGCCCCCGGCGCGATGCCCGCCGATCCCTCCACCCTGCCCTGGGCGCGCTTGCGTCCGGGCATCCGCCTTCGCCCTAACGGTCCGGCCTTTAAAGCTTGAACCTCTCCAGGAAACGCACCCATGCCCACGATCGACCGCATCCAAGGTTACGCCGACGAGCTCACCGCCATCCGCCGCGATTTGCACGCGCATCCCGAGATCGGCTTCGAGGAGACGCGCACCTCCGGCATCGTCGCCGAGAAGCTCGCGCAATGGGGCATCGAGGTGCATCGCGGCCTCGGCGGAACCGGCGTGATCGGCGTGCTCAAGGGCAAGGGTGCCGGCACCAAGACAATCGGCCTGCGCGCGGACATGGACGCGCTGCCGATGGAGGAGAACACCAACCTCCCCTGGCGCTCGACCATTCCCGGCCGCTTCCACGGCTGCGGTCATGACGGCCACACCACGATGCTGCTCGGCACCGCGCGCTATCTGGCCGAGACGCGCAATTTCGACGGCACCGTGCATTTCATCTTCCAGCCGGCCGAGGAAGGTCTCGGCGGCGCGCGCGCGATGATCAAGGACGGCCTGTTCCAGAAGTTCCCCTGCGACGAGCTCTACGGCCTGCACAATGCGCCGGACCTGGAGCATGGCGAGATCGCGATCCTTCCCGGCCCCGCAATGGCCGGCGCCGACTTCTTCGACATCCGCATCTCCGGCTACGGCGCCCATGGCGCGATGCCCGAGCGCTCGAAGGACGCGGTGGTGATCGCCACCAGCGTCGCGCAGGCGATCCAGACCATCGTCAGCCGCAACGTCGAGCCGCTGCAGGCCGCCGTGGTCTCGATCACTCAGATCCATGCCGGCTCGGCCTACAACGTGATTCCGGGCGATGCCTGGCTGTGCGGCACCGTGCGCGCGTTCTCCGACAACGTCCGCGCGCTGGTGCGCGAGCGCATGCGCGCGATCTGCGCCGGCATGGCGGCCGCGTTCAATTGCGAGATCGACGTCGACATTCGCGACACGTTCAGCGTCCTGGTGAACCAGGAGGAGCAGTCCAAGGTCGTCGAAGAGGTCGCGCGCACCGTGGTCGAGCCGTCGAAGGTGCTGACGCGCTCGACGCCGAAGATGGGCAGCGAGGATTTCGCCGACATGCTGCAGACCATCCCGGGCGCCTATTTCTGGGTCGGCCATGACGGCTCGGTGCCGGTGCACAATCCCGGCTACGTGCTCGACGACAAGATCCTGCCGATCGGCGCCAGCATGTTCGCCCGCATCATCGAGACTCGCTTGGCGGCCGCATAGAGCCGCCTGACATACCTCAATGAGCGGGCGGCCATTCGAGACGAACTTCGGCGACGGAGGACCAGCATGCACAAGCCCGCTTCTGACGACGTCACCTCGCTGCATGATCTCTCGGCTGTCGACCTGATCGCCGGCTATCGCGCGCGCCAGTTCTCGCCATCCGAGGTGATGGACGATTTGCTGGCGCACGTCGCGGTGTGGGAGCCCGAGATCAAGGCGCTGTACCTGCTCGACGTCGACGCCGCGCGCGCCGCGGCCAGGGCTTCGACGGAGCGCTGGGCGAAGGATGAGCCGGTCGGCAGCCTCGACGGCGTGCCGGCGACGGTGAAGGACAACATCGCCACCAAAGGCCAGCCGATGCCGCTCGGCGCCGCCAGCGTCACCCGCACGCCGCTCGCGGCCGACGCGCCGCCCGTGGCGCGGCTGCGCGAAGCCGGCGCGATCATCTTCGCCAAGACCACGATGCCTGACTACGGCATGCTGTCGTCGGGCCTGTCGAGCTTCCACCCGCTGACGCGCAATCCCTGGGATCTGCGTATGAACCCCGGCGGATCCAGCGCCGGCGCCGGTGCTGCGGCCGCAGCGGGCTATGGTCCACTGCATGTCGGCACCGACATCGGCGGCTCGATCCGGCTGCCGGCCTCGTGGTGCGGCCTCGTCGGGTTGAAGCCAAGCTTCGGCCGTGTGCCGATCGATCCGCCCTATGTTGGCCGCGTCGCAGGTCCCATGACGCGCATCGTCGACGATGCCGCGCTCATGATGAGCGTGCTGTCCAAGCCCGACCGCCGCGACGGCACCAGCCTGCCGCCGTCGGATCTGCACTGGAAGGTGGCGGAGAAGCCGGTACGCAAGCTGCGCATCGGCCTGATGCTCGATCTCGGCGGTGTCGGCCAGGCGCTCGAGGAACCGGTGCGCGCGACGACGCTGGCCGCCGCGAAAGCGTTCGAGGAGGCTGGCGCTGTCATCACCGAGGTCAAGGGCTTCCTTACCCGCGAGATGCTCGACGGCCTCGACAATTTCTGGCGCGCGCGGCTGTGGGACGATCTGGTCCGGCTTGCACCGGAGGTGCGCGCGAAAACCCTGCCCTACATCCTGCAATGGGCCGAGCGCGGCGCTGCGCTCTCCGGCGTCGAGGTCGTCAGGGGCTTCAACGTCACGATGGCGCTGCGCGCGGCCGCCGCAAAGCTGTTCTGCGACTACGACTACATCATCTCGCCGGTCTCGCCCAGCGTGAAATTCCCGGCCGAGTTCGCCTCGCCGGTCAACGATCCCCAAGCACCGTTCGAGCACATCACCTACACCGTGCCGTGGAACATGTCGGAGAACCCGGCAATCTCCGTCAACGCCGGCTACGACGCCGACGGCTTCCCGATCGGCCTGCAAATCGTCGGCCGCCGCTTCGACGACGTCGGCGTCTTGGGAATGGCCAAGACGTTCGAAGGCTTGCGCGGCGAGCAGCGGCCGTGGCCGAAGGCGCCCTCGTGAGGCGTGGCACACGCACTCCCTCCTCCGTCATTGCGAGCGAAGCGAAGCAATCCAAGGTCCCGCCCACGGCCCTGGATTGCTTCGCTTCGCTCGCAATGACGCGGAGAGAGCGTGTGCGACATCGCCGCTGCGTCGCGTGCTGGGAGGGCCATGCCTAGCGCGGTGCTTTTGCCCGCCCTGCGGAATGCCGTCACGATTTGACGGCGCCTCGTACCGAACTATTGTATCACCACCGCTGACCTTACTCGTCGTCATTCCGGGGCGTGCGAACCACGAGCCCGGAATCCATACTCTCGATCGTGGTTATGGATTTCGGGCCTGCGCCCAAGAGGGCGCATCCCGGAATGACGGCGGAGATTGTGGCACGAGCAACCAACTAACAAACGCCACGACAACAACATCAGGAAACGCTCATGGCCTACCAGACAATCCTCTACGACGTCGCCGACAAGATCCTCACCATCACCTTGAACCGTCCGGAGAAGCTGAACGCTTTCACCGGCACGATGATGGAGGAGCTGATCGACGCCTTCGACCGCGCCGACAAGGATGACGGCGTCAGGGCTATCATCGTCACCGGGTCGGGCCGCGCGTTCTGCGCAGGCGCGGACCTCTCGTCCGGCGCCGACACGTTCGACCGCGATGCCAAGCGCGGGCCGGTGAAGCGGCATGCCGATGGCAGCGTCGACTATTCCGATCCGCAGGTCCGCGACGGCGGCGGCCAGGTGACGTTGCGGATCTTCAAATCGCTGAAACCCGTCATTGCCGCGGTCAACGGTCCCGCCGTCGGCATCGGCGTCACCATGCAGCTCGCGATGGACATCCGCATCGCCTCGGAGGCGGCGCGGTTCGGCTTCGTGTTCTCCCAGCGCGGCATCGTGCCGGAAGCGGCGTCGAGCTGGTTCCTGCCGCGCATCGTCGGCATCTCGCAGGCGCTGGAATGGTGCTACACCGGCCGCGTGTTCCCGGCGCAGGAGGCGCTCGCCGGCCGCCTCGTCAGCAAGGTGGTGCCGCCGGACGAGCTGCTGCCGACAGCGCGTGCGCTGGCCCGCGAGATCGCAGACAAGACCGCGCCGGTGTCGGTCGCGCTGATCCGCCAGATGATGTGGCGCATGATGGGCGCCGACGATCCGATGGAGGCGCACAAGGTCGACAGCCGCGGCATCTACGCGCGCGGACGCTCGGATGACGTCAAGGAAGGCGTGGTGTCGTTCCTGCAGAAGCGTCCGGCGCAGTTCAAGAACACGGTGACGGCTGACATGCCGGACTATTTCCCATGGTGGGACGAGCGGGAGTATAAGTAGTTGTTGCCCGCGCTCGCGCGACATATTCCGCTGTCGTCCCGGCCTTGAGCCGGGACCCATAGCCACCGTCTTGGGTTTGGCGAAGAACGACGCTCAGGGTGCCACGAGACGGATCACGCGGTATGGGTCCCGGCTCAAGGCCGGGACGACACCGTGGGTGTGGCTTCACTCCATCACCAGCGCGACCCGACCGATCGCCTTGCGATCGATCAGCAGACGCATCGCTGCTGCATAATCCTCGAATGGCACGCGATGCGACACGTTGGGGCGCAGCTTGCCCTGCTCGGCGAACTCGAGCAGCGCAGCCATCCGCCGCTCGCCGAGCGCGGGATCCTTGCGAACCGCCTCTCCGGCGCGGACGCCGAGCACGCTGGCGCCCTTCATCAGGATCAGGTTGGTGCGCGCCAGGCCAATGCCGCCGGTGAAGCCGATGACGAGCAGCCGCGCGCCCCAGGCGATGCAGCGCACGCTGTTCTCGAACACCTCGCCGCCAACCGGATCGAACACCACGTCGACGCCGCGGCCGTCGGTGATGCGTTTGACGGCGTCGCGGAACGGCTCGCGCGCATACAACACGAGATGATCGGCGCCGCGGGCGCGGGCGACCGCGAGCTTCTCCTCCGATGACGCCGCAGCGATCACCGTGGCGCCAAGCAGCTTGCCAAGCTCCACCGCCGCAAGGCCGACGCCGCCGCCGGCACCATGCACCAGCAGCGTCTCACCGGGCTTGAGCTGGCCGCGATCGACCAGCGCATGATGCGCGGTGCCGTGGCCGGCAAGATAGGTCGCGCCCTCCGCATAGTCGAAGGGCGCCGGCAGCGGCGTGAGCTGGCCGGCCGCGACCACCGCCTCCTCGGCATAGGCACCGAAGCGCATCCGCACGATCACCTTGTCGCCGACGGCGCGATCCGCCACCCCTGGCCCGATCTCGACCACGTCACCGGCCGCCTCGACGCCCGGCGTGAACGGCAGCTCCGGCTTGAGCTGATACTCGCCCGCGGCCATCAGAATATCCGGAAAATTGATGCCGGCGGCGCGGATCTTCACCCGCACCTCGGTGTCGCCGAGGGGACGCGACGGCAGCTCTTCGAGCCCGAGCTTCTCCGGCGACCCGAGCTCGCGGCAGACGATCGCGCGCGGCATCAGGCCGCCTTCCGCTTCGCCAGCGCCTCGCGGATCAACGGCAGCCGGTCGTTGCCGAAATACATGTCATTGACATCAACGAAGATCGTCGGCGAGCCGAAGCCGCCGCGCTTGACGACCTCCTCGGTGTTGATGCGGAGCTGATCCTTGATGCCCTGCTGCGCGATGCCGTCGAACAACGCCTTGGGATCGATGCCGACGCGCCTGCACACTTCGGTGAGCACCGCATCCTGCGAAATGTCCTGGTCCTCGCCCCAATAGATCTCGAACACGGCGCGCGCGAACGGCACCATGTCCTGCCCCAGCCAGATGCAGCCGCGCATCGCCTTGACGCTGTTCACCGGAAACACCGACGGCGGCATCTTGATCTTCAGTCCGGCCGAGCGCGACCAGTCGGCGAGGTCCTTCAGCATGTAGGCCGCCTTGGCCGGCACCGGCTTCTCGCGCTGCGCATAGACACTGGGGTTGATCGTGTTGAAGATGCCGCCGACAAGGATCGGCCGCCAGACGATGTCGACGCCGAACTCCTTTGCCAGGGGCTGGATGTTGTGGAAGGCGAGATAGGTCCAGGGGCTGGAGCAGTCGAAGAAGAATTCGATCATCGTGTGTCCTCAAGGTCTCTATGAATTTGTCATCGAGAGTGCCGATTCATTCAGACTATTCGTGCGGCCTCTGGATTGCTTCGCTGCGCTCGCAATGACGGCGGAGGGAGCTGGCATCTCACTCTCTCTCCGTCATTGCGAGGAGCGAAGCGACGAAGCAATCCAGGGGCTACGAGGCACAGTCTGGACAGTCTGGCACCACTCCCCTCGCGACGCCGTGGAGCTCACTCACGATCTCCCCGTCATCTCCTTCGCACGGGCGCCGAACATCACGTGGCGGATCTCGTCGTTGAACGGCTCCTTGACGAACTTGCCGATCGCGAGCCCCGCCTGCAGCTTCGGCCGCGCGCGCAATGTCGCGTACCAGCGCTTGATGTTGGGATAGTCCTCGAGCGAAAAGCCCTGCGCCTTGTGCGTCATCATCCACGGGAAGCAGGCAATGTCGGCGATCGTGTAGTCGTCGCCGGCGACGTAGGCACCGGTCTTGCCGAGCTGCACATCGAGCACGTGGAACAACCTCGCGACCTCGTCGCGGTAGCGCTGGATCGCGTACGGAATCTTCTCGGCCGCGTACAGCGCGAAATGGCCGTGCTGCCCCATCATCGGCCCGAGCCCGGCCATCTGCCACATCACCCATTGGATCACACGAGAGCGCCCGCGAACGTCCTGCGGCAGAAAACGTCCGGTCTTGTCGGCGAGGTAGATCAGGATGGCGCCGGTCTCGAACACCGGGAACGGCTCGCCGCGGTCCGCCGGCGCGTGGTCGACGATCGCCGGAATGCGGTTGTTCGGGCTGATCGCCAGAAACTCCGGCTTGAACTGCTCGCCGGCGCGGATGTCGACGGGAATGACGGTATAAGGCAGCCCGAGTTCCTCGAGCATGATCGAGATCTTCCAGCCGTTCGGCGTCGGCGCGTAATGGAGGTCGATCATGCCTCTTCCAAGTCCTTCCCCATTCTGGACCATTATGCCGCGCTGCGGAACGCGCGCCGGCCTTGGTTCTTTCTGTACCTGACAGTTAAGCCATGGCAGACAGGCGCTCAAGCCTGACCGCCCCTATGCCGACGGAGTTCGACCATGCTGTTTCCATCGACCATCGCAGGATCGCTGCCCAAGCCGGAATGGCTGGCCGAGCCGAACGTGCTGTGGGCGCCGTGGAAGTCGAAGGGCGACGAGCTCGCCCGCGCCAAGCGCGATGCCACCATCCTGGCGCTGAAGCTGCAGGAGGATTCCGGCATCGACATCCTCACGGAGGGCGAGCAGTCGCGGCAGCATTTCGTGCACGGTTTCCTGGAGCGCGTCGAGGGCATCGACTTCGCGCACAAGGTCGAGATGGGCATCCGCAAGGATCGCTACAAGGCGATGGTGCCGCAGGTCGTGGCGCCGCTGTCGCTGAAGGGCCGCGTCCATGGCGACGAGGCGCGGATCGCGCGCACGCACACGACACGCGCACTGAAGTTCACGCTGCCCGGGCCGATGACGATCATCGACACCATCGCCGACAACTACTACGGCGACCGCGTCAAGATGGCGTTCGCCTTCGCCGAGTTGTTGAACCAGGAAGCCAAGGCGCTGCACGACGACGGCATCGACATGATCCAGTTCGACGAGCCCGCCTTCAACGTCTACATGGACGAGGTGCGCGACTGGGGCATCAAGGCACTGGAGCGCGCGGCCGAGGGTCTCACCTGCCCGACCGCCGTCCACATCTGCTACGGCTACGGCATCAAGGCCAACACCGACTGGAAGGAGACGCTCGGCAGCGAGTGGCGGCAATACGAGGAGACCTTCCCGGTCATCGACGCCAGCAGCATCCAGCAGGTCGCGGTCGAATGCCGCAATTCAAAGGTGCCGATCGAGCTGCTCGGCCTGCTCAAGAACAAGATCGTGCAGGCCGGCGTCATCGACGTCGCCAGCGACGCGATCGAGACCGCCGAGGACGTCTGCAAGACGCTCGAGGACGTCATGAAGGTTGTGCCGAAGGAGAACATCATCGCCACCACGAACTGCGGCATGGCCCCGATGCGGCGCGAGGTCGCAGAGGCCAAGCTGATGGCGCTCGGCACCGGCGCGAAGCTCGCGCGGCAAAGGTTCGCGTAAATCGCCTCATCCGGCGATTGGCGGCCGCCAATCGCCGGCCCGCGCGTCCCCAAGGGGAAGCGCTTGCGTGAGCCGTCGAGCGTCGCAGCTCGCGCTATGCACCCCAGGGCCCGTTAGCCCAGCTCAGCAGGACGCTGCCGGTCCACAGATCGACCCGCGCATTGGTAGTTAAATACCAACTCTGCAGCATTCGCGATGCAGTGTGTCTTTGCTGTTCTTGACAAGGTGTGTCCCGACATTTCATCTCGGGAACTACACGTTTCGCGTGAATTCTTTGCCACCGAAATCAATTCGGATCTGACGTCTGCCTTCATTGCTGGGGAATGAGATGGCTTGCTTTGCGAGAACGACGCCTGCTGCGCGCAAGGCAAAGCCGCGGCATTGGCTGGCCATGTCGCTCCTCCTTGCCGGCACGATGCTCAGCACGCAGGCGCTGGCAATCGACGTCGCCAACCAGGCCGACTGGAATACGGCCGTCGCGGCCGTCGCAGCCGCCGGCGCCAACTCGACCGTCAGCATCAACTTCACCAGCGGCTTCACCCTGTCGAGTTCGCTGGCGCAGCTGCAGGCCGCCAATGCCAACGTCACGGTGAACATCACCGGCAACGGCCAGATCATCGACGGCTCTTCGACCTTTCAGGGCATCGTCGTCAATGGCGCCAACGGGCCGACCGTCAACATCTCGAATCTGGCGATCACCAACACCGCCGCGATCGGCGGCAACGGCACCAACGGCCAGGCCGGCTACTACAACAGCAGCCTGTCCTATGGCGCTGGCGGCGGCGGCGCTGGCGGCCTCGGTGCCGGCGGGGGCCTGCTTGTGCTCGGCGGCGCCAATGTCACGCTGGCCGGAGTGACTTTCACCGGCACCACCGCGACCGGCGGCAATGGCGGCGCTGGCGGCAGCGCCCAGAATACCGCCCCCGCCGGCAATGGCGGCGA
>NZ_CAFI01000168.1 GCF_000239775.1 Bradyrhizobium sp. ORS 375
ACTGGCTGCTGGAGATCATGCGCTTCAAGCCGCCCTTCGTGCCGTTCCCGATCCTCGCCGCGGCCGTGATCGCCGCGGTCGCCTATGTCGGCCTGATGCGCACCTCCTACGGCGCCATTCTGCGCGGCTCCGGCGGCAATGCGGTCGCGATCGGCCGGGCCGGCTGGTCGCTGTTGAAGGCGAAGATGACGCTGTTCGCCTGTGCCGGCCTGTTCGGCGTGCTCTCCAGCCTCGCGCTGATCGGCACCACGACCTCGGCCGACGCGAACATCGGCAACGGCTACACCCTGCTGTCGATCGCCGGCGTCATCCTCGGCGGCGGCGAATTCATCGGCGGCCGCGTCTCGCCGATCGGCGCCGTGATCGGCGCGCTGACGCTCGCGCTCGCCGCATCGCCGCTGCTGACCTTCATGCGCATCCCGCCGGACTGGCAGGTCGCCGCCAATGGGGCCATCCTGATCGTGGTGCTCGCCGCGCGCGTGCTGATCAGCCGCAAGGATGCGCAGCCATGAAGGCTACGCTCGCCAGCGTTCTGAGCAGGCCGTGGATCTGGTCGTTCATCGGCGCGCTCGCGGTGTGGCTGGCGGCCATCAGCTTCACCGGCGGCACCGGCGCCGGCGGCATGTTGACGGCGGCGCTGTCGCTGGCCGTGTTCACGGTCGTGGTCGGCGTCGGCCAGATGTTCGTGATCACGCTCGGTCCCGGCAATGTCGACCTGTCCTTGCCGGCCAATATCGGGCTTGCCAGCGCTGTCGCGATGACCGTGATGGCCGGCGACGATCAGCGCATTGCGATCGGCCTTCTTGCCGCGCTCGCTTGCGGCGCCGCGGTCGGCACGGCGAACTATCTCCTGATCTGGGCGCTACGGATCCCGCCGATCATCGCGACGCTGTCGGCGAGCTTCGTCATCCAGTCGATCGACATCAGCTATGGCCGCGGGCTGCAGATCAAGCCGCCGCCGGGGTTCGCCGATTTCACCAACATCCAGCTGTTCGGCATTCCGCTGCTGGCGGTGCTGACCGTGCTGTTCATGATTGGCGCCAACGTGGTGCTGCAGCGGACGGTGTTCGGCCGCTCCGTGCTGGCGATCGGACAGAACATGCGCGCCGCGCGGCTGGCCGGCATCCCCGTCAACCGGGTGCGCTTCTTGACCTACGTCCTGTCGGGCACGCTCGGCGGCATCAACGGCGCGCTGCTGGCCGGCTACTTCCGCGGCGCCAATGTCGACATCGGCAATGAATATCTGCTGGCCTCGATCGCCGTGGTCGTCATCGGCGGCACCTCGGTCGCCGGCGGCAAGGCCAACATCCCCGGCCTGTTCGGCGCCGCGCTGTTCCTGGTGCTGTTGCTGACGATGCTCAACACCTTCGGCGTCAGCGCCGGCGTCCGCCTCGTGCTGACGGGCCTGATCATCGTTGCGGTCATCACCGCGGCAAGCGGGACGACGCGAGAGCGCTGAGTGTGGTCTCGCGAGGCCTCGACAGTCCCTTTACGGCATCGCCGCGAACAGCATGAGTCGGGGAGTTATCAGCCCGGCGCGATGAGCCCGCCGCGGGCCGCCGATTGAGGCAGGTTATTGCAATTGACCGTCGGAGTGCTGCGCTCGTCCCTCTCCACGTGGTCAGTCATGCCGAGAACCACGTGGATGCCCGGGCCAAAGCCCGGGCATGACGGAGCAACTAACTGGCACATCGGTCGTGGTGAATACCACGTCGCATCATCTGCGATGGTGCTTATCCGTTGAGAGTGCACGACGCGAACGGGAAAGAGATCAGGCGACGCCCAGGAAGTCCCGCTTGCCGATCTCGACGCCGTTGTGGCGGAGGATGCCGTGCGCGATCGCGGCGTGGAAATAGAAGTTGGGAAACGAGACGCGGTTGACGAATTCCTGCCCCTTCAAGGTGAGGGTCGTGTTCGGTCCGCTCGGGAAGGTCACGTCGCGCTGATCGGCGCCTTCGAACTGCGCCGGTGTGAACGTCTTCAGGTAATCGACGGTCTTGGCGAGCCGCTGCCGCAGCTCGACAAAGCTCGTCTCGGTGTCGGGTGTGCTGGGGACCTCGCTGTGGGTCAGCCGTGCGCAGCCCTTCGCGGCGAAGTCGCAGGCGAGCTGGATCTGTCTGGAGAGCGGCAGCATGTCCGGGTACAGCCGTGCGCCCAGCAGCACCTCGGGCGCAATTTTTTTCGCCTCGCAATAGGCTTCAGCCTTGCTGAGCAGCCCGGACAGGCTGCCGAGGATCTGGAGGTAGGCCGGCACGGTCGAATCGTAAAAGGACATGATGCTCTCGCTGAGGGAGGAGACGGCGCAATGCTTGCGTATTCCCGAGATGGCGCGGCGGCCGAGAGAATGCAACTGCATCTTTCTGGATCTTGCGGACGCGGCCCTGTGCTCCTACCTCCAGCGGAGACAAATCGGGCACCCCCTTACCAAAGCTGGCCACCTGAACTCTCGGAGGCGCCTCCGGAACATTCCGGATCGATACCGGTTCGCCCAAGTTCCAGCACGCCAAGCCAGGACGCATTGCGCTCAGAGGGGCCGCTGATGTCACTGCCCGATCCAGTCAGGAGTGCTCACGATCGTCGTCAACGACGGTTGCTGATCGTGTTGGCTTTGGGATTCCTGGCCTTTGGGGCCGCTGCAGCCGCCCTGTTCTACGTCTTGCAGCCCGAGACTCTGCGGATCGCCGTGGGACCGGCGGGGAGCGACGACCACAAGCTCGTCCAGGCGATGGCCGACGCCTTCGCAGAGGAAAGCAGAACGGTCAGGCTCGCTCCGATCACGACCGGGGGAGCGGCTGAATCCCTGGCCCTGCTGGCGGCCGACAAAACCGACCTTGCGGTCGGCCGCGGCGACCTTGGCATGCCGGCCGACGCGCAAACGCTGGCCGTGCTGCGCAAGAACTATGTCGTGCTGTGGTCGCCGTCCGGGCGACGCGGCAGCGAGCCCAAGAAGAAGGCCAATGGAAAGATCGGCGAGATTGCCCAACTGGCGGGTCACAAGGTCGGCATCATCGGCAGGACCGGCGCCAACGTCGCCGTCCTCCAGAGCATTCTGGAGGGCTCCGGCGTGCCGCCCGACAAGGTCGCCACGGCTCAATTCGGGACAGACGAGATCGACAAGCTTGCGCAAGACCCCACCCTTGATGCCTATCTCGCCGTCGGTCCGCTCGACAGCAAAATCACGGTGGACGCCATTGCCGCGACGTCACGGGCGCGCGGAGCCCCCACGTTTCTTCCGATCGACGCATCCGAGGCCATTGCGCTGAAGCACCCGCGCTACGAGGCCGAGGAAATTCCGGCCAGCGTGTTCAGCGCGAAACCCGCCTGGCCGGAGGACAAGGTCGACACGATCAGCGTGAACCACCTGATCCTGGCCAAGAAGGAATTGTCCGAAGCCAAGGCTGCGGCCTTCTTCCGGCAGCTTTTCGCGGTCCGCGACACGATCATGCAAGGCCTGTCCGGCGCTGCCCACATCGCGAAGCCTGACACGGAGAAGGAGACCGAACCCTCCGTGCATCGGGGCGCCGCGGCCGTGATCAACGGCACGGAGCGAACCTTTCTGGACAAGTACAGCGACTACTTCTGGTTCGCCTTGCTTGTTCTGTCCGGCATCGGGTCGGCCGCCGAATGGCTGCGCCGCTATCTGAACCGGGATGATCTGGATGACGACAACAGCTCTCGCAACCGCATCCTTGCGGCGGTGTCGGAGGTCCGCAATGCGGGGTCGGAAAGCGACCTGCTGACACGGCAACGGGAGGTCGACGCAATCATCGCCGAGACCCTCAAGGACTATGACGATGGAGCCATCGAGCAGGAGGACCTGACCGCCTTCGGCCTGGTCCTCGAACTGTTCAATCATGCCGTTGCCGAACGGCGCGCGACGCTGCAGGGCGGCTCCGCCGATCAGACATGGGCCTCGGGTCCAACCCTCGCCTCGCGGCGATAGCAGCGACGGAGTGCACGAATGGCACCTTCCGGATCCTTGGTCGCCATCCTGCCGTGCAATGACCTCGACGCCTCGGAGCGCTTCTACAATCGTTTGGGCTTCACGCGTCCGAACAGCCAGAAGCCTGCCGCGGGTGAGCCCGACACTTATCGCATGTTGTCGAACTCCAATGGTGGTTATCTGCATCTGACCGATGCCGTCGAGGGATGGCTCACACCGGGCAGAAACCCTTTCGGGCTTTATCTCTACATCGAGGATGTCGACGCCGTCGCGCGCGAGTTTCAGCAAATTGCCGAAGACAAGCCCTGGGGGATGTACGAGCTCGCCGTCTCGGACCCCGACGAGACGCTGGTCCGCGTCGGCTGGCCGACCCGTCTACGCGCCGGAGCGGCCTAACGCGTCTGCAATTCTTTCGGTGACGTCCGAGGGCTCGTTAGGGCAAGGCAACGCCGGTCAGTTCGCCCAGTCTGGCAATCAGCGCGTCCTGGAACGCGGGCTCGGTCGCTTCGCGCGCCGGCTCCTGTTGCCGAAGGTGATGCCAGTAGCGCCCACTGACCAGGGCCTCGGGATCGTCACTTACCGCGAGCCAGGCCTGCGTCCGCTGTCCGGTGGCGATGTCGACTGGCGCACCCGCTCCGCCCATGCGGGTGCGCACCCAGCCGGGGTCGACGGCGTTGCTCAGGACCTCGGGCCAACGTCGCGCCAGTGCAAAAGCCAGCGCCACGACGTGCAGCTTGGTCTCGGCGTAGGCCTTGGCCGAATCCCAGGCCCGCTTCGTCCAATCGAGATCCGCCAGCGAGCCTTCTCCGCCGCGATGCAGCCCGCTGCTGAGATAGACCAGCCGGGCAGGGCGCTCGATCAGCGCCGTCAGCATATAGGGCGCGAGTGTGTTGACGGCGAGCGTCGTGGCATGTCCTTCCGGCGTGTCGCCACGACCCGGCTGCGCATAGACGCCGGCATTATGAATGACGGCGTCCATCCGCCCGATCGCGTTGACCTGGTCCGCGATGCGCCTCGTCTCCGCGGCGCTGCTGAGACTGCCGACCGCGATACCGGCCGACCGCGATCCCAATTCACCGAGGGCGGCCGCGCGCTCGGCCGTCCGCGCGTGCAACACCACGCGATGCCCTTGATCGAGAAGCGATTGCGCTGCGGCGCGGCCGAGCCCGTCGGTGCTGCCGGTGATGAAGACGATGGCCATGGGGGTGATCCTTTTGACGTGTCCCCGCGCGATCGTCGCTGCGGCCCATCACAACGCGCTCGGCGCGATCATGGCACCATCAGCTCATTGCGGTTCGTAGCCGGGCTTCTTGTAGATCGTGGCGGCCTTGTCGATAATGTCGGGACCGTACACCTTCGTCATCCATTCATTGGACGCAACGTCCTCGATGCCCACCGAGACGGAGTCTTCGCTGGAGTTGAGCGTGCGCGTCACCGCTTCGGTGAGGGCTTTCGCCAGCGCCTGCTTCTGCTGCTCGGTTCTGCCCGGATAGAGTTTGACGATGACGTGCGGCATGACCGTTGTCCTTCAGCCGTTGATGATCAGCGCGACGCCGTGGCCGGGGCTGGCGCGGCAGCCCGCGGCGTGCCGCCGCGCATCCGCGCCAGCAGCTCGGCCGTCGGCCAGGAGTCCGCCGGCAGCCCCAGCCGCTGCTGCATCGTCTTGACCGCGATCCGGCTCTGCTGGCCGAGCACGCCGTCGACCTTGCCGACGTCGAAGCCGGCCTTCACCAGCAGCTGCTGCAGCTCCTTGATCTCGTTGAACGGCAGCTGCGCCACGGGACCCGCGGGCTTGCGCATCGGCGCGGCGCCCGCGATCCGAGTGGCGAGATAGGCCGCGGTGGTCGAATAGATCAGCGAGTTGTTCCATTCGGTGTAGGCGGCGAAATTGGCATAGGCCAGGAAGGCCGGGCCGTTGCGGCCCATCGGCAGCAGCACCGAGGCTTCGAGCGCATCGTTCGGCAGCGGCCGTCCGTCGGCATAGGTCACCCCCAAGCCGGCCCATTTGCTGCGCGCCGCCTTGACGGTGAGATCGGCCTGCTCCCAGGGGAACGTCTGGGGCACGCGGATCTCCTCGAGCCAGGGCTCGCCGCGGCGCCATTTCAGGCCGGTCGCGATGTAGTTCGCTGTCGAGCCGATCACGTCGGGCGCGCTGCGCAAGAGGTCGCGCCGGCCGTCGCCGTCATAGTCGACGGCGTAGGTGACGTAGTGCGTCGGCAGGAACTGGGTCTGACCGAGCTCGCCGGCCCAGGAGCCGATCATCTCCGAGGGCGTGAGGTCGCCGCGATCGATGACCTTCAGCGCGGCGATCGTCTCGTTCTGGAAGCGCTCGCTGCGGCGGCAGTCATAGGCCAGCGAGACCAGCGACGGCAGCACCGGCAGATTGCCCATGTTGGAGCCGAAATCGCTCTCCAGACCCCAGAACGCGGCGATCACTGCCGGCGGCACGCCATAGTCCTTCTCGGCCCGGGCGAACGCCGCGGCATGCATCTTGATGTGCTGCTGGCCGTTCTGCATCCGGTACACCGCCGCCATGCGGCCGGCGAACTCGGTGAACAGCTGGCCGAACACGCGCTGGCCGCGGTCGCGGTTGACGATACCCTGGTCGTAGGCGAGGTAGGGCGAGGCGGCGGCAATCGCGCGCTGCGAGACGCCCTCGGCGACGGCGCGCTGCTTCAGCTCGGCGAGAAAGCGGTCGAAGCTCTGGCCGTTGTGGCAGGCCGCGGCGCGCATCGAGGGCGCGGGCTTCGGCCGTGGCGCCGCGGCCTCAGGCGCCATTTGCGCCGACGCGCTGACAACCAGCATGAACGAGGTTGCGAGCGCGCTGAAGGTGACGCGCAAGGCAGTCGAAGAGGTTCGCATCCGGTCTCACCGATCCCTGTCTAATCCCTTGTCGGAGCATCGATATCCGAACCGCGGCAAAAGGGGAACGGCCTTCATCCGACGCCGGCGAGGCAGACCGGCCGTCACGCGCAGCGGTCACCTGCCGCAGGGATGGCGATAGCTGCCGGCGGTGACGCAGACCCTCTTGCCGATCGCCCTGACTGGCTTCTTGGCGATGGACGGAAGGCCGGTCACGACGCGCGTTGCGGCCTTGGCCGGAGCCGCGCCGGCCGTCGCAGCCATCACGCTGAGGATGGCGGCGGAGGCGATCTTCGAGGAGATGCGCTTGATCATGACGAGAGTCCTTGATGCCGGGTGGTCAGCGGTATGTGTCGGACCATGCGCGATGCCGGACGCAACGAATGTGATCAGCCTCACCCGCAGCAGGGCCCATGCTTCCTTCGTGAGCCAACCCGACGCGAGGTCGCGTTGAGCGGCCGCATGTCTCCGGCACGCGAAAGCCCGCGAGAGGCAGGTCTCGCGGGCTCCGACGTGGTCAATGTGCAGCTGTCAGTATTGGACGCCCGGCCGATTGGGATAGTAGCCGCGATTGCAGGCGCGACGCAGCTTGTCGTCCCAAAGGGCGCGCTGAGATGGCGGATATGTCATGGCCACCTTATGCGCGTTGGTGAGGCAGTTCACATACGGCTTGTTGCCGACCCAGCTCAGATCGAGCGCGGCCGATGGCGCCGTCGAGCCCGCGAGCAGGGTGACGGCGAGAGTGGCCGCGGCAAGCAGAGCGATATTGCGGTTCATGATGATCGGTCCCTGAGATCTCGGCTGCGCGATGCAGCCTGTACAGGGACCATGCCGCGACCTGGCCGAGGCGTATGTGGCGATCCTCACACACGCCTCGAGCCCGCATGGCCGCGCTTGCTACGCCACCTTCGCCAGCGCCGCCTGCGCCTCGCTCTGGATGCGCTTGAGATGCTCGCCATCGCGGAAGCTCTCGGCATAGAGCTTGTTGACGTCCTCGGTGCCCGAGGGACGCGCGGCGAACCAGCCGTGGTCGGTCTCGACCTTGATGCCGCCGAACGACTGGCCGTTGCCGGGCGCCTTGGTGTGCACGACGCGGACGGGGTCGCCGGCGAGCTCCTTGAGGTTCAGCTTCTCCGGCGTCAGCGCCTTCAGCGCGGCCTTCTGCGGCGGCGAGGCCGGCACGTCGATGCGCTCATAGACGGGGGCGCCGAGCTCCGCGGTCAGCTCCTTGTACAGCTCGCTCGGATCGCGGCCACGCTTGGCCATGATCTCGGCGGCGAGCAGGCCGAGGATCAGGCCGTCCTTGTCGGTGGTCCAGACCGTGCCGTCGCGCTTCAGGAACGAGGCGCCGGCGCTCTCCTCGCCGGCGAAGCCGAAGCTGCCGGAGCCGAGCCCCTCGACGAACCATTTGAATCCGACCGGCGTCTCTACCAGCTTGCGGCCGAGCTTCCGCGCGACGCGGTCGATCAGCGAGCTCGAGACGATGGTCTTGCCGATCGCGGCATCGCCGCGCCAATCGGGCCGGTGCGCGAACAGATAGGCAATCGCGGTCGCCAGGTAATGGTTCGGATTCATCAGCCCGCCGGAGCGGGTGACGATGCCATGGCGGTCGGCGTCGGTGTCGTTGGCAAACGCGACGTCGAAGCGCTCGCGCATGCCGATCAGGCTGGCCATCGCGTAAGGCGACGAGCAGTCCATGCGGATCTTGCCGTCCCAGTCCGCGGTCATGAAGCGGAAGGTCGGATCAACGAGATCGTTGACGATGGTGGCGTTGAGGCCGTAGCGCTCGATGATCGGCGCCCAATAGGCGATTGCGGCGCCGCCGAGCGGATCGATGCCGATCTTGATCCCGGCCGATTTCACCGCGTCGAGATCGACGGTGTTGGCGAGATCGGCGACGTAGGGCGTGATGTAGTCGTGAGCGTGGATGGAGCCGCGCTGCTTGGCTTGCTTGTAGCTGATGCGCGAGACGCCATCGAGGTCGTTGGCGAGATAGACGTTGGCCTGGCGCTCGATCTCAGCGGTGGCGTCGGTGTCGGCGGGGCCGCCATGCGGCGGATTGTATTTGTAGCCGCCGTCCTCCGGCGGATTATGTGACGGCGTGATGACGACCCCGTCGGCGAGATGCGCCGTGCGGCCCTTGTTGTAGGAGATGATGGCATGGGAAATGACGGGCGTCGGCGTGTAGCCGCCGTCCTTGTCGATCATCACCTCGACGCCGTTGGCGCCGAATACCTCCAGGGCGCTGGCGAGCGCCGGCTCGGCCAATGCATGGGTGTCGATGCCGACGAACAGCGGACCGTCGAGGCCCTGCTGGCGCCGGTAGTCGCAGAGCGCCTGCGTGGTGGCGAGGATATGGTTCTCGTTGAAGCCGGTCTTCAGCGACGAGCCGCGATGGCCCGAGGTGCCGAATGCGACCCGCTGGGTCGGCTCGTGCGGATCGGGCTTCAGCGCGTAATAGGCCGTGATCAGCCGCGGAATGTTGGCGAGCGCGGCATTGGCGATCGGCTTGCCGGCTGCGGGGTCTGTCTTGGCCATGGAGCATCCTTCGCAAGTTCAAAAAACATCGGCGGCGCCGCTTCGTTCCGCCCGGCGACGACGGGAGGAACAAGGCGGCCCTGGCAGCCAACATGGCGGCGGGCGCTGATCCGATCAATGGATTTCATCCGGCGCGAGGCGCCGCTCCGCGCTCAATCCGTCAGCTCGTAGACGATATGGCCGGGCCCGACCAGCCGGGCGGTGAAGCTGGCGGTGCGGCCGGCCAGCGGCGCGAAGCGTCCGGAGGCGAGCTTGAAGGCGACCTTGCCGGTGGCCTCGGAAATGGCCGGCGCGCCGTTCCTCATGACCGCCGAGCCCGTCCCTTCGGTCAGCACCGCCACCGCATAGCCGTCCGAACTGCGATGCACGCCGGCGCCATACAGATAGGTGCCCTTCTGGTTCTCCCATTCCGAGGCGACATTGGCGGTGTAGGTCGCTCCCTTCATCAGCCCGTCGGTCCCGACGCACGAATATTGGAAGCTGACCAGCATGTGACCGGGACGGTCGCCGATCGGCTCGAGGCCCATCGTGCCGACGATCGTGCAGTCGTAGCGCGCAAGGGTGTCGGCGCAGGCGGTGCCGAGGCCGACGCAGAGGACCAAGGCACCGACCATGGCGCCGCATACAGCCGATGCTGCGCTGGAGATCCTCATCTGCTCGCCCCCGAGTCTGTCCGAGACAGCGCACACTACCATAAATCGCAACCGAATAGGTTGCTCTCGGCGGTGCATATTTGGCCGCGACGCCGCCCGGTCGCCCACGCCGGACGGCCAGCGCTGCCGGTTTGTAGGTGGGAGATTAACCACGCGGCATTGAGACGGCTGCTCGGGGCCGGCGAATAAGCGTGAGCTTAACGCATCACGCGAGAGATAGGAGACCAACGCAGACGCGCAGCTTGCGCGCAGGAGAGTCGTCAGGAGCGGAAAAGTGAGAGCGCTATGTCTCGGGGCGTTGGCCTTCGTGTCAGCCTTGGCGCTGGCGGGCTGCAGCCATCCCGTCACGCCGCAGGTCGCGGCGCCCTGTGTGAATTTGAACGGTGAGGCCTGCGCGGTCAGTCCCGCTGCAGAGCCCGCGCCGGCGTCTGCAGAGCCCGCTGCGAAGGTGAAGAAGCGTTCGGCCGTTGCGCGCCGTGCGGCCCTGCAGCGCAAGCACGCCCGCGCCGCCAAGCGGCGCGCGCCTGCCCCTGTGGTCGCCGCCGCCAGACCGGCAGCAAAGTCGATCGAGAAGCCGGTGCCGACGCCGCGGCCCGAGCCGGTTCCGCCGGCCGATGGTGCATCCGTGCCCGAGGTCAAAATCGCGCCGGTCGCCAAGGACGCTGCGCCCGCTCCGAGCAAGGTTCAGAGCGAGGTCATGGTGGCCGCGGTCAAGGTCGCGG
>NZ_CAFI01000167.1 GCF_000239775.1 Bradyrhizobium sp. ORS 375
GCAAGGGGGAGGGGAGCGCACCGAGCGCGTGGCTTCTAGCCGCGCTCCGCCACATCCGCCGCCGCCACCCGCCGCCGCGACGACCACACCAGCGCCAGCACGCACAGGCCCAGCAGCACCGGCGGGAACACCACCATGTTCACCGCCGACCAGCCGAAATGCGCGAGCAGTTGCCCGGACGAGAACGAGCCCAGCGCCATCAGGCCGAAGATCAGGAAATCGTTGAAGGCCTGCACCTTGTTGCGCTCGGCGGAGGTATGCGTCTCCAGCACCAGCGCGGAGGCGCCGACGAAGCCGAAATTCCAGCCGACGCCGAGGGCCACGAGGGTGGCCCAGAAGTGCATCGCGGTGAGGCCCGACAGCCCGATGATCGCGGCAACCGCCTCAAGCGCCAGCCCGAGCGCGACGATGACGGGCGCGCCGAAGCGGGCGATCAGCGAGCCGGTGAAGAAGCTCGGGCCGTACATCGCGACGATGTGCCATTGCAGGCCGAAATTGGAATCCGACACCGTGAGCCCGCACATCTGCATCGCCAGCGGCGCCGAGGTCATCACCAGGTTCATCACCGGATAGGCGATGGTGCCGCACAGCGCCGCCGCGATGAAGCGCGGCTGGCGCACGATCTCGAACAGCGGCCGGCCGCCATGCAGGTCGGCCGCCGCGGGCTTCGGCAGATCGACGCCAGCGACGATGCCCATCGCGATCAGCGCCACCGCCGCCTGGATCAGATAGCTGAACGCGAACAGATAAGGCTGCCAGACGTCCATGGTCCATTGCACGAGCTGCGGACCGAGCAGGCCGGCGAAAATGCCTCCCGCCATCACCCAGGACACCGCCTTGGGACGGAACGCGGCACTGGCGCCGTCGGCGGCGGCGAAGCGGTAGGATTGTGCGACGGCGCCATAGAGGCCGCCGAGGAAGGTGGCCAGACAGAACAGCGCGAAGGAGCCGCGCAGGATCGCGAGGCAGCCGAGCACGCCGGTGACGGCGCCGCAGCCGGTGCCGATCAGGAACGCGGCGCGGCGGCCGTAACGGCGCGAGATGGCGCCGGTCGGCAGCGTGCCGGCGGCGAGGCCGACCACGTACATCGAGATCGGCACGGTCGCGAGCCCGATGCTCGGCGCGATGGTGACGCCGACAATCGCGCCGGTGGCGAAGATCACGGCCGAATTGGCGCCGGTCAGCGCCTGCGCGGCGGCGAGCCGCGCCACGTTGCGGCGGGCGCGGGCATCATCGGAGGTATCTTCGCTCACGGTCAGATCGATCATCTCGGGTGTCCGGACGCGCGGCACGCGCTCCTGCTCTCTCGGTGTGCCGCACTATTGCGGGAAGGGCGCGCCCGAGGCAACGGGCGGGATCAGGGACAAGCCATGCATGGCTGTGATTCGACAGCTCCGGCCGGCCCGGCTAATCCAGCCTGCGGTATTCTCGCGTCAACGGCGGCTGCGGAGCTTGAGCCATGTCAATCGACGATCGTCCGACACTTGCCGCGCCGGATGACGATCCGTATCTGTGGCTTGAGGAGATCGAGGGCGAGCGCGCACTGGCCTTTGTCGCGGCGCAAAACCAGCGCACGCTGGCGGCGTTCGGCGGCGCCGGCTTCGAAAGGGATCGCGACACGCTGGCCGCGATTTTCGACCGGCCCGACAACATCCCGTTCGTCAGCCGCCGCGGCGGGCTGCTCTACAATCAATGGAAGGACGCGGCGCATCCGCGCGGGTTGTGGCGGCGCACGACGCTGGACGAGTTCCGCAAGACGGAGCCGCGATGGGAGGTGCTGCTCGACATCGACCGGCTTGCCGCTGATGAGGACGAGGACTGGGCGCTGAACTGGGTCTCGACTCTGCCGCCGGCCCATGAGCGCGCGATCCTGGCGCTGTCGCGCGGCGGCAGCGACGCGGTGGTGCTGCGCGAGTTCGATCTCACGACGAAGCGCTTTGTCGACGGCGGCTTCACGCTGACCGAGGCCAAGGGCGGCGTCGACTGGGTCGATGCCGACACGCTGCTGCTGTCGAGCGCTTACGGCGAGGACATGGCGACACCCTCGGGCTATGCGCGCGCGGTGCGGCTGTGGCGGCGCGCCGAGTCCGTCGACGCGGCGGCTGTGATCTTCACCGCCGAGAACGAGCAGTCGGTGTGGGTGCGCGCCGGTGTCGATCGCAGCGTGACGCCGGCGCGGGTGTGGTTCACCGAGGGGCTCGACTTCTTCAACCATCATCTCTGGCTCGGCGACGCCAACGCGGCGCGCACGAAGCTGGACCTGCCCACCGATTGCTGGATGACGGCAGATGGCGACTGGATGGCGGTGAAGCTGCGCCAGCCTTGGACCGTCGGCGAGGTCACCCATGCTGCCGATGACGTCCTCGGCATCTCGCTGTCCGCGTTCCTGGCGGGCTCGCGCGATTTCGTTCGCCTGTTCGCGCCGAGTCCGCGCCGCGCTCTGCAGGGCCTGTCTTGGGCCGGCGGTCGGCTGGTGCTGTCGATCCTCGACGAGCTCAAGCCGCAGTTCGAGCTGTGGACGCCGGCGGCGGAGAGCTGGCGCCGTCAGCAGCTCCCGGGATTGCCGGAGATTGCGACGGTCGATGTCTGGCGGCTCGACATCGAGGAGAGGGAGAGCGATGGCGACCTGCTCGCCAACATCCAGGATCCGCTGACGCCACCGACGCTGCAACTCATCGAAGGCTTTGGCGCGCCGGCCGTGCTGAAGCAGGCGCCGCGCACCTTCACTGCCGAGGGTCACGTCGTGACGCGGCACGAGGCGATCTCGGTCGACGGCGAACGTATCCCCTATACACTGACCGGACCGGCCAATCTCACCGGCGAGGCGCCGGTGTACATGAGCGCCTATGGCGGCTTCGGCCACACCATCCGTCCGGCCTACAATGCCGCGCTCGGCAAGCTGTGGCTGGAGCGCGGCGGCAGCCTCGTCGAGGCCAACATCCGCGGCGGCGGCGAGTTCGGCACCGCCTGGCACGACGCCGGCCGCTACGCCGGCAAGCGGCTCGCGCATGATGATTTCGCGGCCGTCGCCGCCGATCTCGTGCAGCGCGGCGTCACGGTGCCGAAGCGGATCGCCGCGCAAGGCGGCTCCAATGGCGGCATCCTGATCACCAACATGCTGGTGCGCTATCCCGAGCGCTTCGGCGCGCTGTTCTGCACCATCCCGCTGATCGACATGCGCCGCTACACCAGGCTGCTCGCCGGCGCGAGCTGGATCGCGGAGTACGGTGATCCCGACAAGGACGAGGATTGGGGCTGGCTCTCGACCTATTCGGCCTATCACACCGCGAAGCCCGGCCAGCCCTATCCGCCGATCCTGATCGCCACCACGCGGCGCGACGACCGCGTGCATCCGGGGCATGCGCGCAAGATGACCGCGAAGCTGCAGACCATGGGCTACGACAGCTACTTCTACGAGCCCGCCGCCGGCGGCCATGGCTACGGCACCGACAACCGTGAGCGCGCCAGCTTCATCACCCTCGGCGTGCGGTTTCTGGCGCGGCATGTGGGGCTGGCGATGGGGTAGCGTCTACCCTTCGTTGCAGACCGCGCTGCCGGCCCCACCCACCGCTGTCGTCCCGGCCTTGAGCCGGGACCCATAGCCACAAGCCATCGTGAGGCAGGCAACTATCAGCTTCGTCCCTCGATAGCTTTCGCGGTATGGGTCCCGGCGTTGGCCGGGACGACCGCGGAGAGTGGAGACGCGCTGTCGGCAACTCACGAACCCGGCGCAAACACCAGGATCATGTTGTTGGCCGGCATCTCCACCGTCTCGTGCAAGGCGAGGCCGTTGCGCGCGGCAAGTGCGTCGAGATCGGTGATATCGCGCACGCCCCATTCCGGATTGCCCTCGCGCAAGGACGTGTCGAACACGGCGTTGCTGACGGCGGTGTGCTTGCCGTCGCGCTTGAACGGGCCGTAGAGCACGAGCAGGCCGTCCGGCGAGAGCACCTCGCCTGCGCCCGCGAACAACCCCTCCGCCACCGACCACGGCGCGATGTGGATCACGTTGGCGCAGAAGATCGCGGTCAGCCGCGACGGCCCGCCGGCCGCCCGGAACGCAGCGACCCAACCGGGATCCGCCAGGTCGATGCGCTGGGCGTCGCGGATGTTGGCGAGACCGGCGTGCTTGCGCCACGCCGCGATGCTGGCGAGATGGTTGTCGTTGAGGTCGCTCGGCCACCATACGAGGTCCGGACGCTGCGAGGCGAAATGCACCACATGCTGGCCGGTGCCGCTGCCGGCCTCGAGCACGTCGCCCGTCCTGCCCTCGAGCAGCCGCCCCAGTACCGTCCAGATCGGCTGGTGGTTGCGGTGGAACGCAGCCGCATCCAGCCGCCCGTCCGGTTCCACCGGCCGGCCATCCCGGCCGAACTCCACGACATACTCCGCCATTCCAACTCTCCCGGCCGCCGATGAACGGCCCTCGTTAACCCCGTTGCACCGGCCAGCATAGCCGCATTGTCAGCCGATGGCCTTTATGCTTTGCAGCCCCTATATTGCCGAGACCACCGAGACGTCGGAACTTCACCTTGATCACATCCGTCATGCGTACCGCCCTGGCGCTGGGGCTCTCGCTCGCCATGCCTTTGCTTGTCATGTCGTCGCTCGCCATGTCTTCGCTTGCCATGTCTTCGCTTGCCATGTCCGCAGCCGCCCACGCCCAGTCGGGCGCCGCCGAGGGCCAGAAGCTCGCCTTCGACCGCGGCAAGGGCAATTGCCTGACCTGCCACGAGATCAAGGGCGGCGACCTGCCCGGCTCGATCGGGCCGAAGCTGGAGAACCTCAAAGGCCGGTATGACCGCGCCGAGCTGACCGCGATCCTCAACGACGAGACGGTCCGCAATCCCTCGACGGTGATGCCGCCGTTCGGCCGCAACCGCATCCTGACCGAGCAGGAAATCAGCGCCATCGTCGATTTCCTGCAGACCCTCTGATTCCGTTTGGAGACCCCCATGACTGCCTCGTCCGGCCCGTTGGCCCATCGTCGCCTGTTCCTGAAAGGCGCGGGCCTCGTCGCGCTGATCGGCCTCGGCAACGCCGTGCTGCATGCGGCGCCCGTGTTCGCCGCAACCAACGACAACAAATATCCCGACGACGCCTTCAGGCAGAAGAACGCCGGCGATGCGATCAAGGCGCTGTACGGCCGCGACCACGAGGCCTCCGACAAGATCAAGCTGGACGCGCCTGAGATCGCCGAGAACGGCGGCGTGGTGCCGATTGCGGTGACGACGACGCTGCCGAACGTCACCTCCATCTCCTTCATCGTCAGCGAGAACCCGTTCGCGCTGGCCGCGTCCTACAGGATCCCCGAAGGCACGGTGCCGGCGGTGGCGAACCGGCTGAAGATGGCCAAGACCTCCAACGTGATCGCGCTCGTCGAATCCGGCGGCAAGCTCTACAGCGCGACCAAGGAGGTCAAGGTCACCGTTGGCGGCTGCGGCGGCTAGGCCGAGGGAGAACGAACATGGCAGCGAGCATTCGCGTCCGCGCAATCCTGAACGGCGAGATCGCCGAGGTGCAGACCCTGATCCAGCACCCGATGGATACGGGCCTGGTCAAGGACGCCAAGGGCGAGGTGATCCCGGCGCACTACATCCAGCAGCTCACCTTCACGCACAAGGACAAGACCGTGTTCCTGGCCGACTGGGGCACCGCGGTCTCCAAGGACCCCTACGTCAAGTTCGGCTTCAAGGGCGCGGCCAAGGGCGACGAGCTCAAGGTGAGCTGGGTCGACAACAAGGGCGCGACCGACAGCCTGACGGCGACGATCCAATGAGCGCGATGCGCGTCCTCCTCGCTGTCGCGGCGACGCTTGGACTCGGCGCAGCGGCCATCGCGGCCGACAAGCCCGATCCGGCCGCCGACGCCAAGGCGTTCCAGGACTACTTCGTCAAGAAGTTCCCGAAGGTGGCGTTCGACGACTTCGTCAACGGCCCCTATTCGATGAACGCCGACATGCGCCGGCAATGGGAGGAGAAGGAGCAGTTTCCGCCCTACGAGTTCGCGCTCGAGGCCGGCAAGGAGATGTTCGCCAAGCCGTTCAAGAACGGCAAGACCTATGCCGACTGCTTCCCGAACGGCGGCATCGGCATCCGCCAGAACTATCCGTATTTCGACGACAAGGAAGGCAAGGTCATCACCCTGGAGCTGGCGCTGAACCGCTGCCGCGAGGCCAATGGCGAAGCACCGTACTCCTACGTCAAGGACGAGATGGCCTCGCTGACCGCGTATATGGCCTACACCTCGCGCGGCAAGCGCTTCGATATCAAGATCCCCGACGATCCGCGCGCGCTGGACGCCTTCGAGAAAGGCAAGGAGTACTTCTACACCCGCCGCGGCCAGCTGAACTTCTCCTGCGCGAGCTGCCACGTGCAGAGCCCGGGCGAGCGCATCCGCGCCGAGATCCTGGCCCCGGCGCTCGGCATCCTCAACGCGATGCCGATCTACCGCTCCGAATGGAGCGGCATGGGCACAACGAGCCGCCGTATCGTCACCTGCAACAGCCAGACGCGCGCCGTGCCGCTGGAGCCGCAGTCGGACGAATACCGCAACCTCGAATACTATCTGTCCTACGTGTCGAACGGCCTGCCGGTTTCAGGACCGGGAGCGCGGCCATGAGGAATTTTTCCAGAGGCATCGCAACAACAAACGTCATGAAAAAGATCGTGTTCGCCTTGATGGTGTCGGCGGTCTGCGCCGGCTCCGCGCGGGCCGCGTCGGAAGCCGACTACCTCACGGCGCTCGCGGCGGCCGAGAGCGCCAACAAGGAAGCCGGACGTCTGCGCAACCAATGGACCGTGACACAAGCCGCCCTGAACGCTGCGAAGAAGGCAGCGGAGTCCGGCAATTTCGATTCCGCACTGAAGTCGGCGCAGGATGCCGAGGCGCTCGCCAAGGCTTCGATCGTCCAGGCCACCAGCGAGAAACAGCGCTGGAAGGACATGGAGATCCGGTAGGACGCGTGTCATGATTCGGCGCCGGGATTTTCTCAAATTATCAGGCGCCGTGCTCGCCGCGCCGGCGCTGCTGCGCCATGCTGACGCCGCCGACACCGTCAGCCTCTACGACGTCGAGAAGTTCGGCAATGCGCGGATCCTGCACATCACGGATACGCATGCGCAGCTGCGGCCGGTCTTCTTCCGCGAGCCGAGCGTCAATCTCGGCATCGGCGAGATGTGGGGAAAGCCGCCGCATCTGGTCGAGCGCGCGTTTCTCGACCGCTACGGCATCCGCCCTGACAGCGCCGAGGCCTATGCGTTCACCTCCTTCGACTTCGAGAAATATGCCGGCCGCTTCGGCAAGATGGGCGGCTTCGCCCATCTGAAGACCCTGATCGACAAGCTGCGCGCGGACGCCGGCGATCATCGCTCGCTTCTGCTCGATGGCGGCGATCTGTGGCAGGGCACCGGGCTCGCCAACGCGATGCGCGGCGCCGACATGGTGAGCGCAGCCAACCTGCTCGGCATCGATGCCATGACCGGGCATTGGGAGTTCACCTATGGCGAGGCGGCGCTGCGCGCCAACCTCGCGCGTTTCAAGGGCGAGTTCCTGGCGCAGAACGTATTCCTGACCGAGGAAGCCGCGTTCAACGACGCCAAGGCGTTCGATCCCGGCTCGGGCCGCGTGTTCAAGCCGGCCACGATCAAGGAGATCGGCGGCGCACGAATCGCCGTGATCGGCCAGGCCTTCCCTTACGTGCCGATCGCGCATCCGCGCCGCTTCACGCCGGACTGGACGTTCGGCATCCGCGAGGAGGAGCTGCAGAAGCTGGTCGACGCACTGCGGGGCGCCGACAAGGTCGATGCCGTCATCCTGCTGTCTCACAACGGCATGGATGTCGATCTCAAGCTGGCGAGCCGCGTCACCGGCATCGATGTCATCCTGGGTGGCCACACCCATGATGCGATCCCGCAGCCGGTCGCGGTCAGCAACGCCAAGGGCGCGACGCTGGTCACCAATGCCGGCTCCAACGGAAAATTCCTCGGCGTGCTCGATCTCGACGTCGGCAAGGGCCGCATCGCCGATGCGCGCTACCGGCTGCTGCCGGTCTATTCCGAGCTCCTGAAGCCGGATCCTGCGATGCAGGCGCTGATCGACCAGACGCAGCAGCCCCAGGTCGCGGCCTGGAGCGAAAAGCTCGCGACCTCGGACCGGCTGCTGTATCGCCGCGGCAATTTCGAAGGCGCCACCGACGACCTGATCTGCGCCGCGCTGCGCCGCGAGCTCGATGCGGAGATCGCGCTGTCGCCGGGGTTCCGCTGGGGGCCCAGCGTGCTTGCCAACCAATCGATCATGCTCGAGGACGTGCTGGCGCAGACCGCGATCAGCTATCCCGAGACGTACGTGCAGCGAATGACCGGCGCGCAGATCAAGGACGTGCTGGAAGACGTCTGCGACAATCTCTTCAACGCCGATCCCTACCTGCAGCAGGGCGGCGACATGGTGCGCATTGGTGGCTTCTCCTACCGCTGCGCGCCGTCGGAGCCGATCGGCCGCCGCATCTCTGATCTCACGCTTGATACCGGCCGTCCAATGGATGCACACAAGACCTACAAGGTCGCCGGCTGGGCGTCGATGAACGCGCAGGACGGCAAGCCGGTGTGGGACGTCGTCGCCACTCATCTGCGCGACGGCCAGCTGGTGCTGGTGGGAACCAACAAGGTCACGCTGTCGGGCGTCGACGGCAATCCCGGGTTCGCGTCGCAATCCTGAACAGCATAATGCGCCGCAATGATGCGGCTCCCGCGTCGCATGGATGACCTCGCGCCGACCATGGTCTAAACCGGCGTCAATCCGAATCGCGAGGAAGCGCCGATGATCTTCCGCCAGTTGTTCGACAGCGTCTCCGGCACCTACAGCTATATTCTTGCGAGCCGCGCCGGCGGCGAGGCTGTCATCATCGATCCCGTGCTGGAGAAGGTCGACCGCTACTGCCAACTGCTGCGCGAGCTCGATCTGCGCCTGGTCAAGGCCGTCGACACCCATTTGCATGCCGACCACGTCACCGGATTGGGCGCGCTGCGCGACCGCACACACTGCGTCACGATCATGGGTGAGCAGACCAAGGCGGACGTCGTCGCGATGCGCGTCGGCGAAGGCGACAAGATCACCATCGAGGGCCTCCGCCTCGACGTGATGTATACGCCGGGGCACACGGACGACTCCTACAGCTTCCTGATGAACGATCGCGTCTTCACCGGCGATACGCTCTTGATCCGCGGCACCGGCCGCACCGACTTCCAGAATGGCGACGCGCGGCAGCAATACGAATCGATCTTCAACAAATTGCTGCGACTGCCCGACGACACGCTGGTCTACCCTGCGCACGACTACAAGGGCGACACCGTCTCAACGATCGGCGAGGAGCGCCGCTACAATCCGCGCCTCCAGGTCAAGTCCGTCGACGACTACGTCACGCTGATGGCCAATCTGAAGCTGCCCAATCCGAAGATGATGGACGTCGCCGTGCCCGCCAACATGCGCGTCGGCCTGCATCAGCAGGAGCTGGCGAAGCAGGGCCTGGCCCTGTCCGCCCGCGAGGCCATCGAATGCCTGGGCCGGCCGGATGTGCTGCTGGTCGATCTGCGCGAGGCGTCCGAGCGCGCCAAGCACGGCACGCTGTCCGGCGCGCTGCACGCGCCCTACCCTGGGATCGCCGACAACCTCAAGCCCGGCGGCATGCTGCGCGAGGTGGCCGCCGCCACCGGCCGCCGCATCGTGTTCTTCTGCGCCTATGGCGAGCGCTCGGCCATGGCGGTTCAGACCGCGCAGGATGCGGGACTGGTCAACACCGCGCATCTCGAGGGCGGACTCGATGCGTGGAAGAAGGCGGGCGGACCGACGGTTGCAGGCGAGCCGTGAAACACGCCGCGCCATGACCCCGCCGTGATGGACGCCGACTGTCGCCGGCATCAAGATGCGGTTCGGGTGATCTTGGCGATGCGCCGCCGCCCGGCTTCATCGCGTTCCCGGGGGACAGGTCCATGGCTGCGCGCGGGTATGACTACATCATTGTCGGCGCAGGCTCGGCGGGATGCGTGCTCGCCAACAGATTGTCGGCGGACCCCGCCTGTCGCGTGCTGCTGCTGGAAGCCGGCGGGTCCGACCGGCATTTCTGGCTCAGGATTCCGATCGGCTATTACAGGGCGATCTACGACAAGCGCTTCGCCCGCCTGTTCGAGACCGAGCCGAGCGAGCTGACGGCGGGTCGCGCGATCGTCTGGCCTCGCGGCCGCGTGCTCGGCGGCTCGTCCTCGATCAACGGCTTGATCTTCATTCGCGGCGAGCCGGCCGGCTTCGATGATTGGGAGCGCGCCGGCGCTCGCGGGTGGAGCTACAACGACCTGCTGCCGTATTTCCGGCGCTACGAACGCTATCAAGGCGGAGACAGTCAGTATCACGGCGGTCTCGGTGAGTTCGCGGTGTCAGAGCTTCGCACCGGCAATCCCGCTTCGAGAGCCTGGGTCGATGCGGCCGCCGAGTTCGGGCTGCCGCGCAATCTCGACTTCAACGGGCCGACGACGCTGGGCGTCGGCAGCTATCAGCTCGGCATCGGCCACCACTGGCGCTCCAGCGCGGCGACCGCCTTCCTCCACCCCGTCATGGAGCGTGCCAACCTGACCGTCGTCACCGGCGTCCAGGTCAGCCGGGTGACGTTCCATGGACACTCCGCGTCCGGCGTGGAGTGGATCGAGGACGGCGCGGCGGTCTCCGCCACAGCCGATCGCGAGGTTCTGCTCGCGGCCGGCGCGCTGCAATCGCCGCAGCTGTTGCAGCTGTCGGGGATCGGTCCGGCTGATCTGCTGCGGCCGCTCGGCATTCCCGTCGTCGTCGATGCGCCGGAGGTCGGGCAGAACCTGCAGGATCACTATCAGGCGCGCATGATCGTGCGCCTGAGGCAGCCGATCTCCGTGAACGATCAGGTTCGCAGTCCCTATCAGCTCGCCAAGATGGGGCTGCAATGGCTGTTCGCCGGCAGCGGTCCGCTGACCGCCGGGGCCGGCCAGGTCGGCGGCGCGGCCTGTACCCACCTGGCAAGCGGCGGGCGCCCGGATGTGCAGTTCAACGTCATGCCGCTTTCGGTCGACAAGCCGGGAACACCGCTGCACGACTATTCCGGTTTCACGGCGTCGGTCTGGCAATGTCATCCGCGGGCGCGCGGGCGGGTGACCATCCGCTCGACCGATCCGCTCGAGCAGCCCACGATCACGCCGAACTATTTCGCCGAGCAGATCGACCGCAAGACGATCGTCGCCGGCCTCCAGATCCTGCGCGACATCTTCCAGCAGCCGTCATTCCGCTCGCTGTGGGACATCGAGGTCGTGCCCGGCGAAGCGGCGGCGAGCACGTCCGACCTGTGGGAGTTCGCGCGCACGACCGGAGGAACGGTGTTTCATCCGGTCGGCACCTGCCGCATGGGCGGCGACGATCGCGCGGTGCTCGATCCGGCGTTGCGCGTTCGCGGCGTGGACCGGCTGCGCGTCATCGACGCTTCGGTGATGCCGCAGATCACCTCGGCGAATACCAATGCGACCAGCCTGATGATCGGCGAGCGCGGCGCGGCGCTCGTCAGCGGAGAGCCGCCGGCGGACGCGCGCTGAGCCCGCGCCGTGGTCAGCGCCGCGGATAGCTCGCCAGCGCATCGAGCTGTCGCTGCGCCTCGGGCGATCCCCATTCGCGAGCGCGCTGGTACCAGGTGCGCGCCTGCGCGAGATCCGTTCCGGCATCGGACACACCGAACTGCTTCAGCGAGACCGGATCATAGGTCTTGGCGAGGAGGAGCGCGGCCCGTGAATCGCGCGCCTCTGCGGCACGCAGCAGCTGCAGCCGCGCCGCCTGAACCTCGCCGCTCGCCAGCAATTCCTGGGCGCGCCGCACGAAGGCCGCCACCTCATTCGGCGTCCACGCCAGAACGGGATCGGGCGCAGCCGGCTGCGGAGTCGCCAGAGGATTTGCCGGTATCGGAACGGCTGTCGGCGCAGCCACCGGCGGAGGCTCCTGGGCTGCGGAGACCTTGGTCTCCGCAGCCGTCGAGCCGGTGACGACGACAGGGCTGGGCGGAGCGGTCCAGGTCAGGTGAACGAACGACCTCACCAGCGTCGCTCCATCCGCATCATGCAGCTCGAGTGAAAGATTCATCTCGCCCGCGAAGTCCGTCGGCGGCACGATGACGGCATCGGCGATGTCCAGCGCCGGCACCCGCCACTCCTCGGCACCGAGTCGCCGGCCCACCGTGATCCTTGTGCCCAACGGCAGCTTGCCGACGATCACGACCATGCCGACGGCCGGATGCTCGATGGTGACGCCGAGCCCGAGCTGCGCATTGAGCGGCCCATTATTGCCGCTGACGATCAAGGTGGGGGCTGAGGCTGCCGGCGTCCCGGTCAAATAACCCGCCCGGAAGACCGACCATGCCGCAGCGCTTCGGAGCTTCGCGGCCGACATCGGCGACGTGACGACATAGGCGATGCCGGCAGAGCCGACCGCGATCGCGACCAGCGCGACCTTGAGTCCCATACGGGATCTGCGGCGGGGCTCGGCGAAGGACCGCGCAGCGACGAATTCCGGATCGAGCCGCTGCCGCTCCGCCCGTGCCACCGCCTCGCTGAACATGTCGCGCCGGGCTCGCGCGTCGGCATGATCGGCGGCCAAGGCAAGCCGGTTGGCGGGCTCGCTGGCCGACGGCGCCGGAGAGTCCGAGCGCGCTTCATCCTGACCGTCGGCCTCGCGCGGACGTCGCGGGGCGTAGTAGCGCAAGCTGTTGGGGGACTTCTCGTCGTCCTGCTCAATCACGCCATTCCCCCTTCCCGCTCGATGCCGTCTGCCTGCCGAGACAGGAACGAGTCGAGCGACTCGGATCGTCAGCAACCGTCACGGCTGCCTTCCGACATCTCGATTGAACTCTAAAGGTTTGATCGCCACGTCCGGCATTTGCGCCGGACAACGTGAGTCCTCCGGACCGGTCGACATGGGCGCGCGAATACATCGACCGCCTCACAGGAGGCCGGCCCATGGCCCTGCTCAGACATCACGAGTCCCCACCCGAATCGTCCAGTCCGGCCCACCGCGACAAGACACGCTAAGATAGCATAGGCTAATCAAAAATGTGGCAGAAAGTGAGAGCGGATTTGTCAATCCAAGGAAATCGCCTGAAATAAGCCTCGCTGCGCGATCGCGCGGAGATTGCATGTCGATGTGCCCCCCAGGCGCCAGCATCACGCCTTGATGACCGAAAGGAACAGGCTGGGATCGAAGTAATCGACCGCCGGAACGGGTCTTTCGATCTTGCCGATGCGGGCGTAGAAGTTCGAGACCTGCTGCAGCCAGTCGGTGATCGCGCCGTTGCCGTACAGGCGCCGCCAGACGGCGGTGGGAAACACGCGCATCGCGCCGAACTGCTCGCGCATGTCGCGATCCGGCACCTGTGTGTAGTATTTTTCATGCAAGACGTTGAGCGCCTCGTTGGAGCGGGCGATCAGCATGTCGTTGCCCTCGGTCCATGCCTTGATGACGCGCGCCAGCACGGGCCGGTTGCTGGCATGATAGGCGGCGCTGGCGGCCCAGCCGCCGACCACGGCCGCGCTCGGATAATAGGCGCCCGCATCGAGCAGCTTCTTCGCCCACGTCACCTTCTCGCGCACCGCGATGTTGAAAGGCACCCACAACGCGACCGCGGGGACCTCACCACTGATGAACGCATTCACCGCCTCCGGCATCGGCTTGCTGACAAGCTCGATGTCGGTCGGCTGAAACTGGTTTTCGCGCAGCGCATTGTCGAGGAAGACGTGCGCGGTGGTGCCGGCGGTGGTCGCGACGCGCTTGCCACGCAGGTCGGCGAACTGGCGGATGCCCTGATCCTCTCGCACCCAAAGCTGGGCCGTGGCGAACTCAATCGAGTTGGCCAGGAACATCTTGCCCTGCCCGCGCGCGGGGAAGTTCGAGATCACCGCGCCGGTGGTCAGCATGTCGATCTCGCCGCCCGACAGCGCCGTGAACAGCTCGATGCCGGTCTTGAATTCCCTGAACTGCGGATCGAGGCCGTTCTTCGCCCAGGAGCCGAGATGATCGGCGAGCCAGATCTGGCCGTCGACGGCAAGCGTATGCAGATGACCGATTCTGATCTTCGTGCGCGCCTGCGCGAGCGCCGGAGTTGCAAGCGGCGATAGCCCGATGGCCGTCAACCCAAGCGAGCCGCAACTGGCGGCAACGAATCTGCGCCGATCCAAGATCCCCTCCCATCGCTATCGCGTCATCATCTGGAAAGCGGGCCGATTGCCTTCGGCCACTCGTTGCCCTGCAGGACGCCACCTGCTGGCGCCTCGCTCTGGGCGTCCGGCAGAAGGGCACGCGCGCGAATGACAACGCATCGCCGGCGACTGCGGATCTCTCCAAACAACTCAGGTATGTATGGCTGCATCATGACAACCGCCTCAATCACAACTTTATTTTTTGCGTTTTATGCCCCTGAGATTGTAGCGACGATCAAACAACCGCCAAGATGTCGCTAAATCTTCGCCGGCGAAATTTCGACTAATCGCTCTTTGGTTGCACTCAAGCTGGATTCGCGCATGCGCGGATCGGGCCACGCTGTCACGCTTGCTGACAAACGACCTGGAGAAGCCGACGATGCACAGGCACAGCCGCAAAATGCCTCGGATTGGGATGGGTCCCGCTGCAGGGTCGGCCCGCGATCGCGGCCGGTGCCGTATCCCGATGCTGCTGATGGCGATCTGCACGGCGCTCGCCGCGCTGGTGCTCACTGGCCTGGGTGCCAACGACGCGCTGGCCATCGAGCAGGCCGCGCCCGCCGCGCCGCCGGCGCGGCCGTTGCGGGTCGAGGATCAGTGGAAGGCCAAGCTCAATGCCAACACGGTCGCGATCGTGGCCGGAGGTCCCGAAGAGACCTATCTGGACATCACCCATGATCTCGCGGTCGTCCTGAACGACAACAATCTAAGGCTTCTTCCGATCGTCGGCCTCGGAGGCGCGCAGAACATCCGTGACGTGCTCTATCTGCGCGGCGTCGACATCGGCCTCACATCGACGCAGATGCTGCGCTACTTCGCATCGACCGGCGAGCTCGGCGCGAGCCTCGAGACGCGGCTGGTCTACATTTCCCGGCTGTTCTCCGAGGAGATGCACGTTGTCGCCAGCCGCAACATCCGGACGATCGAGGAGCTGACCAACAAGAAGGTGAACTTCTCGGATGCCGGCTCGACGACGCAGATCACCGCACGCGACGTGTTCGGCCTGCTCGGCGTCTCGGTTCAGGAGGTCAATCTCAGCCAGGCCGATGCGATCGAGGCCATCAAGAAGGGCGAGATCGCGGCGACGGTGGCCTTCTCGGGCAAGCCCGCCGGATTCCTGGCGCGTCTCTCCGCGCGGGACAATCTGCACCTGCTCGAGGTGCCCTACAGCCGCAGCCTGCAGAACGTGTATCAGCCGGGTCAGCTCGAGCCGGCGCTCTATCCCGGCCTGGTCGATTCGGCTCAGGCGGTGCCGACCGTCACGGTCGATTCCGTTCTCATCACCAACAATTGGCCGCCGGCCAGCGAGCGCTATCGCCGCGTCGCGCGGTTCGTCGAGGAGCTGTACGCGAAGCTGCCGGATTTGAAGAAGCCGCCACGGCATCCGAAATGGCAGGAGGTCGATCTCAGCCGGGACCTGCCGGGATGGCAGCGCTTCCCGCTGGCGCAGGACCTGCTGCAGCAGGCGCAGTTCGAGCAGTTCCGGGCAGCGCGGGCCCAGGGCCAGCCGATGCCGGAGACGGCCGCCGACAAGCAGCGCCTGTTCCGCGAGTTTCGCGAATGGTCCGAGAACGAGCGCAAGCGGCAGTGATGAACGTCCCGTCAAACACTCCGCTGTCGTCCCGGCCCTGAGCCGGGACCCATGACCACCGCGGCGGGAGTTGGAGCGAGATGGAGCTCCAGCGATGCCTGATCATCAGCGTTACGGAGTTTGGGTCCCGGCGTTCGCCGGGACGACACCGAGGATGCGGCGAAGGTCTCGCCAAACACTTCACCGTCGTCCCGGCCTTGAGCCGGACTATAGCCACTGCGGCCGGCTTTTGAGCAGGCTGCAGCTGCAGCGGTCACGCGCCGCGCTCGACGAGACGCGGCGGCGGGCCGCATCTCTTCCTCCAAGACCAATCGCGAGCCTCACGCCAGCGTGGTGAGATAGAGGCTCGAATCGAAATAGCTGCTGGCGGGCGTGAACTCCTTGACGCCGGCGTTGGCCATGAAGAAGTCGGTCGACTGCTGCAGCCAGGCCGTGACCGTGCCGTCGGAATATTTCGCCTTCCATTCCTGCGCGGTGAACATCTTCTGCGCCGCGAACTGCTCCTTCAGATCGGACAGCGGCGTCTGCGGGTAGTGTCCCTTCTGCAGCGCGTCCAGCGCCTCCTCGCTATGCACGATCATGTAGTCATTGGCCTCGGCCCAGCCTCTGATCAGATTGGCAAGCGCAGGCTTGTTGGCGTCGTAGTAGTCGTTGCGCGCCGCCCAGCCGCCCATGATCGCCGCCTGCGGGTAGTAGGCGGAGGCATCGGCGAGCTTCACCGCGCCCGGCACCTTGTCACGGACCGTGATGTTGAAGGGCACCCAGAGCGCCACCGCCGGCACGGCGCCGGAAATGAACGCGGTGACCGCCGCCGGCATGGTCTGGTTCACCAGCTCGACCTCCTTGGGATCGACCTTGTTGGCGCGCAACGCCTTGTCGAGGAAGACATGCGCGGTCGTGCCGGTCGTGGTCGCGATCCGCTTGCCCTTGAGGTCGGCAAAGGAGGCGATCCCCTGATCGGAGCGCACCCAGAGCTGCGCGGTCGCCACCTCGATGTCGTTGATCAGGAACACCTTGCCCTGACCGCGCGCCGGGAAGTTCGACACGACCGCTCCGGTCGCGAGCACGTCGAGGCTGCCGCCGATCAGGGCCTGGAACAGCTCGAGGCCGGTGTTGAACTGGCGCAGCTCCAGCTCGAGGCCATGCTTGGCGAACGAGCCGCGGTCCATGCCGGTCCAGATCTGGCCGTCGACGGCGAGCGTGTGCAGATAGCCGGCGCGGATGCGGGCTTTCGACTGCGCGATCGCGGGCGCCGTCAGCGTGGCGCCGCCGATGACGGCCCCGGCCGCCGTAGTCAGGAATTGTCGCCGATCCATGTTACGCCTCCCTGTTGTCGTTGCTCAGTCTGCAGGAACGAAAGATTGCGCCGGCGTCGTCGCCTTGTACTCGTCCATCACGAGGCGGCCGACATGGGCGCGCAGCTCGGCAAATTCGCGCCGCTCGCGCAGCTGTTCAGTGCGCGGATAGCCGAAGGGTACCTCGACGATGTCCTTGACGCGGGCCGGGCGCGCGGTGACGACCACGACGCGCGACGCCAGGAACACGGCCTCCTCCACCGAGTGCGTGATCAGCATCACCGATTTGCGTTCGGCCGCCAGCACGTGAAGCAGCAGGTTCTGCATGTGGATGCGGGTCTGCGCGTCGAGCGCGCCGAACGGCTCGTCCATCAGCAGGAAGCGCGGCCTGACCGCGTAGGCGCGGGCGATCGCAAGCCGCTGGCGCATGCCGCCGGAGAGATGCTTGGGATAGGCGTCGGCAAACTCGCTCAAGCCCATCAGCGCGAGATAATGCGAGCAGATCTCGTCACGCTCGGCGGCCGGCACCCGGTTCGCCTTCAGCCGCAGCCCGAACGCGATGTTGTCGCGGACGGTGAGCCAGGGAAACACGCCATACTCCTGGAAGATCACGCCGCGCTCCGGGCCGGGGCCGCTCACGGGCACGCCGTCGAACAGCACGCGTCCGGATGTCGGCGCCTGAAAACCGGCGAGCATGTTCAGCATCGTGGTCTTGCCGCAGCCGGACGGACCGATCACGGCGACGAACTCGCCTTCGTCGATGTCGTAGCTGACATCGTCGATGACCGTCAGCCGACCGCCCGGCGTGTCGAAGCCGAGCGACACATGATCGAACCGCGCCCGCCGCGCTCCAGGGCTGCTCGTCATGCCGCGGCCCGGTCCTGCCACACCAGCAGCCAGGCGCTGAGCCGGCGCAACAGGGTGTCCATGATCAGCGCGACGCAGCCGATGCAGATGATGCCGACATAGATGACGTCGAGCAGGAAGTAGGTCGAGGCGTTCTGGATCGTCGCGCCGAGCCCGCGCTGCGCGGCAATCAGCTCCGAGGCGACCAGCGTCGCCCATGTCACGCCGAGCGCCACCCGCAGCGCCGTCAGGATGTGCGGCACCGTCAGCGGGATGATCACCTTGAGGAACGTCTCGAGCTCGCTCGCCCCGAGCGTCTGGGCGACACGGATGTAGAGCGGCGTGATCTGCGACACGCCTTCGTACATCACGATCACGCCGGAGAAGAACGCCGCGTAGAACAGGATCACCAGCTTGGCGAGCTCGTCGACGCCGAAATAGACGATGACCAGCGGAATCAGCGCGATCGGCGGCAGGGCGCGAAAGAAGTTGATCAGCGGATCCGCGAAGCTGCGAGCCGGCCGATACCATCCTATCAGGAAGCCGATCGGCACCGCGGCCGCGATGCCGAGCGCAACGCCGGCGAACACGCGACGCGCCGATGCGAAGATGTCGTAGAGCAGCCCGTGATGCAGCAAGAGATCGATGAAGCGCGCGCCGACCTGTTGCGGCGATGGAACCAGCACGTCGTTGACGAAGCCGCTCAGGCGCACCGCGTACCACAGCAGGAGGACGCAGAGCCAAGGCGCGAGGCGCAGCACGAAGGTTCTCAGACCACGCACGCGCATGTCACATCTACTCGCAATGTCACATTTACTCGTACTGCTCGACCGACGCGCTTCCGACCATAGGACATGCGGAATCACCATACAAGTTGCATCGAAACCAGCTTGCACGGTGACCGCTATGCGTGGCACACAGATGGCGAAGCCACTTAAATTCTCGCGCAAGTTGATGTTGCCGGTGAATCCTGGCTTGGAGACAGCGACGCCGCGGCTCGCGTGCTCGGGCCGCCCAACCGCGGACGGATCGCGGCGGCGACGCTCGCGCGCGATCGACGCATCATGCGCGCACGTGCCATGCAGTCGCGTTCATGGACAGTGAACCACAATCATCGATAGTGTGACGCTTGGTCGCGCCGGGTCGCGAGCGCGCGCGACCATGGGTGGACCTCGCGACCTTCTCTGCAGATTCAGCCCCGGAGCCAACGGACGACCATGGCCGACGTTCTCGCCGCATCGCAACACACCGGTGCTCCGGTCCGGGCCGCCTCCTCGCTGCGGACGCTGGCGCTGATCTCGCTGGCGCATTGGGTCAGCCACCTGCACATGCTGGTGCTGCCGATGCTGTTCCCCTACCTGAAGGAGAAGCTCGGCGTCGGCTATGTCGAGCTCGGCTTTCCGCTCACGGTGTTCGCGGTGGTCTCGGCGCTGACCCAGGCGCCGGTCGGCTATCTCGTCGACCGCGCCGGCGCACGACGCATCCTGCTGCTCGGGCTGACGCTCGGCGGCCTGTCGCTGGCGATGCTCGGCGTCTACCTGAGCTATGCGAGCCTCGTCGTATCGGCCGTGCTGCTCGGCCTCGCCAACGCCGTCTATCACCCGTCAGACTACGCCCTGCTGTCGGCGCACATGGAAGAGAGCCGGATGGGACGCGCCTTCGGCGTGCACACCTTCGCCGGCTATCTCGGCGGCGCGGTGGCGCCCGCGGTCATGGCGGCGCTGGTCACCACCGTCGGCGGCT
>NZ_CAFI01000166.1 GCF_000239775.1 Bradyrhizobium sp. ORS 375
AGCAGACTGTTTTCCGCGGCTGATAGCGAGGTCCTCAAAAAATGTTCGTCAACCGCCGCGATGTGCAGATCCAGTGGGGCGACTGCGATCCCGCCAATATCGTCTACTATCCGCGCTACTTCGCGATGTTCGACGATGCGACCTCCGTCATGTTCGAGGCGGCCGGGTTTTCCAAGCAGGACATCGTCCGCCGCTATGGCCTGGTCGGCATTCCCATGGTCGACACCCGCGCGAAATTCTACATCCCCTCGACCTATGGCGAATGGATCACGATCGAGAGCCGGATCGAGAGCATCAAGCGCTCGTCGTTCGACGTCACCCACAAGGTGTTCAAGGGCGAGGCGCTGGCGATCGAAGGCTTCGAGACCCGGGTGCTGGTCGGACGCGATCCGGCCGACCCGGACAAGCTGAAATCGACGCCGTTCCCGGAGGAGATGCGAGCCAAATTCCTCGGCGAATGAGGTGCGGAATGGGTGCGACATGCGACCGTCTTAAGGATATTCAGCTGTCGTGCTTTGGTCGGATGGTGAGAAGTGATCTTCTCGTGTTCAATGCTATGATCACGGTTGGACACATAATCGGCCGGCCTATAGGAAGACGTCCCGGACAAGGGGGCGGGACTGCAAACAGGGATCGGCGGATCACGAGCTGAACCGAAAAGATTGAGGGAGGATTTTATGAGGAAGGCCTATCTGGCTGCGGCTGGCGTCATCGCGATGCTCGCGTCGGCCCCGGCGCTGGCGCAGACCAGCGAGATCACCATCGGCATCACCACGACCACGACAGGTCCGGGCGCGGCGCTCGGCATCCCCGAGCGCAATGCGCTGGAGTTCGTGCCGAAGGAGATCGGCGGCGTGCCGCTGAAGGTGATCGTGCTCGACGACGGCGGCGATCCGACCACGGCGACCACCAACGCCCGCCGCTTCGTGACCGAATCCAAGGCCGACATCATCATGGGCTCGGCGCTGACCCCGCCGACCATCGCGGTCTCCAACGTCGCCAATGAAGCCGGCATTCCGCATTTCGGCCTGGCGCCGTTCCCGGTCACGCCGGAGCGAACGAAGTGGTCGGTGGTGATGCCGCAGCCGGTGCCGATCATGGGCAAGGTGCTCTACGAGCACATGAAGGCGCACAACATCAAGACCGTCGGCTACATCGGCTACTCCGATTCCTACGGCGATCTCTGGTTCAACGACCTGAAGAACCAGGCCGTGCCGATGGGCATCACCATCGCCGACGAGGAGCGCTTCGCGCGTCCCGACACGTCGGTGACCGGCCAGGTGCTCAAGCTGGTCGCGGCGAACCCGGATGCGATCCTGGTCGGCGCCTCCGGTACAGCGGCGGCGCTGCCGCAGACCGAGCTGCGCGAGCGCGGCTATCAGGGCCTGATCTACCAGACGCACGGCGCGGCGAGCATGGACTTCATCCGCATCGCCGGCAAGGCGGCGGAAGGCGTGATCATGGCCTCCGGCCCGGTGATGTCGCCGGAGACCCAGGACGACAGCGCGCTCACCAAGAAGCCCGGCCTCGAGCTGAACAAGGCCTATGAAGCCAAGTACGGCCCGAACAGCCGCAGCCAGTTCGCCGGCCACTCCTTCGATGCGTTCGAGATCCTCAAGCGCGTCATTCCGGTGGCGCTGAAGACCGCGAAGCCCGGCACGCCGGAGTTCCGCGAGGCGATCCGCCAGGCGCTGCTGAGCGAGAAGGACCTCGCGGCCTCGCAGGGCGTCTACAACTTCACCGAAAAGGATCGCTCGGGCCTCGACGACCGCGCTCGCATCATCCTGACCGTGAAGGACGGCAAATACGTCCCGGCCAAGTGAGCGGATAGACCATAGCTTCGATTGAGAAAGGCCGGCTCGATGAGCCGGCCTTTCGGCTATCTGGACCGAGAGTTTTTAGCTTTCTGGGAGACCCCCCGATGATCTTCGCCCCCACCGGCGCCACGCGTCTCCACATCATCATCGGCGATCCCATCGCGCAGGTGCGGTCGCCGGCGGGTGTCAGCGAAGCCTTCGCGGATCGCGAGAGCGACGCGATCCTGGTCGCGGTCCAGGTCGCGGCTGCTGATCTCGCCGACTTCCTGGCGACGATGACGCGGGTGAAAAATCTCGATGGCATCGTCGCGACCATCCCGCACAAATTCGCCTGCTATCGCGCGTGCGCGACGGCGACCGAGCGCGCGCATTTCATTGGCGCGGTGAACCTGATGCGACGGGGGGCGAACGGCCGGTGGCACGGTGACATGGTCGACGGTCTCGGCTTCGTCGGCGCGGCGAACGCCGCCGGCTTCGATCCCGCTGGCGTCCGCGCCTTGCAGGTCGGGGCAGGCGGCGCCGGCTCGGCGATTGCGCTCGCCCTGATCGATGCCGGCGTGCGCGAGCTCGCCATTCACGACAGCGACCCAGGCCGTCGCGATGCGCTGATCGCGCGGCTCAATGAACGCGGCAAGGGCCGCGCGGTTGTCGGCAGCGCTGACGCTGATGGATTCGATATGGTCGTCAATGCAACGCCCGCCGGCATGCAGCCAGGTGATTCCCTGCCGGTCGACATGGCGACGATCAGCCCGTCAGCCTATTGCGGCTGCGTCATCACCAAGCCGGAGGTCTCGCCCTTCATCGCCGCCGCGCGTGAGCGCGGCTGCCTGACGGCGACCGGCACCGACATGTACCGGGCGCTGGAGCGCGTGATGGTCGAATTCCTGTTGTCGAAGGAGGCGCCATCCTGAGACAGCACCTCACCCCATTCGTGTCCGGCTCAGCTCGCGGCCGCCTCGGCAAAGCCGAGATAGCTCGCCGCGACGCGCTGGTCGGTCGCGATCTCGCTCGCTTTGCCGTTCAGCACGAACTCGCCGAGCTCCATGACATAGGCGCGGTCGGCGACCTTCAGCGCGGCCTTGGCGTTCTGCTCGACCAAAAGCACCGAGACGCCTTCCTCGCGCAGCTTTGCGACGATCTCGAAGATGCCGGCGACGATGATCGGCGCGAGACCCAGGCTCGGCTCGTCCAGCATCAGCATCTTCGGCGCGCCCATCAGCGCGCGGCCCATCGCCAGCATCTGCTGCTCGCCGCCGGACAGCGTGCCGGCGAGCTGCTTGCGCCGCTCCTTCAGCTTCGGGAACAGCGTGTAGACGTGCTCGAAGCCGCGGGCCGCATGCGCCTTGGACATTCTGAAGGCGCCGAGTTGGAGATTGTCCTCGACGTTCATGGTCGCGAACAGCTCGCGATGCTCCGGCACCAGGCAGAGGCCGCGCGCGACGCGGTCCTCGATCTCCAGCCGGGCCATGTCCTCGCCCAGGAACGAGACGCGGCCCTTCAGCGGAAACACGCCCATGATGGCGCTGAGCAGGGTGGTCTTGCCGGCGCCGTTGGCGCCGATGATGGTGACGATCTCGTTCTCGGCCACGGTGAGCGAGACCGAGCGGACGGCCTCGACCTTGCCGTAGGAGACGTGGGCGTCGGCGACTTCCAGCAAGGTGCTCATGCGGTGGCTCCGAGATATGCCTTGATCACCTCGGGATTGGTCTTGATCGCGGCGGGTGTGCCCTCGGCGATCTTGGTGCCGAAATCGAGCACCACGATGCGGTCGGCGAGATCCATGACGAAGCCCATGTCGTGCTCGACCAGCAGCACCGACATGCCGCCGGCGCGCAGGTCGCGCAGCAGCGCGCCGAGGCGCTGCTTCTCCATGTGGCGCAGGCCGGCTGCGGGCTCGTCGAGCAACAGCAGCATCGGATCGACGCACAGCGCGCGCGCGATCTCGACGATGCGCTGCTGGCCGAGCGACAGAGAGCCGGCGAGCTGGTGCATCTGGTCGCCCAGTCCAACGCGCTCGATCTGCCGCGCGGCCTCCGCGAGCAGCTTGGCTTCGTCGCCGCGGTCGAGCCGGAACATGCTCGACAGCGCATTCGAGTGGCCGCGCAGATGCGCGCCGATCGCGACGTTCTCCAGCACGGTCATGTCTGGCACCAGCTTGACGTGCTGGAAGGTGCGGGAAATGCCGAGCTTGACGACGTCCTGCGGCGGCGCGTTGCCGACAGCCTTGCCGAGCACCGAGATGTTGCCGGAGGTCGGCGGCAGCACGCCGGTGATCAGGTTGAAGGTCGTGCTCTTGCCGGCGCCGTTGGGGCCGATCAGCGCGACGATCTCGCGGGCCTGGACGTCGAACGAGACGTTGTTGACCGCGACCACGCCGCCGAACTGCTTGCGCGCATTGTCGACCTGCAGCAGCACGCTGGGAGCCGCCGCGGCGCGCTCGCGCGCCGGCAGCTTGATCGAGGTGTCCGGCTTCTTGGCGGCGGGCTTGAACGGCAGCCGCGCGGTCAGCCATGGCCACAGGCCGGTCGGCGCAAGCTGGAGCAGGGTGACAAGCAGGATGCCGAACACGATGGTCTCGAGCTGGCCCTCGCCGTGCAGCAGCAGCGGGAGATAGCTTTGCAGCACCTCCTTCAGCACCACGACGATCGCCGCGCCGAGCACACCGCCCCAGACATAGCCGGCGCCGCCGACGACCGCGACGAACAGATATTCGATGCCGGCCTGGGCGCCGAACGGCGTCGGGTTCACCGCGCGGGTGAAGTGCGCATAGAGCCAGCCGGAGAGGCCGGCGAGCACGGCCGCGTAGATGAACACCAGCAGCTTGGCGCGCGGCGCGTAGACGCCGAACGCTTCGGCGGCGATGTGGCCGCGGCGCAGCGCGCGGATGGCGCGGCCGGTGCGCGAGTCCAGGAGGTTCATCGTCAGCAGGGCGGAGATCAGAACGGCGGCCCAGATCGCGAAATAGATCGTGCCGGGATCGAGCATCCTGAGGCTGCCGATCGACAGCGGCGGGATGCCGGAGATGCCGTCATTGCGGCCGAGGAAGGCGAGCTTGCTGAACAGATAATACAGACCAAGACCCCAGGCGAGCGTGCCGAGCGGCAGATAATGGCCGGACAGCCTGACCGTCACGAGGCCGAGCAGCACCGCCGCAAGGCCGGAGACCAGCAGCGACAGCGGCAGGGTCAGCCAGGGCGAGACGCCATACTGCGTCGAGAGCAGGGCGGTCGTGTAGGCGCCGAAGCCGACGAACGCGGCCTGGCCGAACGAGGTGAGGCCGCCGACGCCGGTCAAGAGCACCAGGCCCATCGCGACCAGCGCGGAGAGGCCGATATTGTCGAGCAGCACGATCCAGAACGGCGGGACGCCCGGGATGAACGGAATAGCCGCGACAATGACGGCAAAGATGATGAGAGGCCAACGCTCGCGCACGGCTCAATCCTTCTCTTCTTCGACCGCGGGCGCGGCGAGCGAACGCAGCAGCAGAACCGGGATCAGCAGCGTGAAGACGATGACTTCCTTGAAGTTCGAGGCGTAGAACGACGAGAACGCCTCGACGATGCCGACGACGATCGCAGCGACCGCCGTCAGCGGATAGCTGATGAGGCCGCCGATGATCGCGGCGATGAACCCCTTCAGGCCGATCAGGAAGCCGGTGTCGTAATAGAGCGTGGTGATCGGGACGATCAGGATGCCCGAGAGCGCGCCGATGGTGGAGGCCAGCAGAAATGCGATCTGGCCGGACAGCGTGGTGCGAATGCCGACCAGGCGGGCGCCGAGCCGGTTGACGGCGGTGGCGCGCAGCGCCTTGCCGTAGAGCGTCAGGCCGAAGAACAGCCAGAGGCCGATGATGAAGGCGATGGTGATGCCGTAGACTGCCATGCCCTGGCCGGTGAAGCGCAGCGAGCCGAGCGTCGCAGTGGCGTTCAGCAAGGTCGGGCCACGCTGGCCCTCGGCGCCGAAGAACAGCAGGCCAAGGCCCTGCAGCGCCAGGTGCACGCCGACCGAGGCGATCAGCAGCACCAGCACCGAGGTGTGGGCGAGCGGCTGGAACACGATCCGATACAGCGACAGGCCGATCGAGGCGACGATCAGCAGCGACAGCACGAGGCTGACGCCGGCCGGCATGCGCTGGTCGGCCGCCCACATGCTGGCGAGCAGGACGACCACGGGGAAGGCGACGTTGAGGCCGAAGGTACGAACGATCTTCGGCGCGTGCAGCGTCTTGCGCATCGCATAGAGGTCGAAGGCAAAGGCCGCGAGGCCGATGACCACGGCGAGCTTCGCGGTGCCGGGCATGCGGCCGGCGGCGAGCGAGGCATAGGTCAGCGCGCCGTAGGTGACGAATTCGCCCTGCGGGATCAGGATCACCCGGGTGACGGCAAAGACCAGCACCAGCGCCAGCCCGAGCAGGGCGTAGATCGCGCCGTTGGTAATGCCGTCCTGCAACAGGAACAGCAAGATCGTTGTGTTCAAGACAGGACGCTCCCCCTCTGTGGTGACCGGGTGCGGGTGGCGCCTGTGCGCCCTCCGCGGGTCGGGGCAGTTGAATTCGGCTGCCCGTGTTTGGTATGGTGGATAACAATTATCGATTATAATCTCAAGGCCGCTGTTCCGGCTGCGGCATTCGAGACCAGGGATGGAAGCAATTGTGATGACTTTGGCGGACCGTGATGGCCGATAGCGCCAAGCCCGTCAGCAAGCGGGACAGCCGTCGGGAAGCTGCCGTAGCCGTCGAGGAGACGCAAGCGGTCCAGCTCGGCGAGCTGTCGGATCTGCTCGGCTATGTGCTGAAACGAGCGCAGTTGAAAGTGTTCGAGGACTTCCTGCGCTGCGTTGCACCGTTGCAGCTGACGCCGGCGCAGTTCTCGGTGCTGCTGCTGCTCGACGCCAATCCCGGCCGCAACCAGACCGAGATCGCCAATACGCTCGGCATCCTCCGGCCCAATTTCGTGTCGCTGCTGGACAGCCTTGAAAGCCGCGAGCTCTGCACCCGCGTCCGCTCGGCCAATGACCGACGCTCGCATATCCTGATGCTGACCGAGAAGGGCAAGGGCGTGCTCGCCCGCGCCAAGAAGCTGGTGGTCTCCAAGCACGAGGCGCGGCTGAACGAGCTGCTCGGCCCGGATGGCCGCGAGGCGCTGCTGGCGATGCTGACCAAGATCGCGGAGGAGTTCTGAAAGCGAGGTGCCCTCAGTCGACCAGGATCACTCTGACGTCGTTGACGTTGGTCAGCGTCGGCCCGGTCTGCAGCAGGCCGCCGGTCGCGGCGAAGAACGCGGTGGCGTCGTTGTTGGCGAGATAGGCCTGCGGATCGAGATTCTGGGCTCGCATCGCCGCGATGACCTCGGCATCGACCAGCGCGCCGGCCGGGTCGGACGCGCTGCCGCCGCCGCCATCGGCGCCGTCGGTGTCGCCGGCGAGCGCCGCGACGCCGTCCATGTCCTGGAGGAGGTCGGCGAG
>NZ_CAFI01000165.1 GCF_000239775.1 Bradyrhizobium sp. ORS 375
ACTGCTGGCGTGGTCGGCACTGGCGGCGCGGCGCTTGGCGGCGGATCGACGGCGCTCGCTAGTGGCGTCAACTCCGGCAAGGTCGATTGGAAAGGTGTCAAGCAGGATGCCGCCAAGTTCGGCAAGCAGGGTTTCGTCACAGGCCTGACAGCCGGGCTTGGCCACGCTTTGTCCGGCGCAGGCGCTGCCGCAAAGCTCGGCCAGCCGTTCGCGCAGCAGGCGGTGCGGCGCTGCCTGACCGAGGCAGGGATCAACGTGACCGGCGAGATCACGACGCAAGCGCTCGACCAACTGTTTCCGACGGTCACGATCGAGCAAGCCGCCGAGGCGAAGCAAAAGCAATTGGTGCCGGGGCCCGTCCGCGCGGCCTTGACCGGCTGCATCGGCGGCGTACTCGGCGTTCCCACCGCCAAATTGCGCGGTGGCGCGGCAACAGTCACCGACAAGGTTGTCGGTGGCGGCGTCGCGTTCGCCGACGCAAAGTTGCAAGGCATGGATAATCGGCAGGCGGCGGTCGCGGCTGCGCAATCGGTTGCGACCTCGCACTTGGTGGGACAGGGAACGAAGGGGAGCGAAGCGGCCAAACAGAAGGCGAATGCCGCCAAGGGCTCGGCCCCCACCGTTCATTCGGGCGAAACGACGCCGCCCATCAAGCCACCAACGCATCCTGCCGAAGCCGAACCGCCCAAAGGCGTCAGCAAGCCTGAACGGGGCAAGAGCGAGGATCATCCGGCGATCAAATCGCCGCCCGCTGCGCCCAAGCCGGAACTCGCCATCGAGCCCGCGCAGGCGTCCGCGAAAAAGCCGACCGTCAACGGTCATGAGGCGGTCGTCACCCCCAAGGGCGTCGGCGTGTGCAGCCCGGGTCCGTGCCCGGTCATCCACGTCGAGTATGCGAACGAATTGGCGCAGCATCCTGAGCTGGCGGACTGGAACGCGCGCATCCAGGCCATGCGGCAAAGCAATCCGCAGGAGGCTGCAAAGCAAGGCGCGGCTCTCATCCGCACCTGCGAAGCGGCGCGCAACAATGCGAGCCGCGCCGCCAATCAAGCTCCGGGATCCGGCGGCTCGGCGGCCGATCCTCCCGGTGGCCAAGCCGCCAACAAAGGCGGCCTTGTCGATCCGTTGCGTCGCGACGCCGAGCGGCTCGACGCCATGCGCAAGATTGCCGCGCGGCAGGAGGCGCTCGGCAAGACCGATCCCGACTTTGTCAGGCGTATTGAAAGGGAGACTGCGGAACTTCAGAAAAAGCAGAAAGCGGCGAAGCTCGGCAAGCCAGTGGCTGCTGCTGCGCCCGCGCCCGCGCCGAAGGCCCCCAAGCGTCTGGGAAAGCCGCTGCCTGAAGGCTTCGTCGACGAAGCAATCAAGCGCCTGGACGACCCGAACGCCTTCTCGCCCCACTTCAGCGAGAAGCGCGCGGCTCAAATTAAATCCGGCGAGAAGAACTTCGTCCTCGATCAACCGGTGACGCGCGGCGACATCGACGAGCCGCTGGCGGTCGGCGCACCAGGCATCAAGCCGCAGCGCGCCGTGGATCGCGCGATGGACCCGCACAACCGGCAGTTCCTTGACCCGGCCACGAACCGCAGAACCAAGCACGTCGGGACCGATCCGCGCGATGTCGCGCGCGGTCGCAAGAAGCTGGAGCCGGTGTCGCTGACCAAGGACCCCGATGCGCTGTTCACCCGCCGCTTCGACGAGACCCACGAGATGGCTGAAATTTTCGGTCAGGCCGTCGACCGGGTGAAGAACAAGGGAGAGCTCACGCCCACACAGCTCAAGAACCGTATCAACGAGGAAATCCGCCACATCATCAAGGATGGCAAGACACCGGCTGCCCGCACGGTACGCGACGTGCTGCAGAAGAACGGCTTCGTCTTCCGAGAGAAGGTCGGATGGGTGCTTGAGAAGGCGCCATGACTTGCCTGTCCCGATCCCTCGCATCCCGACATCAGACGCGTGCAACGACATAGCCATACTCAAAAACTGATTGCCCGGAGGACATCATGACGCTTCCATCAGGTGAACTGGCCCAGATCGTCTGGGCGGAGACCAAGCCGCTGGGCAGCGCGCCCGCCGACGGCAGCGGCAGCGTCAACGGCGTGCGGCGGCTGATCGCGCAGCTGGCGGCATCGGTGGATGGCGCGGGCTTCACCCGGCGCGACGTGCTGCCATCGGTGCAGGATCGCGAGCTCGGCGGCACCGTACGCGCGATCCTGGCGATCGCCGAGGATGCGCGCGGCGCCACCGCGCCGCAGAGCCGCGTCATCATCTGGGAGGCCGACGGCGAGACGCTGCAGCTCAACAGCACGACGAGCCCGCCGCCGCCCACGCCCTGGGCCGATCTCGCGGCCGACAAGATCACGCATCAGCTGCACCAGCCGCTCACCAACGGACAGACCGTGGACGTGTTCACGCGCGATGCAGCGACCGATGCGGGCTCCGGCGGTGCGGCGGTGTTCGTCAACGCGATGACCGGCACCGGCGTGCCCAGCGGCAGCGCGCCGATGGCCGAGCCGCGCGCGACGTCAAAAGCCATGCCGAGAGCGGGGGTCTTCCTGTTCGTCGTCGCACTCGGTCTGTTCGTGCTGTCGGCGCTCGGCGCCTACGGCATGGGCGTCGGCGCCCGCCTGTCACTCGGCCAATTCGTCCAGAACGCCCGCATCGCCACCGGCAGCACCGGCGACGGGCTGGACTGCACCGTGGCGACGACCGAGAAGCCGAACGTGCTCGACAGCGTCAGATGGCGGCCCAAACCCGACAAGGCACAGGATTGCCGCACCCAGTTCATGGCCGCGCAGTCGCTCGTCGCCTCGGCGCAATATCCCGCTCCAGATGCCAAGCCCGGCAGCAACGCCGCGCGGCCGACCACCTGGCCGGAATGGTTCGCCAGCAAGGCGCTGGAGTGGTCGAGCGTGGTCAACGGCACGATGTCGCTGGTAATCCCGTTCGGCCTCGCGCTCGCCTCGCTCTCGCTGCTGTTCATCGCGTGCGGCTTCGGCATCACCGGGCGCGCGCTCGGACCGATCATCGACGAGCGCAATCGCATGAGCCTGACACTGGCGCAACTCGTGATCTGGTCCGTCATCCTGCTGTCGGGACTGCTGGTGTGCGGCCTGTTCAACTACGGCTTCGGCGGATTGTTCATCACCGAGCTGCAGCAGCAGGCGGCGGCCGCCACCGCGGCCAAGGAGGTGCCCAACAACGCCAAGATCGCGCTCGACGCCTACAATCTGTTCCCGAGCATCCCGTTCTATCTCGCCCTGGTCGGCGGCTTCGCTGTGGCAACGCCGTTCCTGTCCCGCCTGATATCGAACTCGACCGTCGTCGGCACGCAGGAGCAGACCGCGCCCGACGCCGCCTCGCCGACGCAGGCGCCGAGATATCTCGCCGACAAAGCCGGCCCGGAGAAAGCCGCGCTGTCCGACATGGTGCTGCAGGAGGTGAAGGGACGCAGCGACATGGTCGACATCAACCGCGTCCAGCACGTCGCTATCACCGGCATCCTCAGCATCAGCTATCTCCTGGTGCTGTTCGACGTCGTCTCCAACATCGATGCCGTCCGCATCGTCTTCGCCGCCACGCAGAGCGCCTCGGTGCTGACCTCGATGCCGCAGATCGACGGCACCTTCACCTCGCTGCTGTTCGTCAGCCACGCCGCTTTGCTCGGCAGCAAGGTCTACGACAAGATGGTACCGGCGAAGCGGGAGGGCCAGGATCGCTGATCAATGGTCGCCACCCTCGCCCCAATCTCGTCACATCGACCGCCTGCCCGTCAGGCGACTCAGGACGGCGTCGCCGGCCGCTCGCCGGCGCAAAGCCGTTGCGGCGGCCGCACCGAGGGATGATTTTCAGAAGCGGGATCAACACCGTGACCGGCGTCAGCTCCCGCGCCTCAATTTTCCACTTTCGCTTTTTTTCGAATTCGTGATTGAGTGTCGCGGTCCCGCCTCGGCAAGAGGGGCGCATCGCGATCGTCACGACACGCGGGGTGGGATGCGGTGGCCGCGGCCATGCCGCAGCGTGCCGTGATGGCACGCGGACGAACGGCATGACGCGAACGTGAAGACGCGTGGTCCTGGCGCCCCGAAGCTGGCGCCAAGCCCTCAGGTGATGATGATCCCGAGGGCGACGGTGGCTAAAACGCCGGACACCGGGGAGAGCGCGTTATAAGCGTGAAACCCATCGCGCGGGGAATGCCGGGATGTCTCGGCTGAACCTGTGGTGACTGCCGCCTGCTTTTCTTTCTGCAGGCGGGCCATGGGTGCGGCCAGCGCCCGGCATTCCCCGCGCCCTCTTCTATCAAGGGCGAAACGGACTGGAGCAACCCGGACGCATCTGCGCCGCGGGACCGCTTCACGATGTCTCGTTGCTGCGATCCCCGACCCCTGCGCTGTTTGACTCCGTGAACGTCGCCGTCCGGCCCGGCCCGTGTCAGGCGGTGCGGCCCCGGCCGTTGCGGCTGATCTTCGCTGCGACGAAATAGGACAACGGCATTGCGACGACGAAGCCGACCAGTGCCGCGAGCGGCAGATCCTTCATCGGGCTCGCGACCAGCCCCTGCACCGTCAACAACGCGGTCACGGCGCTGCCCGCCAGCACGGTGCCCAGCATGACCCAGATGAGAACTGCGACCTTCAACATGTTTGTTTCTCCGTCAGTAGGAAGCAACGATCCCTTGACGTGCCGATGCTCTGCCTGCGGTCTTCGCGCATCATTGATCTGGAACAACCGTGACGGACAAAAAGAGGGAGAAGCGGTTGCTCCTCCCTCTTTCCTCATCAGTTGCAGTCGCGCTGCAAAGGCCCGAGCCAAGAGCGGCTCAGCGGCTTCCCGGCACGAAGTGATCGTGCTTGCTCACCGACGTACCGGTCGTGGGATCACTGATCCTGATCTCGATGTCGACCGGCGCCGGCGGAAGATCGGCGCCCTTGGCCTCGATCGACATGCGGATCTCGCGGGTCTGGTCCTGGCCGACGTCGATCACCATGCGGCCGTCGGCCTCGCGCGTCTCGCCGGCCACCGTGACCTTGGCGTTCGGCAGACCGACGACATCGAGCACGAAGTCGCGCGCGCCGCGCTTGTTGAGCAGACGCACCGTGTAGTCGTTGCGCACGCCGCCGTCGGACAGCTGCACGAACAGCGGATTGCGCTCATGCAGCACGTTGATGCCCATCGTGCCGCGCGTCGCCAGCGTGTACAGCATGATGCCGCCGACGATCGCGATGAAGCTCGCATAGGTGATCGTGCGCGGGCGGATGATCCGGTAGATCTCCGGCTTGCCCTCGCGGCGCCTGGCCACGTTGATGTCGGTGTCGTAGCCGATCAGGCCGGTCGGCCGGCCGATCTGGGTCATCACGCTGTCGCAGGCGTCGATGCACAGGCTGCACTGGATGCAGCCGAGCTGGATGCCGTTGCGGATGTCGACGCCGGTGGGGCAAACATTGACGCATTGATGGCAGTCGACGCAGTCGCCGGCCGGCGCGCCCTGCAGCCGCGCCGCCTCCGCCTTCTTGACCGACATCCGCGGCTCGCCGCGGTCGCCCTTGTAGGTGACGTTGAGCGCCCATTCGTCGGTCAGCGCCGCCTGGATGCGCGGCCACGGGCACATGTAGATGCAGACCTGCTCGCGGGCATGGCCGGCGAACATGTAGGTCGTGGCGGTCAGGATGCCGATCCAAAGGTAGGCCGTGAACGGCGCCTGGAAGGTGGCGAGGTCCTTCACCAGGGTCGGCGCGTCGTCGAAATACAGCACCCAGGCGCCGCCGGTCCACCAGCCGATCATGATCCACAGGAAGTGCTTGGTCGCCACCTTCCGGATGTGGCTGAAGGTCCAGCCGCGCTTGTCGCCGATCATGCGCTCGCGGCGGTCGCCCTCGACCCAGCGCTCGACGGCATAGAACAGGTCGGTCCACACCGTCTGCGGGCAGAGGTAGCCGCACCACAGCCGGCCGGCGACGGCATTCATCAGGAACAGGGCTACGGCCGCAATGATGAGCAGGCCGGTGAAGTAGTACACTTCCTGTGGCCACAGCTCGATGAAGAAGAAATAGAAGCGGCGGTGCGGGAAATCGACCAGCACCGCCTGGTTGGGCATGCCGGGACCGCGGTCCCAGCGCACGAATGG
>NZ_CAFI01000164.1 GCF_000239775.1 Bradyrhizobium sp. ORS 375
AAGGCGGCGGCCGCGGGTCGGACACCGCCGGGCCGGCAATGGACTCCCGCGATGCGGCCGCCGCCGGCGCCTGACCCGGTGCTGCTCGCGCTCGCAAGACAGGAGGAAAAGCAGCAGGCCGCGCAGGCCCGCGCTGCGGCGCCAGGCTCATTGCGCCCGCCCATCGTTCCGCCGCCGCCCGCCGGATCCGCCCCCGTCAACGGGCCGTGGGGACCGGGCGCCGCAGACTCGGCGCCTGCGGCAACGAAGAAGCGGCCGCCGTGGTACGTCACAACCCTGGTGATCCTGGTGGCGTTGTTGCTGGCGGTCGCGGTCGTCCCCGGCGGCGCCGCAATTGCCGGCGTCCTGCTGTACTTCTACTTCAGGAATTGGCGGAAGCGGTGATCCTGACGAAGGTCACGACGGCCCGATCTGGACGGGAGGACACAAGCTGTCGGGCGCGGCGCACGAGCTTGATGTATGGCTACAACCGCAGTGCAGATGCCTTCTGATGGAGATGCAGAAGCAACTTGCTTCGTGGACAAGCCGCCAACGTTCGGCGCCCGATACGAATGATGTCTGCGATCGGCCATCATCGATAGAAGCCGAGAACAGCTTTGGTCTCGATATATTCTTCGATGCCTTCGAGGCCGTATTCCCGGCCATTGCCGGAACGCTTGTAGCCGCCGAACGGTGCGTTGGGGTCCCAGTCGGGATAGTCGAGATGCACCTGGCCGGAGCGGATCTGGCCGGCAACCATCTGCGTCGTCGGCCAGTCCTTGCCTTGGACGTGAGCGCCGAGGCCGTAGACGGTGTCGTTCGCGATATCGATCGCCTCCTCCACCGTGTCATAGGGGATGATCGACAGCACCGGGCCGAAGATCTCCTCTTGCGCAATCCGCATGTCGCGATGGACATTCGAGAACACCGTCGGTCGCGCATACAGCCCGACCGGGAGTCCATCGGGCCGTCCCGTTCCGCCGATGACAAGCTTGGCGCCCTCCTCGAGGCCGACGCCGATCATGGTCTGGACGCGATCGAACTGCGGCCGGTTGGCGATCGGGCCATGAGTTGTGCTTTCGAGAAGCGGATCACCGACCACCAGTTCGGACGCGGCGGCCTCGGCCAGCCTCTCGACCTCTGCCAATTGCGCGCGCAAGACGAGCATGCGCGTCGGCGCGCTACAGGATTGGCCGACATTGCGGAAGGCAGCGCCGACTCCAAGCGGGACGGCCCGGCGCAGATCGGCATCCGGCAAGATGATGTTGGGCGACTTACCACCGAGCTCCTGAGCCACGCGCTTCACGGTGGGCGCGGCCGCCTGGGCGACGAGAATGCCCGCCCGGGTCGAGCTAGTGATCGAGATCATGTCGACCTCGGGGTGCGCGGCCAGCGCGGCACCGACGGTCGGACCTGTGCCGTGGACAAGGTTGAAGACCCCGGGCGGCACGCCGACATCATCCATCACCTCGGCGAACAGAGCAGCACTCAGCGGCGACAATTCGCTCGGCTTCAGCACCATCGTACAGCCGGCGGCGAGCGCCGGAGCGACCTTGGCTGTGATCTGGTAGAGCGGCCAATTCCAGGGCGTGATGAGCGCGCAGACGCCGATGGGCTCGCGCATGATCGCGGTGCTGCCGCGTGCGGTGATGAACGGAAAGCGCGCAAGATTGTCACGCGCGGCGCGGACATGTTCGGCGGCCAGCGGGACTTGCGCAAGACGGGCGTAGCTGATCGCAGCCCCCATCTCGCACGTCAGGGCCTGCGCGAAAAGCTCCTGGCGTTCGAGGATCAAGGCGTGGATACGCGTGAGGAGTGCGGCGCGCTCTTCGGGGCGCGTGCGTGCCCAGCCGGGAAAAGCGCGACGGGCGGCGTTCACGGCGTACTCGACATCGGCCTCGCTGCCCAGCGGAAGGGCGGCCACGATCTCTTCTTTGGCGGGGTTGACGATCGGAGCATGCTCCATGCCATCCGGCTTGCACCAGCCGCCGCTAATGAAGAAGGAGCCGAGATGGCCCGCCTCGGTCAGATGCCTGATGGGATTAGTCATTGAAAGCGATCCTTGATGCGGTAGTAGGCACCGACGAGAGGCAGGAACCAGGGCTTGCCGAAATGGCCGGGAATGGCGGGCCAGGCGAAGTCCTTCCAGGGGTTCAACGCGGCCCGGCCGTCCATGACCTCGGCCATGATCGTCCCCATCAGCGTCGACATCTGCGTGCCGTGTCCGCTGTAACCCATGGAGTAGTAGATGCCGTTGCGTTCGCCTGCGCGCGGCAGGCGGTCGCGCGTCATGTCGACCATGCCGCCCCAGCAATAGTCGATCCGTGCGTTGCGCAGCTCGGGATAGACATCGTGAAGCGCGGCGCGCAGGATCTCGCCGCTCTTCGCGTCCGAGGCCGGATTGGACACCGCGAAGCGCGCCCGACCGCCGAACAGCAGGCGATTGTCGGGCGTCGTGCGGAAGTAGTTGACGAGGTTCTTGGTATCGACCGCATTGCGCCGGCGCGGGAGCAACCTGTCGAGAAGATCTGTGGGCAACGGCTCCGTGACGATCAGGAAGGCGCCGACCGGCACGATGCGGCGACGGATCCAGCCGAGCGGACCGACCTGCGAGATTCCACTGGCGAGGAGAACCTGCTTGGCCGTGAAACGGCCCTTGGGGAAATCGACCAGGTGGCCGCCGCCGGGCGCCGCCATCAGGCCGGTCATGGGCGTCCGCTCATGGATGGCGACGCCGCGACGCGCGGCAGCTTCCGCAAGGCCACGGACGAAGCGCCCGACATGCATGGCTGCACTCTTGCGATAGACGAGGCCGCCGTAATAGCGCTCCGATCCGATTTCCGATGCGAGATCCTCGCGCCGAACCATATGCGTATCGGGATCGACGTGAGCGGCGAGCAATTCCTGGCCGCGCGCGAGCTTGTCGTAATGCTCGGGCTTGGCCGCGAGCTTGATCTTGCCGACGCGGGCGAAGCTGCAGTCGATGTTCTCCTCGGCGACGAGACGCTCGACCATATCCACGCCGGCGTCGAAGGCGCGGTAGAGCCTGTCGGCGACGTCACGTCCGAGCTTGTCGGACATCACCCCATAGTCCTGGGCGAAGCCGTTGTTGCACATCGCGCCGTTGCGGCCCGAGGCGGCGTGGCCGATCGTCTCTGCCTCCAGCATGATGACGCGGGCGCCCTTTTTGGCGAGCGCCAGCGCCGCGGAGGAGCCCGTGAGCCCGCCGCCGATCACCGCGACATCGTATGTCCCTTCGATCGGACCTTTGGCACCGCCCGAAAACGGTTCGGACGTGTCCAGCCAGTAGGATGTGAGCTTCATCTGTCACCGGGCTCGAAGGAGGAAGGGAAGAATGTGCTGTGCCCCGAGCAACTACCAACCGCGGATGCGCGGCCACTGGGCTTCGATCGCGGCGCCCTGGCCGGCGACCACGTGGTAGTGCTCGTGCTGCGAGGCCGTGGCGCACGCATGGTTGGGAAGGATGCGAACTTTGGTGCCGACAGGCAGGTCCGGCAGCGACTGGGACGAGCCGGAGCGGACCGCGAGCGTCCCATGCTCCTGGCTCGCATAGGCCACGATCAGGTCGGGATAGATCCGGCCCGCGAGATCGCAGACCAGGCCGTAGCCCTGGTCGACCTGCTGACTTGCTGTGCCGCGATCGCGCGAAAGCGCCATCCAGCCCGCGTCGATCATGATCCATCCCTTTTCGGGCTTGGCGCCGATGACGGTGGACAGAACCGACAGGGCGAGATCATCGGTCGAGCAGACGCCGACGCCGTGCATCACCAGGTCAAAGAACATGTAGACGCCCGCCCGCACTTCGGTCACGCCGTCGAGCGCGGCAGCGCAATGAGCGGTCGGGGTCGAGCCGACACTGACGACGAGGCAGTGATGTCCGGCCGCACGCAGCCGCTCGGCGGCCTTGACGGCGACGGCCCGTTCATTCTCCGCCGCGGCCACCAGCGCCTCGGGCGTGTGAAGCGCATAGGATTCGCCCGCGTGCGTCAGCACGCCTGCAAGCGCCGAGCCGCTGTTCGTCAGCGTTGCAGCGACGTCGAGCAGCGCGGGGTCGTCCGCCCGCAGTCCGCCGCGATGGCCGTCGCAATCGATCTCGATGAAAGCAGCCGGCGCCACGCCTATTGCCCGCCCCGCTTCAGACAGGAAGGCGGCCTGCTCCACCGTGTCCAGCAGCACCTTGATATCCACGCCCGCCTTGCGCAGGCTCATGGCACGACTGGCCGTATGAGGCGCGATACCGACCGCGTAGGTGATGTCGCGATAGCCGTGACCGGCGAAGTAGTCCGCCTCCGCCAAGGTGGAGACCGTGATGGGTCCTGGCCCGTTCGGGAAGGCGCGCTTGGCGACGTCGATCGACTTGGCTGTCTTCATGTGCGGACGAAGCGTGACGCCGAGGTCGCTCATGCGGGCGGCGAGGCGCGCGAGGTTGCGGTCCAGCCGGGCCCCATCGAGAATGGCGGCCGGGGTGGCCAAATCTTCGAGGCTTGCGGCTGTGGTATTCAGCATGCCGGCTCTCCTAATTGAGCGATTGGTTCGAGAGCGCGAAGACCCGCGACGGTCCGCTCCGCGGCATCGTACCCCGAACCATGGTGAGCGCATCGCTGATCTGCAACAAGCCGATCGAATCGAGCCAAGGGGACAGGCCGGTGTCGGCCGCCGTGTCGATCCGCACGAACCGGCCTTCCAGCCGCGACAGCGCCGCCTTGATCAGAAGATGCGCGTCGTCGGGTGTCGGCGCAATGACGGGGCCGACGACGTGCCCGCGGCCGAACAGGCGCGAGATGACATAGCCTGCGACGTCGCCCTGCCGCAGCAGGACCTGGGCGTCACCGACCTCCAGCAAGCGCCCGAGCAGCGGACGCCGCTGGAAGCCCGTCGCCTCGGCGTCGAGGCGCGCAACGGCTTCGAAGTCCGAGGATGTCAGCGGCCGTACGACATCAAGGGGCGGCGCCTCAGAGCGGCCGGCGGGGTTGCCCTGATGCTGGTGGACCATCCCGGCCGGCTGAAAGCCGCGCCGCGTGTAGAGGATCTGACCTTCCGGAGTGGAATTCAGGAGAACGGTCCGCGGTCCCGCCGCCGCCAACAGACTGTCCATGAGCCTGGCGCCATAACCGCGGCCCTGGGCCGCGCCGGAGACGATGATCATGCCCATCGTGGCGCAGTCCTCGCCATAGGGAAACCACGCGGCGGTAGCGATGACCTCACCGTCGCGCTCCAGAACGAACCCCTGCCCGAGTTGCAGGGCAAATGCCCAGTCCTCGATCCGATAAGGCCAGCGCATTTCCTGGGACAATTTCAGGGCGCCGGGCAGGTGATGGGCGGAGAACGGGACAAGCGAAACGTCGGTTGCCGCGATCCCTCGATCCCGGAAGTCTGCGGTTGTCATGCTGCCTTCAGGTATCTCAATGAGGTCTCATCACACTCGGATGACATAGCGCCCGCGCCGTCCCCTGGTCTGATGGTGATGGGACGTGCGTTAGGACCAGCATCCAAGATCGAACTGCCGATGCTTCACTGCGCCCAGGGTGGTCCGAGACCGGCAGAAGGTTCGACTGCAGACCGGACCGTTTTCGATATTATCTTCCGAAAGTCCGCAGTCTACGGCGCGAACAGCCGGGCCGTTTCTCTACCTTGAGCGCCATCCCAAGCCGCGGCGCGATGATGGAGGAGATCCTGACGAGACTGGTCGCATGTCCGTCCGTCATCGGCATGTCGAACGCGCTCTGGCGTCACCCCAAGGTGATGATCACGCCGCACGTCGCAAGCGTCACCCAGCCTTACACGGCCGCGCGCACCTTGATCGACAACAACATCCGCCGCCGCCGAGCCGGTCAGCCGATGATTGGGCTGATGGATCGCGCGCGCAGATGCTGACACTTCACCACCCGTACACGGAGGCACGCATGTCGCTTCTCATCCCCATCGATACCAATCCGACGTTCACGCCCAAAGACGGGCTCCCGCTGCCCGAGCGACTGATCTCCGGCTCGCCCAAGTTCAAGACCTGGGCTCAGGACGACTCGCGCGGCGAGATGATCAAGACCGGGGTCTGGGAAGCGACGCCCGGCGAAACGCACTCGATCAAAGGCACGACATTCGAGTTCTGCCATATCCTATCGGGACTGATCGAGATCAAGGAGACAGGCGGCGAAACATTCACCTTCCGTGCCGGCGACAGCTTCGTGATGAAGCCGGGCTTCGTGGGCATCTGGCGCACGATCGAGACCGTGCGGAAAATCTACGTCTGCGTCTACGAATGACCGGTGCCGGCGAGCGGCCTCACCCGCTCCGCTATCGCGCGTCCGTCTCGCGCAGCCGGATGCCCGCGGCGTGACTTCGCGGTTTCGCGCCGAAAGCCCGACACTTTCCCTGGTCCTGGTTCGGCGCGCCGGCTCAGTTGAAGGAGTGGCCGGCCAAGCCGTAGACGATTGGGTGACCCGCAACCTCGTTCAGAAACGGGCGTCCCTTCCACATCGTAGTGACAGCCTCGCCGGCGACGAGCCCGCTGCGGGTGAGAAACTCTGCAAAGGCGCCTTGCGAACGGGTATCCACCCGAACGAACCGTCCCTTCAGCGCTTCCATGTGAACCGCCGTGAGATGGATGGCATCCTCGTCGTTGGACGCGACGATCGGTCCGATGACATGCCCCCGACCGAACTCACGGCACATGGAGTAGCCGACGATCTCGCCGCGACGACGGAGCACCCACACGCTCGAAACCTCGGCCAGAAGGGTGAGAAGGCGCTCACGATCTACCCCGAATGCAGCGAGGTCGAGCGGCATGATCTCGCCGATCACCTCCCCGGGCAGCTCCTCGAGACGACCATCCACGGGCGTCAGGGATGCTCCACTCCACGAGACCTCGCCATCGTGGAGCTGAACGACCGCCTCCTTGATGAAGCCCAGGGAGTGGTAGAGGCCATAGGCCGCCTTGGTGGCGTTGAGGCTCAGGCGACGGGCCCCGCAATGAGAGAAGACGTGGTCCATCAGCCAGCGGCCGTTGCCCTGCGCCTGCGTGCGCGGCACCGTAATCACCAGGCCGATCGTGGCGAAGTCGTCTCCGTGAGGAAACCACATCGCGCTTCCGAATACACGGCCGATGCCGTCGACCGCCACGATGCCCTTGCCGGCACGGCGCATGAGCTCCAGATCGTTCGGGCGGTGCGGCCAGCCAACGCTGATCGTGAGCGCGTGGAGCAGCTTGACATCGACACCGGCAATGTCCTGCGGAAACAGCTCGAACGATTTCAGGCGCACGGAGTCTTGCATCGTCAGATCCCCTTATCGCCGTCGAAGGATGAAGCGAGGACAGACATCGGCATACCGGATCATCTACAAGAAACATACGAAAAACAATCAGGCATCGGCGACCGGCCCCCGATACGTCGAGCGGCCCTTCCCCTACATCATGTCCGGCCGCCTGATGGCCGATCCATCCGAAAAGCGCGATAGACGATAGGCTTGAGTTTCGACGAACGGCGTTTCGTTCGTGGCGAGTTCGCTCGCCAGCCGGCCCGCTCCGGGTCCGAGCGCAAAGCCGTGGCCGCTGAAGCCGGTGGCGATCGTCAGCCCGCGGATCTTGTCGCTCGTGTCCACGACAGGCACGAGGTCCGGCGAGGTGTCGATCAGCCCGGCCCAGGACTCGGCGACCCCGATGCCCTTGAGCGCCGGGAAGTCCGACACCAGATTGCGGATGGCCTGATCGACCAGATCCTTCTGCGGAACTGGATCCATGATCCGGATCTTCTCGAACGGAGAGATCGCGTCGAAGTCCCAGCTCCCCCAGGCGTCCGGACCGTTCCAGAGCATGCTGTTGACCCGGTAGGTCATCTTCTTCCCGATCTTGGCGCGCATCAGCTCGCGAAACTTCGTCGCGTAGCGCAAGCCCTGCGGCGCCAGGTTGATGACGCCATGCCCCGGCACGGCGATCGTGTAGGAGCCGTCGATGCGCCGCCGCAGGGCGTACCCCGCGCCGAAAACACATGAAACATCGAAGATGTCGGGAGCAGGCGTCGTGCGCAGCGCCGTTCCGTCGATATTGGCCACGGGCAAGTCGATCCCGTGCCGGCGCAGAAAGCGCGAGCTCCAGGCGCCGCCCGCCAGCACCACGGCGCAGGCGCGGATCAGTCCGCGCTCCGTCCACACGCCCTTCACCTCACCATTGGCGATATCGAGCCCGCGCGCGGCGCAGTTCTGATGCACGAAAGCGCCCAGCGCCTTGGCGCCCTCGGCGATGGCGGGCGCAGCCAGCCCCGGCTCCGCGCAGCCGTCGGTCGGAGACCAGATGCCCCCGAGCCATGTGTTGGTGCTGCCCTTCATCCGCTCCTGCGCCTGGGCCGCGGTCAGACTCTCGTTATGGAATCCCATGAGCCTCGCCTGCTGGCTCCACTTCTCCCAGCGGGCCAGCTCGCCTGGGTCCTTCGTGGCGTAGAGAATGCCGGCGCGGCGGAAGCCGAGGTCGGCGCCGAGTTCGGCGTTCAGCTCCCCCCAACGCTTCAAGCTGTACATCGCCAACGGCAGCTCGTGGAGGTCGCGGTTCTGCTGGCGCACCCAGCCCCAGTTGCGGCCGGACTGCTCGCCCGCCACGATGCCTTTCTCGATCAGGGCGACCGACACCTTCTTGCGCGCCAGCTCATAGGCCGTCGACGTGCCGACGATGCCCGCGCCGATCACGACGACATCGACCTGCTTGGGAAAGTCGGCGCTGTTCTGCACCGGTTGAACGACGATGGGCATAGCGAGTGTCTTTCAATCAAGGTGCCGTGGCTCACGGCGTGGTGGTACGAGTTGATCGCCGGCGCTGCGGCAGCGCCGGCAGGCGTCGTGTCGTGCGGTCCTATTTGTGGTCGCCGCGGACGTCGAAGGCGTCGCGCAAGCCGTCGCCGATGAAATTGAAGCTCGCGACCGCGATGGTGATGGCCGCGCCAGGGATGATGGCGAGCCATGGCGCGCTGCCGAGATAGCGCTGCGCGCCGTCGAGCATGTTGCCCCAGCTCGGCAGCGGCGGCTGGATGCCGTAGCCGAGGAAGCTGATATAGGCCTCCATCAGGATGGCGCGGGCGACAGTGAGCGTCGCGGCGACGATGATCGGCCCGATCGCGTTCGGCAGGATCTCGCGAAACATGATGTGCGTCCCGCTGAGGCCGAGCATGCGCCCGGCCTGCACGAACTCGCGTTCGCGCAGCGAGCGGACCTCGGTCTCGACGATGCGCGCCACCTCCATCCAGCTCGTGGCGGCAATGACGACGGTGATCATCATCGCGCTCGGCTTCAGCGCGGCGGCGAGCGCCAGGACCAGGAAGATCGAGGGAAAGGAAAGGAAGCCGTCCACCATGCGCATCAGGACGGCGCCGATCCAGCCGCCCCGATAGCCCGCGATCACGCCGATCAGCGTGCCGATGATGGTCGACAGCAGCATGGCGGCAAAGCCCACCGCCAGCGAGATGCGCCCGGCCATGAACAGCCGCGCCGCCACGTCGCGCCCGAGCGGATCGGTGCCGAGATAATGCGAGCCGGTGAAGGGCGGCGCGAACCGCGCCCGCAGGTCGATACTGAGGGACGTGTAAGGCAGCAGACCCGGCCCGATCACGCATGCGAGCACGAGGAGCACGATCGCGGCCGCGCCGAACAAGGCGAGGCGATTGGCCAGGAAGCGACGCATCGTGCGGCCGCGCCACCAGCGCTCGCGGGCCGGATGGGGGGCTGCGGCGCTCGTCATGACGGCTGGTTCCAACTCTCTGGCGGTGGATGACATGACTCAGGCCAACCGGATGCGAGGGTCGACGAGCGCAACGGTGATGTCGGCGAGGAGATTGCTCACGATCACGAGGACCGCCGAGAACATCAGGAGTCCCATCACGACCGGATAGTCGCTGTAGCCGAGGCTATCGAGGAACAGGCGGCCCATGCCGGGCCAGGTGAACACGGTCTCGGTCACCAGCGCTCCGGTCAGCACGCTGGGAAGCTGGATGCCCGCCAGCGTGATCATCGGCAGCAACGCATTGCCGACGACGTGCTTCATCAGGATGCGCCGTTCGCTGAGGCCCTTGGCGCGGGCGGTGTTGACGAAATCCTGGTGGATGACATCCAGCGTCGCCGAACGCATATAGCGGCTCCAGATGGCGACGTGCACCAGCGCCAGCACGGCGCTCGGCATGATGAGATGGTGGAGATAGTCGAGGATCGACTCGTCGCCGACCGTGTACATGTTGCCCGCGGGCAGCCATCCCAGCCGCAGCGTGAAGACGTAGATGCCGACAAGTCCGAACCAGAAGGTCGGGATCGACAGCGCCACCATGGCCCCGATCGTCGCCGCGTGGTCGAACAGCGAGCCGCGATGGGTGGCGCTGCGAATGCCGATCCAGGCGCCGACCCCGACAGCCAGGATGGTCGACGATCCCATCAGCAGGAAGGTCGCCCAGAGATGGCGGCCGATGACCGACAGAACCGGCGCCCTGTCGCGGAAGGAGTGGCCCCAATCTCCCTGCACCAGCCTGAATGCCCAGTCCAGGTACTGCACGTACAGGGGCCGGTTCAGTCCAAGCTGCTCCTTCAGGCGCATGAGGTCGTCCTGTGTCATGCTGGAGTCGAGCGCGTATTGCGCCAGCGGACCGCCGGGAAAGAGATTAAGGACTGCGAAGCCGATCACGGACACGATCAGCAGCAGAATCAGACTCTGCAGAAGCCGTTTGACTAGGAAGCCGCGCATTCGCTCTCGCTCATCATGACCCGCGTCGGAAACACGAGCCATCCGCCGGCGGGCGGCGGATGGCGGACTATTTGGCCGCCATCATCCCTTCCACGACCACGCGGCGGCGTTCCAGGAGGCGGTGCGTACGTTAGGATTGAACTTGAAGCCGTCGAGCTTCGATTTGCGTCCGAGAATGACGGTGTAGGCAAACACGGGCAGGAACGGCAGTTCCTCGCGGATGATCCGCTGCACCTGGGCGTAGATCTTGCGGCGTTCCTCCTGATCGAAGGTGCTGCGCCCCTGCTTCAGCAGCTCGTCCACCTTTGGATTGGAATACTGCATGACGTTCGACCCCTGCCCGCCCTTCGCTAAGCTTGAGGTCGACGCGAAACGGTTGGTGACGTCGGGGTCGGACGCAATCAGGAAGGTGACGCCGGAGAGACCGCTATCGAACTGCGACTTCTGCCAGAAGTCGCCCCACATCACGGCCGGCGGGAGGTTCGAGATGGTCATCTCGACGCCGATCTCGCGGAATATCTGCTGCATGTATTGCTGCATCTGCTCGCGCAGATGATTGCCCGACGTGGTCGAATTGGCGAAGGACAAGCGCACGCCGCCCTTGGCGCGAATGCCGTCCGCCCCCGGCACCCAGCCGGCGTCGTCGAGGATCTTGCGCGCGGCATTCAGGTTGAAGTCCTGAACCGGCAGCGTCCGATCATGATAATAGGATTGCGGCGGCATGAACGTCTCGGTGACGGTTCCCACGCCATAGTAGATGCTGTCGATGATCGACTTGCGGTCGAGCGCCGCATAGAGCGCCTTGCGAACCGCCAGCTCCTTGAACTGCGGCCGCTCGAGGTTGAAGAAGATTCCCTCGATACCCGATGCCGCTTCGAGATCGACCGTGCGTCCCGGCAGTTTCTTGGCTTCCTCGTAGTGATCGGCGGTGATGTAGGCTTGGTCCACCAGATCGACGTCGCCGCTCTGGAACTGCGTGTAGAGCACCGTCATGTCCGGGACGTATTTGAACACGAGCTGGCTGATGAACGGCCCCTGCCCGAAGTAGTTCGGGTTGGCCACGAGCTCGATCCGATCGCCGGGAACGCGCTGGCCCCACTTGAAGGCACCGGTGCCGATCGGCGCCTGGCCGAACGCCGTGATGTTCGGATCAGCCTCCTTCTCCAGAATGTGCCTGGGCACGATGAAGGTCTCGGCCAGGAATGCGAGATAGGGCGCGAAGGCGCTTTCCATTCGCCAGGTGATCTCGGTCGGAGAGACCACTTTCAGGTCGCGCACCAGCGAATGGCCGCCCGTGCGCCAGGCCCGGAACTTCGGACTGACGATCAACTCGAGCGTGTATTTCACGTCTTCGGCCGTGAACGGCGTCCCATCATGCCACTTCACATCGTCGCGCAGCCGAACGCGCCAGACCAGGCCATCCTTCGAGATGCCGCCGTTGGCCTGGCTCGGCACCTCGACCGCAAGATTGGGTTGCATCACGCCTTGGGCGTCGATGCGGATCAGGGCGTCGAAGACCGAGAAGATCACGGCGTCGTCGGTCTCGCCATGAACCATCAGGGGATTGAACGTCGTGGGCTCCTGCGAGACGCCGACGACCACGCGGCCCTTGGGAGCCTTCGCATTGCCCTGCGCGAACGCCGCGCCACCCAGGACGTGAGGAGCGACGAAGGTGGCGAGTCCGCCCGCTCCCGTCAGCCGCAGGGCATCACGACGCGAGTAGCCTGGCCGGGCGTTGATCGTATCCGTCATGAGGTCGTCTCTCCATCCAGATTGCGTTGCGTGTATCGGTTGCGGTGGTCGGATCGGATACGGGCGAGTGACCGGCTCAAACGAGCGTCTCACCCGGAATTGCGGCGACGAGTTCGCGCGTGTAGGACGATTGCGGATTGAGAAAGATCTGTGACGGCGGGCCCTGCTCGACGATCCGCCCCTTGTGCATCACGGCGATCTGGTCGCAGATCTGGCTGGCGACGCGCAGATCGTGGGTGATGAAGATCATCGACACCCCCGTCTCGCGCTGGATCTGATCCAGCAGTTGGAGAATCTGCGCCTGGATCGACACGTCGAGCGCGGAGACCGCCTCGTCGGCGACCAGCAGCCTGGGCTTGAACATCAGCGCCCGGGCGATGCCGATGCGCTGGCGCTGGCCTCCGGAGAACTCATGCGGATAGCGATCGAACGCGCCTGCATCGAGGCCGACACGCGCCAGCAGTTCCTTGGCCTCGATGCGCGCCTGCGCCCGCGGCATGCCGTGCGCGACCGGGCCAACGGTCAGGATCTGGCCGATCGTCGACCGCGGGTTGAGCGACGCGAACGGGTCCTGGAAGATCATCTGGATCTTCGGCCGCAGCGGGCGAAACTCGGAATCCGAGAGCGCCGCGATATCGCGCCCCTCGAACAGGATCCTGCCGCCGTCGCAATCCTGCAGCTTGACGAGCAGCCGGCCGAGCGACGACTTGCCCGATCCACTTTCGCCGACGATCCCGAGCGTGCGGCTGGCACCGATGTCGAACCACACGTCCTGCACGGCGGGGACCACGCGCTGGCTGCCCAACAGAGCGCTCCCGCTCCGATAGGTCTTCGACAGGCCCTCGACTTTGAGGATCGCGTCCTCGGGCACCGTTGCCGCAGCGGCGCGGTCTTGCCCGGTCAGATTGGGAACGGCCGCGATGAGGCGCCTGGTATACGGGTGAGACGGCGACTTCAGCACTTCGGCGGCAATGCCCTGCTCGACGATGCGCCCCTTTTCCATGACGATCACGCTGTCGGCGATCTCGGCGACGACTCCGAAGTCGTGGGTGATGAACATGACGCTCATCCCCTTTCGCCGCAGGATGTCCCGGATCAGGTGCAGGATCTGCGCCTGCGTGGTCACATCGAGCGCCGTCGTCGGTTCGTCGGCGATCAGCACCTTGGGCTCGAGCGCCAGCGCCATTGCGATCATGACGCGCTGGCGCTGTCCACCCGACAGTCGAAACGGATACTGATCGTACATCAGTTGCGGGTTGGGAAGATTGACTTCCGTGAGCAGCTCGATGACGCGCTGTCGCTGCCAGTCCTTGGTCCCGACGTCATGCGCGGTCAGGACCTCGGTGATCTGCTCGCCCACCCTCATCAACGGGTTGAGCGCCGACAGCGGATCCTGAAAGATCATCGAGACGACACGGCCCCGCACCGAGCGCAACGTTGCAGGCGAAGCGCCGATCATCGCCGTGCCATCGGGTCCACCGAGCTGAATGGCGCCCGCCGACACCAGGATCGCACGCGGCAGGAGACCCATGATCGTGTTGGCAGTGACCGACTTGCCCGAGCCGGACTCGCCGACGATGCAAAGGATCTGACCGTCCAGGAGATCGAACGTGATGTTCTCAACGGCGTGGCGTCGTTCCATGCCTCGCGGCAGATCGACCGTCAGACCGCGGATCGAAAGTGCCGGCGCTGCCGGCCTTGCGGTCTGACCTTGAGGCATCATCGAACTCATTCCTGTCAGCTCGCGCTAAGACATCGTCACAATGATGGGCTAAGAGGCACAAGTCGCGGCAGATTGCCTAACTTGAGGGCGTGGGTTGACGTGGTCGCCGGCCATGAATTCCCACCCAGAGTTCGTGGCCGTTCACATCAGTGTTGCGCGCCCTCGACCACACGAAACGCTGAATGGCGCGAGGGGTGCAGCATACTCGTCTGCAGCCTGGGCGGCTTTCGGTATAATATCCTCTAATCGTGGCGTGTCGGGCTCCGTCGGTCTTTCACCGCAGTCCCGCCGCATGGATCATCGCCTGGCGCAGTCGTCTGCTACTCCCCGGCCCTCGCCGTTTTCGCAACTGCCTTGCTCAGGAAACCGGCAGCGGCGGAGGACTCGTCATGCAGAGCTGAAACGCGCACGCAAGCTGCCGCGCGAAGCGGCCCTTGATCAACCAGAGGCAGCCTTCATCAGCATCGCGGCGCATGAAGCCGCTCCCGCAACCAGCGGGATCTCCTTGGCAACCTTGGCGAGGCCCTCCGGCACATCGGGACGAGGACCCCAGCTCGGATTGCGCTCGTAGATGTTGCGGGGATCCTCGGGTCGGAAAGCGACGCCGTTGCGCTTGCAGGTCCGCTCCAGAGCATTGTGGACGACGGTCGCGAAGGGCTGCCAGTGCTTCATGACCTCGTCCGGCCGATAGGCGGCGAAGTTGGGGATGAATTCCAGCATCCGCGGCTCGCTGAGCTGCGCGCCGTAAATGTCGCGAGCGGACTCCGCCATCTGGAAGTGGATCAGTGTGCCGTGGCAATCGAAGGTGATGTACTTCGGGCGGAAGCGGGTCATGCGCACTATCCTCATCGTCGGCGCTGCAAGCCGACAGATGATGCGATCAAGGTAGGGCGAGCGGGAGCGGACGGATCGCCATTTTCCGCCGCCATGAAGCAGGATCTTTCGTTTCTTCCGCTGATTTCGGCAGAAACTCACAGCGGCTGAGGGATGCGGGCTGGCGCTTCTTGTGCTCTGCACAGCCCTTCCCCGTGCGTCGGGCACCGAACGGAAGCGGCACCGATCAGAGCGGAAAAAGGCTCTTCAGCGGAAGATGGGTTCGCACCAGGGGAGACTTCAGGACGATGAAGCTGAAATACTTGTCGATGCCGACATTCATGCCGCTCAGACGCTCCATCATTTCCTGGTACTCGCTGATTCCCGCCGCGACGACCTTCAGGAGATAGTCGTATCCACCGGACACCAAGTGGCACTCCACCACCTCCTCCACCTTCTCGATCGCAGCCAGAAACCGGGCGAAGTCGATCTGCTGGTGGTTCTTCAACGTGACCTCGGTAAAGACCGTGAGCGTCGAACCGAGCTTGGCCACATTGATCTGTGCGGAATATCCGGAGATATAGCCCTCGGCCTCCAGCTTTTTGACGCGCATGAGGCAGGGGCTCGCCGACAGATTGACCAGCTTGGCGAGCTCCACATTGGTGACGCGACCGTTCTTCTGTAATTCGTGCAGGATCTTGATATCGATGCGGTCGAGCTTCATTGTCTGCCATCCGGGCGGTCAGTCTAAGCAGGTGTGCCAGGCGATGATCTCTGCACGCTAGCATATCAGCTTCGTCTGTCGATCGTGTTTGTCGGACTTCGGACACGCAGCCAAGCCCGCCACCTGCCTCCCCGTCGTGACGGCGCGTGGACTCTCGAGATCCAGTCGACGCAGTCCGCGCGTGGCCAAAGCCAATGACGTTCGGCGAGCAGCCTCTTCGCGAGATGAAGCGCGGCACCCACACCACCACTGGTCCAAAAGCCCCCTCCGGCGCAGGAGATCAGTTGACGTCACAAACGCCACACTTCCGCAGAACATTATTCACCTGCCGATTTTCGGAATTTGTGATTATCAAGGCGCATCCCGGTCCGCGAGGGGCGCTTCGCGATCGTCACGAGGCGTTGGGCTGGGGATGCGGTGGCCGCGAGTGTGCTGCAGCGGGTGTCATGTCTGCCGACGAACGGCAGCTAGCGGACGTGCAGACGCGCGGTCCTGCCGCCCCGAAGCTGGCGCCAAGCCGTCGGGTCGTGATGACCCCGGCGGCGTCATCGACATCCGAGCTAAGCTTCCAAAGCGAGACCATTCTCCGCAAGTTGAGACTTCACCCGCGGGTCCAGGCCTGGATAATCGATCAAAAACGATGACAAGGAGAACGCCAGCTCGAAAAACAGCACGCCGCCGAGCAATCGATTGGAGGGCGCTGGCTCCGCCGCGCCGTCTTTACAACAGGCGGGTGACCGCGATCAAAACAGGAAGCGGGCGCCGACCTGATAGCCCGTCCAGCTCAGCATCGAGTTGCGACTTGTTGTGGCGTTGAAGAACACGTGGAAGGTGTCCGCCGCACGTAATTCCAGGCCGCCCGATGCTTGCCAGGTGACGGCGGCCGGGAAACGAACCGGCTCCGCATTGGCATAGTCGAAGGTGAAGCTGTTGCCGGCCATGCCGGTGAGATCGACCCCGCCATGGATCGGCGGGTGGTTGTCCATCTCGTTGCGCACCTGCCCCGACGCCGAGGCCAGCAGTTGGAACGGACCGACGCTGAGGAGCGAGCACAGCAGATCGATGCCGGCGCGAACCTGATGAGACTCGCGGCTCTGGCCCGGGAATTGCGTGGAGAAGAAGTCCGTCGCCGTGAAGGCGTCCTGCTCCAGTCTCAAGTAGCGGACGCCAACAAAGCCGGTGGTCACGACCCGCGAGAACGTCCAGCGCACGTTGAACTGCGAATCGATTGCCCATTCACGGCCGTTCCAGCTGCCGGGCGTGAATGCGTTGAAGTTTGCATTGAAGCTGTCGTCGGCATAGCTCGCAGTTGTGCGCCACAACACGTGCTGATCCTCGACGATGACGTCGAAGGCAATGCCCTGGCTGCTGACGCTCATATTCCTGTCGGGCGTCTGATTGTAGCTCACGCTGCTGGTCCCGTGCTGTCCGCGCAGGCCGACCGTGAAGTTCGGTGACAGCCGCTTGGCCAGTCCAGCCACATATCCCTTCGAGGTGAAGCGGCCATCGGCAACGACATTGTCGGTGATGCTGTGACCGTCGATGCTGTAGCCGGTGGCGTAGGTGGTCCAGCCGTCACGCACGATCGCATCGTCCGCACGTGTCAGCGGCCCGGCAAACGAACTCGACAGTGGCAAGGGCGACCAGAACCGCTGGTCGAACGACTCATCGGCAAGAGCAGCCTGATCCGCGCTCACAAAAATGAAGGCCGCTGCGACCACGAGACGGCCGCATCGTCCGCCGCCAGACAAGCCGATCATCAAAATCTTCCCGTTCAGCTGCAGGCCAAGACTGCAACAACCTTATATCCACACGATAGGACTATACAATCGTAACGATAAGAGCATATTCTGGTGCCGCAGAAAAGAGAGGGGGCGCGCGCGAACGATGCCTGTGACGTTTTCGCCACTTTATCCGCCCTTCGCCAATCCGACCCCGCCCGTGGACCATACATATTTGTTGGCGGCGACATCCCAGCCGGCGGGTGGCCCCTGGGTCGGCGCGTTCGCCTATGCGGTGAACGCAGCGCCCACGATGCGGCCACTGACGCTCGATCAGTTCTTCGCCATGGTGATCAACAATCACCAGATTTTCCAGCATGCCGGCTTCGTCTTCCTGCCACAGGCGCCGGCGCAATCCAGCATGCCCGCATTTCGCGCCAGCATGCTGACTGCAGCTGGCGGATTTCCGCCGTTTGGCACAAATGCGACGTTGGGGGGCTTCGTGCTGTGGTTGCAGCAGCTCGACTCTCTGGCGCAGGGCCTCAGCCTGCCGTACCCGGCCTACGCGCTGAAGCCCCAATCTTATCGGCTATTTGCGGCCGGCGGCCGGGGACGGACGCTATTCTTTGACGCGAGCGCTGTCGGCTCATCCAGTCCGCTGAGCTACGGCGGCGACAGTCTCGTGATCTCCCCCGCTGGACTGGCAGCGCTGTCCTTCGGCGATGCAGCGCCGAGCCAGCCGGCCGTCAAGCTGGCCTCGCTATCTGTGCCGCTCACGGGACAAACCGCGGGCTGTCTTAGTTTTTCCGGCGTCAATGCCGGCGCGCTGACCGCCTTCGACTTCGGTTTCGACTATGCCATGGCGCAGGACGGTGGCCCGCCGAGCAGGCTGCCATTCCCGCTGCTCGATAGCAGCGAGGCGCTGGCGGGGGCGACGGTCAACGGCGTCATCGATCCGTTCGGCTTCGGCAATCCGGCCCGCAACAACCTGGCAATTACGCCGGCGGGCGGCAGCTTCGTTTCGGCATATCGTACGGTCTGGAACGAGAAGCTTTCCCTCAGGCCCGGCACGGGCGCCCAGTTCGTCGCGGCCGCCGCGGTCGATCCGGTCCAGCCGGCGCGACTCTATTTCGCGCCCAGCGGCGACTTTGCGATGACCGTGCCCGGTGCAACCCAAGCAGCGCACCGGCTGGTCTGCGGCTTCGCAACCACGGAGCAGATCGGCTTTGCCGACGGCGACCTGATGCGCTTCATGCCGGGCACGCCGGCCGACATTGCGGTGACGACGGCCACGAACGGCAGCTTGACGTTCGGTCCCGGCCCGAACAACGGCCATACCACCGCGCTGGCCGCGGTCGTCAAGAGCGGCGCGACGCCGCCCTACAATGTCTACTATTCCGAATCGGCGAACTCGCCGCTGTTCAGCCCTGGGGCTGGCACGGCCCAGGATCCTCGATTGCTGCGGCATGACGGTTTCGCCTTGCGCGCGTTGCCGCCAAATTTGCCCGTTGGCGCCGCCTTTCCGCTGCTGCCCTATGGCGCGGTGACGCCAACACCCGGATTCGCTGCGCAGACTGGCGCCCTCGCGGCATTCGAATATGGCTATCTCGCAACGACTCGCGCCCAGGTGATCCGCGAGCTGCCGGCTCAGTCGGCGGATCTCGGCGATCCGCGCAAGATCGCGGTCACGCCGCAGGGCTATATCGTGGGCCTGGACGGCAAGGGCAACATCGTCTCGGTCGAGCTCGGCGCGGCCGCGGGCTGCCAACTCACCTTCCAGGCGCTGGGAGCCGACAGGGCCCCGACCGGCCAGCCATTGCCGGAGAACATCCGCGACGCCTTCCTGGCCCCTCAGCAGTTCATCGTGATCAGCGCGGCCACGGCGGATTATATCGCCAACTGCACCGTGACCCTCGCCATGAGCGGCTGGGGATTCTCTTTCGCACCCGCCTCGCCCGACAAGATCGCACCCGGCGACTATCAGTCGGTGCTGATCATCAAATCGGCGCAGGGGCGCGTCAGCGATCTTGCATCCACTCCTGCGGCCTGGACCGGCTATCAGCAATTCAACGTCGCCGCGCTTGATCCGACCGGCGCGGTGCTGTCTGGCTGGCTCAGCAGCTACATCGCCAATGCCAAGGCCCAGTACAACAACGGCCTCGGGCTCGCCGGCCTACAGACCTTCTGCGAACTGGTCGACGATCCCGAATGGAACGGCTTCCTGTGCCTGAACGTGCCGGTTGCCGCAGGCCAGCTCGACCCGAGCCTGTCGTTTTTGCTCGCTGGCGTCGACCCCAGTGCGCTCGTCGCCCATCACGTCGGCTGCGCCGTCAATCACACGGTCTACGACGGCAGCTCCTATGCTCCGGACAGCGCGTTCTTCGGCCTCGTGCATTATCTCAGTCCGGGCACGTCGCCCAACGGAAGCCCGGGCTCGGGCTTCATCGCGACCTCGGCGGTCTATGATTTCCAGCTGCTGGCGCTCGAGACCCTGTTCGAGAACTCGGCGCTGAAGAGCTTTTCCTCGAGCGCCGCCGTCATCCTCAACGCGTTGTTCGGCGATGCCGTGCTGGGCGCGCCGAGTGGTCCCGGCCCGATCGCAACCGACCTCATCATCATCCGCGGCGCTCTGCAGCAGAACGACGGTGCGCCGAGCTACGTGTTCGCAACCGCGCCGGGCGCGACCAGCACGTTCTATCTGTCGAGCAGCGCAATCGACCGCATCGAGATCGACCGCGCGCTGGTCGCACAGAACGCCGATGTCGATCAGACCTCATCCGTCACCTTCCAGATGTCGGGCTGGATGGGCACACTGCCGCCAGCCAGCGGCGACTTCGACCTGTTGTCCTACGCCGCGGTCTCCTTCGTCAATTTCGGGCTGACCATGTCCTATGACTCGAACAGAAGTCCCACGCCCGGCGGTCACAAGAGCTTCAGGAGGGATCTCAGCGGCTTCACCTTGAGCGGCCTGCCCGACAAGCTGTTCACGGGCAGTTTCGTCGACACCAGTTCGGCCGCGGCCAACACCCTCTACCGCCCTGACAGCTTCGCTGCCAGCTTCCCGCTGCAGCTCAAAGGCTTCGTCATCGGAGCGGACAGCAAATCGCCGGCCGATCTGGGCTACCGCGAGCTCACCACAAATCCATCAACCGGCGGCGCCTCTCCGAGCGGCGAATGGTACGGCCTCGCCTTCGATCTGCCGCTCGGTGGCTCCGGCTCGCTCGATGCATCTGGATTGATCAATGCCCAGCTGATGTTCACCTGGACGGCGGGCGGCACCGGCGTGGCGGCCTACGCGCCCTTCATCCGGCTCTCGGGACCTGGGGGCGTCAATCTGAGCTTCGATCTCGAGGGCATCCTCAGATTCGGGGCCGACGGCATCATGCTGTCGCGCATCGCGCAGGGACAGCAGTCGGTCTACGTCTTCACCTTCGCGTCGGTGGGCGTCACCGTGTTCACGCGCTCGTTCCCGCCGAAGGGCTCGACCAACATCCTCGTCGCGGGTTTCGGCGACCGCACGCTTGGCTGGTTCGGCGCCTATGTCGACCCGAAGGCGCCGCCGCTCGCGCCGACCCAAGCTGTGACGGGAGGACATTGATGGCCGTCACTGCGCTCGCCTGGAACCTGGAGGAATTCGGCGCCCGCTACGGGCTCGAGGCCACCGGCCGCCAATGCGAGATCATCCGCTGCGGCCTGGCGGCCGCGGTCGTGGCCGATCTCGGCGCCCAGGTGCTGGTGATCCAGGAGCTCAGGGTTCAGGGCATCCCGTTTCTCGCGCGTCTGCAGACCTTTCTCAACGCGACCGGCAACAATGATTGGCACTTCGATTGGATTCCAGGCGCCATCGCGGGTGCCGGGGCGATGCCGCCCGCGGTGATCGGCGATCTCGGCTTCACCGGAGAGGGCAATCTCGAGGGCTACGCTGTGCTTTATCGCAACGGTTATGCGCGGCAGCAAGCCGGAGGCCGGTCCGCTGGCCAGGATACCGTCGCCACGGCCGGCGGCGGCGGCGCCAATCGCATCGATCTCGTGCTGGACGGACCACCGATCCAGTTCAACGCGAATAACCCGGTGATCACCTTCAACGCGCTCGGCGGGGCGACAGCGCTGGGCTTTCCCACCTCGACCTGTCCGGATGCCAACATCGTGCGCAACCTGCGCGGCGGGCGCGTCTTCCGCTCGAACGACGTCATTCCGCAGCAACGACGGTCGCGGCGGCCGTGCCAGATCTCGATCGTCGATCCCAATGCCAATCCGCAGACGCCGGTGTCGACCGTGGTCTATCACGCACCGGTCGGACAGAACAATTCCAAGAGTCCCATCTACGGCGCTCTGCTCGGCTTTGCCGCCGGCGCGCTGGGCGCCAATGCAGGCGCCCGGGGCTACCTCGGCGACTTCAACGTGGTCGTCAACGGCGATCTGACCGTTCTTCGCAACCGCGCCACTGCCTTGAACTTCGTCGCCCAGACCTACGCCAACAACGCGTTTGCCAATACGTCGGTCCATTCCGCCGTCGGCACCAACGGTCCCTGGCATCAGGGCGCAGGCGTACTGACCTCGCCGCGCGACATCGGTCTCGGCACCACGGCCAACGCGACCAGCGTGCCCGACGTGCTTGGGCTTTTCACCCAGAACGGGACGCGCGCCTACAAGATGCTCAGGCTGCAGACCGTCCGAAACTTCATCACCAACACCCTGCTGCCGCGGGTGGGTCATTGGTTTCCCAACAATGCAGGAACGGTCGTGACCGAATTCTATTCCGGCGGTCCCTACACGATCGGCGATGTCGCGACAGGGCGAGCGCTGATGTTCAATCTCCTGCTCAGCGATCACCTTCCCGTCCAGATCGTACAGAACTAAGCGAGCAGACGATGGCAACGATCACCGGCACCCCATCCGATGCGATCCGGCAGGCCGTCAGCGACTCCATCAAATCGGGCAAGCCGCTGGTGGTCGCGACGGCCGACCTCATCGCGGCATCGCCGCTGGCCGATCTGCCCGTGGTGTCCACGGTGATTGCGTTCGACCCCGGCGAAGACCCGCTGGCCGATCTCGGCCTGTATCGCCTGGCCTCTTTGTTTCCCGGCCTGCCGCTGGCGCAATGGCTGCCGCGCGACGGATTGTTGTCGCCGTTGACGAGCGACAACAGCCTGGTCTCGGTCGACGAGATGGGCTTCGAGGTTCTCAAGGATGGCAATGGCGGATCCAGCCAGCTGGTCGGCCTGTCGGTCGGCGTCGCCCTGGGACGGCAGCGCGCCGGCTTTTCCGTCACGGTGCTCGATGCCCTCCACATCACCGCGACGCTGTCCCACATCAATCTCGCCGTTCAGGGCCCATTCTCCTCTCCCTTCGTCACCGCGACGCTCAGCGGCAGCCTCACCTTCGGCGCACTCGATCTCGATGTCGCGGTCGAGTGCCCGAGCTTCACGTTCACCGCCACCGAGGCCTCGGGATCGAAGCCGAGCTTCAAAGCACTGCTGGACGCCTTCAAGCTGCCTTCGCCTGCCTCCTTTGCCAATCTGCTGCTGAGCGGCCTGCAACTCACCGTGATGAGCCGCGACAAGGCGGTCAACTTCATGGCGCAAGTGACGACGCCGGACGGCAAGCCGTTCTCGATCCTCGACGGCGTGCTCGCGCTCGACAGCCTGACGCTCGGCGTCCAATACGCGCAGGCGGCCACGACGGCGTCGATGGCGGCCCAGTTGCTCGTCCACGACAAGATCGCCCTCGGCGTCGTCCTGATGGCCGACGCTGGATCGGGTGCGAGCTGGACAGCGGCAGCCGGACTCGACCTGCCGGCCACGCTCGCCAATCTCGGCAAGCCGCAAGCCACCTCGCTGCCCTTCGGCGACCTGCTGGGCGCACTCGGGCTCGACCTGCCCACGGACATGCAGTCGTTCCTCGACCATGTCGCCTTGGAGGCCCTGGACGGCAGCGTCACCATCCCGCAGGACAGCGCGACCACGTGGCAATTGCACGTCGCCTTCGCGACCAATTGGACGCTCGGCGGCATCGCCATTTCGACCGATACCGATGCCCAGCTCGGCAGCGGCAGCAACATCATCGTCGGCGCGCTCGACATCGACGGCTTTGCGCTGGTGCTCACCTTCGATTTCTCCAGCAAGCAATCGGGGGCCGGCACCACCGTGTCGGTCAGCGCCCCGAAGATCGCCGGATTGAAGGGCACCTTCGACATCTCCCAGAACAAGTTGACGCTGTCGACCAGCAATGACCCGCACCAACCATCCACCCTTGGGCAGCTGCTGGCGGACTTCGTCGCGATCTTCACCGGGAATTCCTTCACCACTTTGCCCGAGCCGTGGGATCTCCTGAACGGCATCGGGCTGAACAACTTTTCGTTGTCGATCACGCTCGGGCAGACGTCGCGCGTTGTCGAGATCGACTATGAGGGATTGGACTTCAATTTCCTTGGCTGCTCCGTGGCCGGTTTCGGCCTCGTCTATGACAGCGCGAAGGCGAAGACCGGCTCGGGCTTCAGCTTCACGGTCAAGGGCAACTTCCCGATGCTCGGCACCTCCAGCAATCCAAGCTGGGACCCGACGCAACCATCGCAGGCCCCGAACGCACCGGGACTCGGCGCAGCCTATCTCGACGTGGTGCTCGCCGCTTTCGGCCAGCATGTCGGGCTGCCGACCCAGCCGGTTTCGGTCGAGGATGCGCTGATCCAGATCCAGAACATCGTTGCCGGCATCAGCGGGGGCAACCCGTTGCCGGTCCACCTGTTCGACAAGGATGCGGGGTGGCTGATCGGCGCCCGCATGATCCTGCTCGGGCAGATCGACGTGCGGCTGGTGTTCGCCGATCCGCAGATCTATGGCGTGCATCTTCTCGTGCGCGACGACCTCAACATCGAGGGCGCGCCGAAATCGGCCTATCTCGACGCCCTGGTCGGGCTGTCGGCCGAGATCCTTTATCGCAAGGTCTCGGCCACCATCGGCGTCTACGAAGCCTATCTGACGCTGCCCGACAAGATCCGCAAGATCAACATGGAGGCTTTCGAGGTCCAGCTGCCGTCGCTGGGCGTCAAGGTGTTCACCAATGGCGACTTCGAAATCGACATCGGCTATCCGCACAATGGCGACTTCTCGCATTCGGCGGTGATTGCCGCGGCCGAATATTACGGCTCGGGCGGTCTGCTGTTCGGTAAGCTGTCGGGCGCCACCGATGACAAGCTGCCGCCGATCGCGATCGGCAGCAACAATCTGCCGGTCGGTGCCTTCGGCAACGTCATCGAGATCGGGCTCGGCTTCCGCATCGGCATCTACCGCGAGTTCTCGGCCGGGCCGATGTCGGCATCGCTCGGCGTGCTGCTGCAGGGCATTTTCCAGGGCACGTTCTCGAAATTCACCAGCAACCCGGTCGGCGGCCAGCAGAAGTCCGAGGAGTACTACAACGTCTATGCCTCGCTGACGATCATCGGCAAGCTCGAGGGCAAGATCGACTTCGCGATCATCTCGGCGTCATTGCTGGTCGAGATCACGATTTCGATCGCGGTCAATGCCGAATCGCACCGCCAGGTCACGGTGCCGATGTCGGCGAGCGTCGACGTCGAGCTCACTGTCTCGATCAATTGCGGCCTGTTCACGATCCACATCCATGTCGGCTTCTCGACCACCGTCAGCTACACCGCGACCTTCGGCTCCGACACCTGGCAGGACGCGTTGTGGAACAAGACATCGCCGGTCGCGATGCTGCGGGCCGAACGCATGTTCGCGACGGCTTTGGCGGCGCCGCCGCCGGTCGCCTATCCGCCTCTGAACTGCCAGCCGCTGGCGCTCGCCCTCTATGTCGTGCCGCAACTGACGCTTGGACTTGCAACTCCGACGGCCTCACAACCCGACTGGATCTACGTCGTCCAGACGGCACTGATGTCGCCGCAGACGAAAACGCCGTCGCAGGTCAAGCTCGCTGGCGCAGCCGGCCCGAGCCCGGCGAACGAGGCGGTGAAGCTGTTCACCGCGTGGATGCTGCAGGCGTATCAGAGTTGGGCCCGCCATGTGACACCGGCCAGCGCGCCGACGCCGGATGCGCTGTACCAGGCGATCACCGTGCTGCCGGCCGACCTCGACGGCCTGTCGAACTATCTGAGCAGCATCGGCCAGCCAGGCTCGACCGCACGCGCCCCGTCGTCGACCGAGCTGCAATCCTTTTTCGGCGCAAATCTGCGGCTGACGGCGCAGGCCTTGACCGCCGGCACCGACTACGGCCTCGCCTTCTTCCCGCTGCTTCCCGGCACCATCGTGTCGGTTTCGACCGAGACGGTGCCGCTCGCGACCGCAGATCTCGCAACCATCGTGACCGACTACCTGCGCATCACCGTTCAAGCCGCGCTGCACGGCGCGAGCCAGCTCATCGGGACCTCACCGGTCGCGCTGTCCGCCCTCTACGATCTGATGGAGCAGACGAGCGGCCCCGCCCCCTCCGCGATGTCGTCGGCGGTCGGCAATGGCACGCGCTTCATGCTGCACGGAACGCGCATCGGGCAGCAGGCGCTTTACAGCGCCACTGGGCAGGAGGCGGTCGTCGCCAATCCCGCGGCGCCATCGCCGACGGCGAATCTCGCCAATTCGGCGGCTCAGTCCTGGGGCCTGGTGCCGCCGACCCAGCCGATTCCGATCGGCATTCAGATCCCGACGTCCGTGACGGGCGTCGATGATTCCAGCGCGGTGGCCGCCACGATGTCGCTGGCCGCGGCCGCGCCGCGCAGCTTCACGCTGGCCAACGGCCAGCCCGGCAAGGTGCTCGCCAGCTCCGGCACATCAGCCTATCTGCGCAGCCTGCCGCCGGCGCTGATCAGCACGATCGCCGCCGCCGACGCCGCGCGGCTGTTCCATCTGCAGACGCTGGACGCTCAGAATGTCGCGCACGACGTGCCGGCATCGGCCTATGCGTGGTGCGCGACCATTTCCTTTACGGTCCGGCGCGTGCCTGCCGCCGAATCCACCGGCGCCAAGCCGACCTACCTCGCTAACGTCTACGAGCTGTTCGGGGTGCAGTCCGACGACCTGCGGGTGCTGGAAAAGATCTATCAGCGGAAGGATGCCCAGCCACCGACCGCGCTCGAGATCGCCTATGTCGCCGGCAGCGGCAGCACCGGCTCCGGCGCGCTGTCGATCCAACTGGTCACGGTACAGCAGACCTTCATCTTCCGCAGCAACGTCTCCACCGAGACCAATCCGCCGCGCATGCTGATGGCGGTGCGCGCAGCGGCCGCCGTCCCCGCACCGGATCCTGCGATCATCACCTTCATCGAACACATGATGACCGGTGGACTGACCAACTCCGGCGGCTACTATCTCTACTTCGGCGCGCCGACGCCGCTGCCCGACGACCTGTTTGACAGCGACGGGCTGGGTCAGCTGCAGCTCGTCGTCTCCTTCAACCTGCCGCAGCAGACCAAGTCATCGGCAGATTTCGGCGCAGCACTCGACGGCACGGTGAACGCCGCGCGCGTGAGCGACCCGACCGCGGGCGCCGACCCGACGCTGTTTGCCTCCGCCTGGACCTTGCAGGACCTGCACGCCACCGCACCGACCGGCAATGTCGGCATCCGGGTGACGCGCCTGACGCCGCCATCCACCAGCGACTATCAGGCGACGCTGGACAATCTGTTCCACCTGCTCGCCTTCGTCCCGCAGGCTCCGGTGACCGCAAGCGGCCACGCCGTGCCGATCGTGAATCCGCCGCGCGATCAGTTCGTCACCGGCCCGTTGCGCGACGACGCCGCGGCCGCACAGGGACGCATCGCCTATCAACGCCTGTTCAACCTGCTCGAACTCACCGGCAACGCGTGGCCGAGCGATCCGGCGGACCTCGGCATCCCGGCGCCGCCGATCGACTCGGAGACGCTGCTGGCGCTCGACCCCTACATGTTCATCGGCGGCTCGCTGTCGCTCGGCTTCGAATGGATCGATCTCTATGGCAACATGCTGCCGTCGCGGCAGTTGACGACATCGGCGCTGCCGGTGGGCTACACCGATCCGGTGGCGGGCCTCGGCGACTGGCCGCATCTGGTGTATGGCTACATGGTGCAGCAGGTCGGCGGGCAGCGGGTGCTCACGCTGAAGCGGACCTTCGTCTACCAGTCCGACTCGGACGTTCGCCGCACCAACAATCTCAAGCGCACCTATGCCACCATCTTCCATCAGCTCGGCGACATCGACGCCAGCGTGACGGTGTCGTTCCTGTCGCAGCCGCTGTCTGTTCCGATCGGGGGCGGCAGCATCGCCGACCTGCTCCGAGCCGACATCAAGGCCATCCTGACGGCCATTAAAGCCGGCGCAGGCTGTGCGCTGGCCGATCTCTCCTTGACGCTGCCAGCGGACGACTCCGCCTATCACGCCGACGTGCTGTTCCCGCTCACCGCGACCATGACCTTCAAACGGCGCGGCCCCGTCGATTCCAACTTCGCCTCGGATGCGGCGATCGCCGTCATGACGACGGTGCTGTCGCCCTATTACCCGACCGAAGCCGGCAGCTCGGTGCAGTCCTATGCGGTGTTCGCAACCGCGTTCGAGCAGGCGCTGGCCTCGACCCGGATGAAGGTGCTGGCCGGCGATGCCGACGTACCTGGCGGCGCGCAATTGTGGATCATGCGCTACGGCACCGACGCGCTCACCGTCGCCTTCGGACCCCCGACCGGCTTCGCGCCAAAACCCCTGGCCTACGCGCCGCCCGGCGTCAACAACACGCTGATCAGCCGCGGCGGCATCAGCGGCGCCAATCTCGACGAGCTCATCGCAAAGCAGAGTCCGGACAACGCGTTCCTGCTCGGCGCCACGGCGATGACCGCCACCGACCTCGACCTCGACGGCGCCTTCGCGAATTTTCTCGCCATGGTGGAAAATTTCCTGGCGCCCGATTGCGGCATCCCGGCCACCTTGAGGGACACGGCGGTGCCGAGCGCGGTCGATCGCTGCCTCGCCGCCAAGCGCGACCTTGCGACCAGACTGAGCGGCCGCGTCGTCAGCCTCGCCGACGGCAAGAGCACGTCGGCGGCTGCGACCGAGGCCTATCGCCAGTCCTGCCTGATCAGTCTCTCCAACTTCTACGGCATCGATGCCGTCGCCCAGACCGAGACGACGACGAACGTCGGCCAGGCGACATGGCCAACCGGCCTCAATCTCAATCTCTATGGCCGGTCGGTGGGATCACAGAGCACGACCAGCAACAACAATGTCACCGTGTCGCCCGGCAAGGTCGCGATGTCGCCGACCGCTCCGCAGCCGCTGGCGCTCGCGCTCAGCGCGCATCGCAAGGGCGAGGAGGCGGTGTTCAGCCTGCCCCAGACTTTCCAGATCGACGCTTTCGAGGACGTCACCGGCACGCTGAAGGTTCCCGACGGGGCGTTCAATCTCGGGACCTGGCTGCGCTTCGTGCTCGCGGCCGATGCGACATTGACGATGCAGCCGGCCAACATCGCCCTGCCGCTGCGCGCCTATCCGCGGCCGCCGATCATCAACTCGCAGACCTTCGGTTCGCGGGTCACGCAAGGCGATAATCCGCTCGCCATCGCCGACGAATGGTCGCTTGAACTCGGCTATCAGCACGTGTTCGTCGCGCAGGATACGTTGAACGTCACGGTCATCATCAACATCGGCGAGCAGCCGCGCCGGGTGATGCTCGCCGCCGCGCGGGTCCCGGACGACCTCGTCGACACCCTCACCCAATTCGCCACCATCTATGGCGCTGGCGGTCCCTCCGGCGGAATTGGAGCCGTGTTCAACCAGTTGCGCAAGACCGGGACCGCCGACAATCTCTCCGACGCGCTGACTGCCTTTGCGGCGACGGTCGAACACGTCACGGAATCGCTCGACGTTCCGATCAAGCTGCCGCAGCGCATGCCGTCCGGCCGCTCGGTCGGCGACAATGACGGCGGCGTGCCGTTCAATTTCACGGTCCAGGAATGGTTTGACGCGCGGCTTGCGCCGGAGACGGCCCCATGGCGTCTCAAGGTCGTGGCAGACCCGAACAATCCGGCGATCGGAAACTGGCACTGCCCGCTGCCGACCATGCGGATCACCATCGACGGCGTGACCTACAGCGCGTCCCCCGACGTCCATGGCGATGCCTATTTCCTTCCCAACGGGAAGACGGATCCGGCGGACGGGCTGACCGCCGACAAGGCGATGTCGGTCGCGGCGCGCACACTCTCGGTCGAGCCGTTGAGCATCATCGATCACCACAACGGCGCCTATCAGCTCAGCATCGCCCGAAACGCCGGCGCCGTCGTCCTCGAGGGCGATACGCCGGTTCGGTTGCCCGGACTACCGCAGCCCTTCGAGTATCTGACGCCGGTCATCAAGGCACCGGACAAGGTGCTGCCGTTCATCGACAAGGATCTCGATCCGCAGATCGACATTTCGAAGCTGCCGCTCTCCGGTGGCGGCGCGGTGGCGACCACCCTGACGGACGCGCTCACAAGGCTCTATGTGAATCTGTTGACTGGCGTGACCAACCTCAAATCCTCCGCGCAGGGCAGCGTGCAGACCGTCATCAACCTTGTCTATCCGGTGCAGGACGGCCCTAATCCGCTGGCTTTGCCGGACCGCGTGCTGCCGGTCCTGCTCGATCTGCCTGAAGATTTGCCGTTCTATCCCAGCGCCGCAGACGTGGCCCCCCTGGTTGGGAAGCTCGTCACTGCGCTGAGCAAATGGCGCGGCGACAACGAGCTGCCGGCCGCCCTGCTGGCACGTTCCACGCTGCAGTTCGAAGTCTCAGTGTTCTCGACGATCTCGGAAACCGGGATTCCGCTGATCCACCTGCGCGGCCTCTATGTCGCGGCCGCCGGAGTGAACTGGATGTGAGGACGTACACCGGCAGCACCTGCGCTCTGGGACATCATGCCGAATGGCTTGCGCTGCAACCGACACCTACGAGCCCGCCCTCGCCGTGCTTGCGGCGATCTGATGCAGCGCCCATCTCGCGTTCTTGCGCACATCGGGATCGAGATCATCGGCAACCAGCACGAGGAACGGCTCGCCGTCGGGAGCGGCGATCTCGCCGAGCGCTGCCGCCGCCTCCTTGCGCAGATTGGCCTGCTCATGGGTGATGCAATGGCCGATCGGCCGTACCGCATGCGCGACCTTCATCCGCCCGAGGCTGCGGATCGCCTTCAGCCGCACCTGCCAGAATTCATCCGCCAAGCAGGCGATCAATGGGTCAGCCGCGACGGCGCCATTGACGTTGAGGCCGAGCGTCTCAGCCGCCATCTCCCGCACCATCCAGTCGGTGTCCTTCAGCGCCCGGGTGATGGTCTCGGCAGCGATCTTCATGTGCGAGAAGGCGAGCGCACTGACCGCAGCGCGGCGGACATGCGCGTCGGGATCGCCGATCAGGGCCGTCAGCGCCGGAATGGACTCCTCGAGCTTGAGAAAGCCAATGACGCCGATCGCCTGCACCCGCACGGCGGCATCGGGATCCTGCAGCGCTTCGAGCGCGGGCTTCAGCGTATCCTTGCGCCTGAGCTCCTTGAGGGCGCGCAGCGCACCCATCCGGACGAAGGCATGGGCATGCTTGACCAGCGGAAGGATCGCATCCGCCGACTCCGGATCCTTGAACTCGGCAAGGCTGTCGGCGGCCGCGGACGCGACGATCCGCTCGGGGTCGACCAGTAGCTGCACCAGCGCCCCGGCGGCACTGGGCCCGTCGAACTCCCCGAGCGCCATTGCGACCTGCTGACGCACGCCGGCATCGGGATCGGCAACCATTTTGGCCAGGTGCGCCACCGCGGCCGGATCGCCGGAATGGCCAAGCGCAATGATGGCAACCCGCCGCTCCGCCGGATCGGCGGCGCCGAGGCGCTCGTCGGCATCGTCGAGATCGTCATAGGATTCGAACGGGCTCGACATGATTACCTCAGCAGATAGGGAATGTTGACGGTGACGGCGCCGGTCGGGCAATCCGCCTCGCAGGGCATGCAGTACCAGCACTCGTCATACGCCATGAAAGCCTTGCCGGTCATGTCGCTGATCCTGAGCACGTCGAGCGGACAGACGTCGACGCACACCGTGCAGCCCTTGTCGGCGATGCATTTGGCGTCGTCGACCACCACCGGAACCGACGTCTGATAGGTCGCAAGAGGCATGTCTCATTCTCCGTCTGCTCGTCAGGCGCTGGCGCGGATGCGCTGCTTGTCGTAGAGGTCCTTCTCGTCGTCCGCGATCGGCACGACATAGGGCTGCACCTCCCGCTTCTCGCTGGTCATCCTGCCGTCCTGCTTGCTCAGCAGCGTGTGGCAGAACCAGTTCTCGTTGTCCTTCTCCGGGAAATCGGTGCGCCAGTGATAGAGCCCCCAGCGGCTCTCCTCGCGGAACAGGGAGGCGTGGGCGGCCATGTCGGCGCAATCCATGATCGACTGCACCTCCAGCGCGCGCAGTAGCTCATGCGCGTTGCGAGCAATCATGCACTCCTGCATGTCCTCGCGGACCTCGGCGAGCCGGCGCATGCCCAGCTCGTACTTCCGGGTCACCTTCGGCGGCTGCAGATAATCATTGACGAGGCGCCGTGTCTTGTACTCGATCTGGTTCGGCGGGATGCCGTCCTCCCGCTTCGTCGGCGCCATCACGCGTTCACGTTCCAGCGCGATCTCGCCGGCATCGATCTCGCCGAAATCATGACTGTCGGCGAACTCCATCGCGTCGAGCCCGGCGAACGAGCCGTTGGTGAAGGCACCGAGCATGTAGTTGTGCGGCACGCTGGCCATGTCGCCGGCCGCGTAAAGTCCGGGAACGGTGGTGCGGGCGTTGTCGTCCACGAACACGCCCGATGCACTGTGGCCGGAGCAGAAGCCGATCTCGGAAATGTGCATCTCGATCGACTCCTTGCGGTAGTCGACGCCGCGCCCTTCCTGGAACAGCCCCCGCGTGGGACGCTCGACCTTGTGCAGGGTGTGCTCGATCTCCTCGATGGTCTTGTCGTGCAGGTGTTTCAGCTGAAGGAACACCGGTCCCTTGCCCGACAAAAGCTCATTGTAGAACTCCAACATCATCTGGCCCGACCAGTAGTCGCATTCGATGAAGCGGCGGTCCTCGTTGTTGGCGGTGTAGGCGCCGAACGGACCGGCGACATAGGCGCAGGCCGGCCCGTTGTAGTCCTTGATCAGCGGGTTGATCTGAAAGCATTCGAGATTGGCCAGCGCCGCACCCGCATGATAGGCCATGGCGTAGCCGTCGCCGGAATTGGCGGCGTTCTCGTAGGTGCCGAACATGTAGCCGGACGTCGGCAGGCCGAGCCGCCCGGCCGCGCCCATGCACAAGATGACGGCCTTGGCCTTGATCACCAGAATCTCGGCGGTGCGGGTGTTGACGCTGACGGCCCCGGCGATCCGGCCGTCGCTCGATTTGAGCAGCCGCGTCGCCATGTAGCGGTTGGAGATGAGGATGCGCGCGCGGCGCAATTGGCGGTACAGCGCCTTCTTGACGGTCTCGCCGTTCGGCATCGGCAGCACATAGGTGCCGATGTGATGCACCTTCTTGACGGCGTAGTCGCCGTTCTCGTTCTTGAGGAAGCGGATGCCGAAGCTGTCGAGCTCCTCGATGATTCCGTAGCAGCTCTGGGCGTATTTATAGACCGCCTTCTGGTCGACGATGCCGTCATTGGCGATCGTGATCTCCTTGGTGTACTGCTCCGGCGTCGCGTAGCCGGGAATGACGGCGTTGTTCAGGCCGTCCATGCCCATCGAGATCGCGCCCGAGCGCTTGACGTTGGCCTTCTCGAGCAGAACGACGTTCGCCTTCGGATTCTTCATTTTGGCCTTCAGGGCGGCCATCGGACCGGCCGTGCCGCCGCCGATCACCAGCACGTCGCAGGACACCTCCGAGAGGCCGTCGACGATTTCATCCATTGCCATTCTAAGCTCCTGCTTGGCCGGGGACACACCGGTCCGGGTCAGAGTTGTTCAGCGGGGCGGCCGGCGATAGCAATTAGTTGTCGCCGGAGCGAATTTCTTCGCGGCCGGAGGTCAGCGCTCGACGAAGGCCTTCTCGACCACGAAATGACCGGGGGTGCTGTGATTGCCCTCGGTAAAGCCGCGCGTTTCCAGCATGGTCTGCAGCTCGGCCAGCATCGCGGGGCTGCCGCACAGCATCACCCGATCGGTCTCGCGGTCGAGATCGGGCCCGCCGAGATCGGCGAACATCTGCCCCGATGCGATCAGGTCGGTGATGCGGCCGCGGTTCCGAAACGGCTCGCGGGTGACAGTGGGGTAGTAGAGCAGCCGGTCCCGGACCAGCGGGCCAAAGACCTCGTGACTGCGCAGCTCGTCGACGAGCTGCTCGCCATAGGCGAGCTCGGAGACCTGCCGGCAACCATGCGCCAGCACGATGGTGTCATAGGTTTCGTATATGTCGGGGTCCTTGATCAGGCTGGCGAACGGTGCGAGCCCGGTCCCGGTCGACAACAGCAGCAGCCGGCGTCCCGGAATCAAGTTGCCGGCGACCAGCGTTCCCGTCGCCTTGCGGCCGACCAGGATCTGATCGCCCTGCTTGATCTTCTGCAGCCTGGAGGTCAGCGGGCCATCGGCGACCTTGATGCTGAAGAACTCCAGCGCTTCCTCATGATTGGCGCTCGCCATGCTGTAGGCGCGCATGAGCGGCCGGCCGTCCACCTCTAGCCCGATCATCGCGAACTGGCCGTTCTGGAAGCGGAAGCCCGGATCTCGTGTGGCGGTGAAGCTGAACAGCGTCTCGGTCCAGTGCCGGACCGACAACACCGTCGCGGTCTGAAAAGCGCTCATCTCGTCTCCTCGCGGCGCTTGGCGCCGTGCGTCGGTTGATGACGACGATGTCGCGGAAACGAGCCGGTGCGGCAATTTCGAAAGCACCGCGCTGGTCGATTAGTTGCAAAGTTCGGCGGTCCGACGCTTGAGACAACGGGGATTGAGGACGAGGGATCGAGATTCGACCGTCGCTGGCAATTAGTTGCTGGGTGACGCCCGTCTCGTGAGCTTAGGCTGACCACCAGGTCTTGGCGCAACCAGGAGACAACATGACCGTATCTGATATCGCAGAGTGCGAGGTCAGCTCCGATCTGACAACCTTGCTGCTGCGGGATGCGAGCCGGCCGCCTGCCGTGCTGACGGCCGAACGGCTGCGCCTGTCCTGCATGTGCGCGCATTGCCGGCGCGCGCGCTTTGACGACCGCTTCCCGGCACAATTTCCGGGCATCGGCATCGTCGGCATCGGAGACCTTGGTTACGGCCTGAACATCGCGTTCTCCGACGGCCACGATCGCGGCATTTATCCGAGATCATACCTCTGGGACCTCGCTGCGGGCTGAGCGCTGGCCGCCCCGTGCCGGATGGCACGAACATTGCTCCGCCTGTGATCAACGTGATCAATGCGGAGGCAAGACATGTTGCTGCAGGCGGCCAAACCGGAAGCCGTGCCCTCGTCCCTGACGTCCGCGCGCGCCGTGACCAGTTCGTCGCTCCTGCTCAGCGAAAGCCAGCAAAGCATCGGCGGGCCGCCGTCGCTGATCGACAGGCTCAGCCTGCGCGAGCGCGAGCAGGTGCTCAAGCAGGGGCGCCGCAAGGTATTGAACCGCGGCCAGACACTGTTCAGCCAGGGCGCCAAGCATGACGGCATCTTCCTGATCGAGAGCGGCCGCATCCGGGTGTTCTACACCTCGCCGCAGGGACGCGAGATCACGCTGGCCTATTGGCATGTCGGCAATTTCGTGGGCGGCCCGGAAGTGTTCGATACCGGCGTGCATCAATGGTCGGGCGTCGCGGCCAGCAACGCCAGCGTCATTCAGCTTCCGGGCAAGGAGCTGCGCGCGCTGGTCGCTGGCATCCCCAACCTCGCGATCGGGCTGATCGAGGGCCTGAGCTTCAAGGGCAAGTGCTACTCCGCGCTGGCGCAGATGCTGGGCACGCGCTCCATCACCGAGCGGCTCGCGCATCTCCTGCTGCATCTGGTCGACCTTTACGGCGTCGATGATCCCGACGGCAAGGTCATCGCTGCGGCCTTCACCCATGCCGACATCGCCCACATGGTCGGCGCCACGCGGCAATGGGTGACGATCAGCCTTAAGCGGATGCAGGAGAAGAACATCGTCCGGACGAAGCGCTCACAGATCGTGGTCTGCCGTCCCGATATCCTGGACGAGATGCGCGGTCAGGCAGCCGACTGACCGGTCTGCTCATGCAAGCGGCTCTCAGGAGCAAAGTTGCCCAAGGAGTACGCAACCGGGATTTGACGGCAACTAATCGACCCCAAGCCGAAGTCGGGATTTGCGCTCACGGATGCGGCCTTCATCATGGCGCCATCTGCCATCCAACCGAACGGGGATGAGAATGGTCCGCCGACTTGAAGCGCTCATATTGTCCGTCACCTGCCTGTCACTCATCGCAGCGCAGCCCGCCGCAGCAGAGACCGTCACGATCGGAATCGGCACCCAGGACACGACGACCAACACGGTGACCGCCGGCACGATCGTGCGGCAGCTCAAGCTGCTGGAGAAGTATCTCCCCAAGGACGGCAAATACGCCAACATCAAGTTCGAGATCGAGTGGCAGAACTTCACCTCGGGCCCACCAGTCACCAACGGCATGATGGCGAACAAATTGCAATTCGGCATGATGGGCGACTACCCGCTGATCGTGAACGGCTTCACCTTCGAGACCAATCCCGAGAGCAAGAGCCGGCTGATCGCGGTCGCCGCCTATAGCCTGTCCGGCTCGGGCAACGGCATCGTCGTTCACAAGGACTCGCCCTACTACGAACTGTCGGATCTCAAGGGCAAGCTGGTCAGCGTACCCTTCGGCTCGGCCGCGCATGGCATGGTCCTCAAGGCGCTGCAGGACGGCGGTTATCCCTCGGACTTCTTCCAGCTCGTCAGCCAGACCCCGGAGGTCGGCTCGACCAACCTGCAGGAAAAGAAGATCGACGCCCATGCCGACTTCGTGCCGTTCGCCGAGCTGCTGCCATTTCGCGGCTTCGCCCGCAAGATCTATGACGGCGTCCAGACCAACCTGCCGACCTTCCATGGCGTCGTCGTCCGCACCGACTTCGCGGAGAAATATCCGGAGGTCGTGATCGCCTATGTCAAGGCTGTCGTCGCCGCCAACCAGTGGCTGCGCCAGGATCCGAAGGCGGCGGCCGAAAAGATCCAGGAATGGACCGGGATCAACAAGGAGGTCGTCTACATCTTCTTAGGCCCCGGCGGCAACATGACCACCGATCCGACGATCAAGCCGGCGCTGGTCGATGCGGCCGCAACCGACGTCAAGGTGCTGCAGAGCCTCGGCCGCATGAAGGAGTTCGATCCGAAGAAGTGGGTGGACGACAGCTACATCCGCAAAGCCTATGCCGAGCTGAAGCTCGACTACGACAAGGAGCTCGCCGGCACCGCGAACTACGAAGTCTCCGGCGAGGACAGGTTCTGCAACAAGCCGATCACCGAGCCGCGCAAGGCCGGCGAGGTCTGGGTTGATGGCGAAGGGATCTCGGCCTTTAGCAGCGCGGCCTGCACGCTCGGCGCCTATGCCGACTACAAGGCCAAGGGCAAGAAGATCAACGTCGCCTATGTCTTCGACACGGCGCGAGGCATCAAGCTCTTCGCCGACCAGGCCTTCTTCGCCGCCGCCAATGGCGAGATCGCGCCCTTCCTGCTGAAGAAGGATGCCGAGGCCTATGCCGCAAAGATCGGCGGCAAGGTGATGGGACTTGACGAGGCCGTGAAGCTCGCGGTGGCGGGAGGCAAGACTTGAGCAGCCCCGCTTTGATGACGTCGCCCGAGCAGGCTGCGGCGCCCGCCGCGCCTGCCGCCGCCACGCTGCCGAGCCGGCCGGAATTCTCCGCCCGTGCCGCGCGCTGGTTCCGGCTGAACCAGGACCGGCTGCGCGGCCTGCTGATCGGCACCGCATCGCTGATCCTGTTCCTGATTGCCTGGCACCTGCTGACGACCTACCGCGTCGTCTTCTTCGTGAAGTTCACCAACGTGCCGGCGCCGCTGGCGGTCTATGCGAGCTTCACCAAGGCGATCCACGATCCGAAGTTCCTGATGCACATCCTGCTCAGCTGTCGCCGGATCTTCATCGGCTTCTCGCTCGCCGCTCTGGTCGGCGTGCCGCTCGGCCTGATCATGGGGCGCTTCAAGCTCGTGCACGAGATCGTCTTTCCCGTTGCAGAAGTGCTTCGCCCGATTCCAGCGATCGCCTGGGTGCCGATGGCGATCATGCTGTGGCCGACCAACGAGCAGAGCATCGTCTTCATCACCTTTCTCGGCTCGTTCTTCCCGATCCTCGTCAACACGCTGCACGGCATGACGCTGGTCGATCCGGTGCTGGTGCGCGCCGCCAAATGTCTCGGCGCGCGCGAGGCGTCGATCTTCCGCGAGGTTTACTTCCCGGCCTCCCTGCCCCACATCTTCACCGGCCTCACCGTCGGCATGGGCGTCGCATGGGTGTCGCTGATCGCAGCCGAGATGATCTCCGGACAGTTCGGCATTGGCTACTTCACCTGGGAGGCCTACTCCCTGGTGCAATATGCGGACATCGCGCTCGGCATGATTGCGATCGGCGTGCTCGGGCTCGGCTCCAGCCTCGTGATCCGCGCCGCCGGTCAATTGGTGATGCCCTGGAGGTCGCGATGAGCCAGATTGCTGCGGAGACGAGACAGGGCCACATCGAGGTCCGCGACTTCGCCCTGAGCTACGAGACCATCGACGGCGCGGTCGAAGCCGTCACCGACACGCAGATCCATGTCGAAGCCGGCGAGTTCGTCTCGATCGTCGGTCCCTCCGGCTGCGGCAAGTCGACGCTTCTCAACGCCGTCGCCGGCTTCCTCAAGCCGACCAGCGGCGTGGTGACCGTCGACGGCAGTGTCGTCACCGGCCCGAGTGCCGAGCGCGGCATGGTGTTCCAGCAATATTCGCTGTTTCCCTGGAAGACCGTGCGCGAGAACGTCGAGTTCGGCCTGAAGATGCGCGGCATGCCCAAATTCGAGCGCGCCCGCGCCGCACGGACTTTGCTCGGGCTTGCTGGTCTCGAGGCGTTCGAGAACCACTATCCCGAGCGTCTCTCCGGAGGCATGAAGCAGCGCGTCGGCATCGTGCGCGCGCTCGCGACCGGCCCCAAGGTGCTGCTGCTCGACGAGCCGTTCGGCGCGCTCGACGCGCAGACCCGCATCATCATGCAGCAGATCCTCACCAACATGTGGCAGCGGCTGAAGATCTCGGTGCTGTTCGTGACCCACGACATCGACGAGGCGATCTTCCTTTCCGACCGCGTCTACTGCATGACCGCCCGCCCCGGCTCCATCAAGGCAGAGATCCAGATCCCGCTGGAGCGGCCGCGCCAGCAATCGATGATGATGTCGTCGGAATTCCTGGCGTTGCGTCGCGGGCTGATGTCGCTGATCCGCGAGGAGAGCCTGAAAGCGATGGGCGGCGAGATCACCGATTTGGGCATGCAGGGCCTAGGCATCGAGCTGCAGGGTCAATCGATCCCCGACATTCTGTAAGAACGGACAGCCGATGTCCCGGGACCAGGCTCATGGGATGTCTCCGGGCAGTTTCATGCGACTGCATGGAGCTTGGCCGGAGCCGGCCGCCATGACAAGCCGGCGGCCGACATAGCAACGTTCCTGCTTCGCAGGGCAGCTGCGTAGGACGGGTTTGCTCGTACGCACAGGCGCCCGATCGAGATGTTCTTCACTGCGCCGTCAGCTCCACCTGGACATGGCAGGCATGACGTCATCGCAGCGATATCACGCCGGCCGTCGCCTCGACCCGCTCGCACCCGCAGCTCGGAGGCCCTACTCCGCGGCCTCGCTGAGATCGAGCCGTGCCCGTGGACTCTCGCCGGTGACCACTGACACCCGCTCGCCCCAGCGCTCCTCGGGATAGTAGTCCCACACGGCATGATGCTGGCTCGCCCAATTGTCCGAGACAAGCAGCGAGTTGGGCCGCCACTGTACGCGCGTCTGCAGCGCCAGCTGACTCTCGACATGGCGGAACAAGAGCTGCAGTAGCGCGTCGCTCTCACGTCGTGTCAGTTGCACGGTGTGCGAGGTGAAGGAGGCGTTGACGTAGAGGAATTTGCGGCCGGTGCGCGGATGGGTCACGACCACCGGATGCTCTGACTGAGGATAAGTCTTGCCGGGATCGGGCTTGGCGCCGTAGCCGGCGGTCCAGGCCAATGATCCGTCGTGGATCGCGGTCAGGCCGTCGAGCAGCTGCTTGATCGGATCCGACAGGAATTCATAGGCGAGATACATGTTGGCGAAGGCGGTGTCGCCGCCGAGCGGCGGCGTCTTCGTCACCCGCAAGAGCGAGACCGCGATCGGGCTCGGGTCGCAGGACACGTCCGGATGCCAGCCGTCGCCGGCGGTGAAGCGCGAATTGGCATCCGTCTTCCACGACAGGAATTCCGGATCGAACCGCCCATCGTGACGGAAACGCGTCGCCGCGAGTTCGTGCCGGTGCAGCGACTTGCCAAAGCGGCGCGCGAAGCGCTTGTGGTCCTCCTTGGAGATGTCCTGATCGCGAAACACGATCGCCAGATTTTCGTCGAGCGCGCGGTGGATCTCGGCGAACTGCGCCCCGGACACATCCTTTGCCAGATCGACCCCGCCGATCTCCGCGCCGACCGTCGGACCGAGTTGCCGGACCTCGATCGTCTGGTAGCACTCGCGCTTGATGGCGTTCCACGCCTGGATGGCGAGCTTGTCGTTGAAGTCCCTGTAGAAGCTCATGAGCGATGATCCTTCGCTGTCAATGGAAGGCGTTAGACGGCGGTGCGGCGGACGCGTCCGCCACCGCTGGTGATGAGCGCACGGGCGGCGCGTTCGGCATCACGCGCCGATGAGAAGGACTGCCCTTCCAGGCTGTCGAACGCGCGCTCGGACGAGAAGAAGCTGAAGCCGCGCTCGTCAGCCGTGACGATGCCGGCGGTGCGGTTGAAGATTTCGATGACAAAGGCTGTGGGCATGATTGATCATTCGCCGCCTTGCACAGCGGCGCTCCTGTCGGATCTGCAAAATCGATGAATGAGGTGAGTTCGGCTGCAGCGATCAGCAACAGGCCCCGGTCGCCGCCGAGAAGCAGCGTCCGGCAAGGCGCTTGCGCACCAGGCGACGGGCTGCGGTTCTGGTTCTCATCTGGCGATTCCCGGTCGAGGGATGACGGCGCCGACTATCTGCGCAGGACGTGATCAGGTCAATGAAATGGGGATTCAAAGATCGCAGCGCCGCACGCCGTTCGTTTCATGACAGCGGCGACCGACGCGAATAATCGTTCAGCACGGCGCGAGATCGGTTTGCAACCGACTTGCAGCGGGTCGTTCCCGCGCGACGGATCGTCGTCACATCTCCAAACGCCGCGCGTCGATCCGACCTGCCCGAGCCTTCCGACCAACCGACTCCATCACTGCGGCACGGCCACCACGGCGATTTGCATCAGGCCAAGCTGGTCGAACAACTCTATTCGCTCACCGTTCAGCACCGGACGATAGCAGCGACGTCTATCATCGGAGATCGAGAGACAGAGCTTGTCCTCCGTGACCGTCCATGTCGCGGCTTGAGGTCCGAGCGACTGGTCCCAGTGCGGATAGCTCATCCGACCGTCGGGCTCGAACCGCATCGTGAACGGACCATCCTTGAGGCTCTGACCGAAGCTGATCGTCTTGCCGCGAAATTGTGCGGCCGGGGCCTCCCCTGTCGGCCGTCGCTGCAGCGAGCGAGGCGTCCGCCTGGCAGTCTCGCGTTAGGTCATCTCAAACGCTCCGGTCGGCGCCAGGGAGGTGCCGCGCGGCCGCAACCGAAAGTAACAGTCGACACGACCAAAGGGCCGTCATTGACCCATACCGCAAGCTGCATGTCGCGCCCCAACGGATCGGAAAGCCCATGTCACGAAGTTCCAAATTGGGATAATTGCCGACTTTGAGCTAGACCCTAGCGGAGATATTGACCGTGCCCGGGCTGCAATTTGGTTGCGATCTCTTTGCCCGCCTGATGGAGACTTGTGAATGGCAAGACAGAGGGCGAAAGCGCTCGACACCAACTCACAGCGTCGGGTGCTGGCCGAGTTGCTTGCGCTAGGTGAGCGTCATTGGGAATTCGTCGCGACCTTGCAACAGGCAGGCTGGGACGTCGTCAACCCACGGCTCGATTTCGAGGTCTCCTTTGCCGAGAGCGAAGAGGAGCGATCCGAATTCCGGCGCTACGTGGTCGAGTCGACGAAGATAGGCCTCGCCAATCCCAACATTCGCTTCCGTCTGCCCGAAGGCGAGCCCCATTCGACCGAATATATCGACCAGCTGCGCCGTCGCCGCGACGAACAGTTCAAGAGCAGCCTTGCTCCGGGTCAACGGCCTCTGTGGATGAACGAGCTCGATCCGTGCCTGCGCCGGATGGCACAGCTGCGATATGCCGATCAGGCTGTTTTCAGCCGACGCTTCGAGTCCGTGCAAGCCGAGGAGAAACAACGGCGCGTCCACGAGACCGCCCGACACGCTTCCAGCATGTCGAGGGAGTTCAGCGAGGAGTTGGATCGGCCTGCACGTTTCTACCGGGCGGTCATGGAGCGCGAAACCCGGCCGCTGGGTTTCACCTACGACGCCGGAAGATCGACGAGCGACCGTGCGGTGTTGTCCAAGCAATTGATCAACGGATGGGACCTCTGCCTCTCGCCGGAGCCGCTGGCCTGGTTTCCCGGCAGAAACGACGGGCAAGCGGTGACGATTCTAAGCCTCCAGGACCAGCATCATCGTAAGCCGGTAGCGCGGGCCAAGTGGGATCAGGTACTGATCATCGAGCACACGAAATTGGTTCGTCATTTTGATCATCTCTACAAAACTTTCGCGTCCCTCGATGAGTTGGAGGTGATTCTTATGGCTCGGATGTACCTTTTGTCGTTGGTGATCAAGGATATCGAGGCCAGTTTGCTGGTGGGCCTTGCCGAGGTTGTTTGATCGCCGAGGTTGGCCGGCCTTCCCGAGCGGCGACGAATCGAGGATGTCGGCCTGTGACCCTCAGCGGATGTGTGCGTTCGCCGGATCGTTGCTTTAGGGCTGCCCTTCGAAATGAAGCTGAAGCCGGGGAATTTCAATTGCCTCCTGTAACGGCTTTTCGAAGTGTAGGGCGGCGTTGATCGCCAGAAGCCGCGCGGGCGAACCGCCATCGGGTTCATCGCTCACCTTGGGAGCGAAGATCCTCTCGTACAGGAAGTCGAGTGTGGCGCCTGGACTGGCGAGCAGGAACCGCGAGACGTGCTTGGCAGCGGCGCGCATGTCGTCCTTCGACCTCTGGGTTACGCTTGCAGTATAGGCTTCAAAGACTTCGGAGAGCCGCCGCGTCGTTTCGGCGCGTCTCCGCCGTACCTCCTGTGTGACGAAACCGCGCAGCGCCTCCAGGATGTGCCGAACCGCCAATGAAGGCCCTGCGAGCTCGTACCCCCGTTCGCCGCACGCTTGCAGGAACTGGTTCCGCACTCGAGCGAGCCTATCGTCGGGCGGAGGGTGGGCCTGCTCCTCTTCTGCAGAGGACTCATGCATCATTCCGGCCGCGTTAAGGAATACCTCTGCGCCTATCAGGGCGGCTGCGGCACTCTTGCCCTGCGACGCGAGAACGCGCAGGAACATGGCAAGCCCATCCCGATCCGCGGCATATTCCTTTTCCCATGTATCTGGTAACGCGCTCACGGTGACTCCCGCGAGCGTGGCGGCGCGGACCGCCGTCTCTGCTCGGCGGAACGTCATGACGTGGCCCAGTTCGTGACACATGGCAAAACGCTGCGCTTGGGCGCTGAGGTTGGCTGCTAGGCTCGCCGACTCCTCCCCGAGTTCCAGCGGTTGTTGTATCCGCGGCTCTTTGGCCCGCGATGTGGCCCAATCCACAACACTCGAAAGCCACTCCATCGCTTGCATTGCGTTGTGCTGTTCGAGAGTCAGAGCGACGGCTCTCGAGAACGAATACATCGCTCCGTAGAAGCCCAGATTGTAGACAATTACCGCCCCGTCTCGCGTGGGGACCGCCAGCGCGTTGATGGTGTTCGATGGACGGGCCTGAAGGACTAGGCCCGCCGGGCCGAGACTTGTAATCCGCTGCACCACGTCGGGCAGATGGTCTAGCAATTCGCGCAGCATGAAGTCCATAAACCGCCCGGAGATCATCTCCTCAAGATAGGCGTCGTCTCCACTCGCGATACTCTTGGCCACCTCGTCCGGCCTTAGGAGCGGTCTCTTTAGGTCGGGCAGCGGCGGAAGTCGAGCGAGCAACTCGGCGGTACTGGGAGGGACGACAGCTTTATCGCCGGACAATGGCAAAGTACTCATCTTCAAGATCGCCTTCTACAGGACGCATCGTTGTCTCCTCGATCTGGTCGGGGTCGTTACCGATTGCGCCATAGGCCTCGAAGTCACGCCACCAGAGCCAACCCCGCCAGCCCAGGTAGAGCAACCGGGCGGCCAGCACGGAGCCATCTGCAAAGGACTGGAATTGCGCGCCTGCCGAGGAATTGACGAGACTGAGCTTGCCTGCCAGGGAACCAATCGGGGGCACGGTGCCACCCACGGGATCGACCGACGCTGCTGCTACTAGCGATGCGTTGTGGCCCTCTGCGGTAAAGACGATGCCGGCCCCGGTGAGCTGCTGTGTTACCACGATGGATTCACCCTTGTGGAGCCGACCCTTTCGGGCTGCGTCGACGATGGCCGCGCGCACGGCACCCATGTCTGCGTATCCGTTCCACCACATTGCCGTGCCGTGGATGCTCGCCCCGGCTTCCCGGCCGAACTTTACCATCACGTCGCAGCTTGCGTGTACGGGTACAACTGATTCACCTGGGCTCTTGCCCGCCGCAGTAATTTGGACTTCGATCTGGTCGTTGCTTTGGAACTGCCAGGGTGTGTCCTTGCGCTGCTGAGTCGGGTCCACTTGCAAGCCAGTCACACCGCGGAGTTCCAGCGTCGTCTCAGGGCGGAATTCGTTGCCCCGGACAAAGCCAACTGAGCCCAAGGCAAGGTTGAAGGTCGGCTCCAGGTTGACGATCCACCCATTCCCGAGGCCCCGGCGCCCCACCCATGCTTTCGCGTACACGTCACGGAGTGTCATCTGCAACGCCTCCTTCAGCTTCGCTGCACCATTCACATCGATAGAACGCTACCCGGAGGCGAGGATTGATCTAACTCAACAAGAGGTCGAGCGCTTAGCTAAAGATCGACTGAATGGACACGGTGGGATGTCCGAGGTTGGCGCAATGCGGCCCGGTCTGATCGGCTGGACCAGTGCCGATCAGTGCCAAGGTCTCGGCGTCGGCGACTACTTGGAACCGTCCCAGAAGGGCGTCCCGATATTGCTCCGCGGGCCGCCCTTCGACCTCCATTTGTTTGGCAACAGAGCGCACGATCGCCAGCAGGTTCTTCATCCGATGGCGCGTGTCGGCGAGGAGAATGTCCTTTTCGGTATCCCGGACGCGACTGTCGGTCACGTCTTCAAAGAGGATCAGAATGGTGCTATTGATTAAGACCGCTCAGTTGGCTGGTTGTTAATTCAGGCGAGACA
>NZ_CAFI01000163.1 GCF_000239775.1 Bradyrhizobium sp. ORS 375
AGGCGCCAGCTCCGGCCGCGCCGCTGATCCGCGGCCTCGGGCCGCAGGCCGGTGCGGCGGCGCCGGTCTACGCGCTGGTGCGGTTCGCGCCGGATGCGCGGATGGCCGACATCACCGCGCTGCTGGACAGCTATCAGGCCTCGATCGTCGAGGGCGCCAAGGGCGGACTGTTCAAGCTGCAGCTCGGCAACCAGTCGCTGTCGAAGGCCGATGCCGATGCACTGATCGGCCGGCTCGCGCGCGAGCGGATCGTCAGCCTCGCGGTGCCAGCTCAGTAGTCCGGGCCGTCCGAGCCGCCATTCGGAGGCGTCATGCTGTTCGGCCTCGTCTCATCCCGCGGGTTGCTGCGCTCCGCCAGATCCCTCGTCGTCGCGGGCGCCGGCGTGGCGCTTGCGCTCGCGGGCGGAGCGACCGGCGCCTCGGCGCAGGCGATGATGCGCTCGCCCAACCTCAACATTCCGAGCCGCATCCCCAGCATGAATCCGAGCGCTGCCCTGCGCGCGCCGGGACCGGGCGCCGGCATCGCCGTGCGGCCCGCGCTGCCGACGGCGCGCTTCTCACCGAACCTGCAGACCTCTTGCAGCCCGCCTGACCGCACGACCTCAGGCGAATGCCTGAGGCGCCCGGTGACTGCCGATGGCGGATCGGTCAAGGCCACGGCGACGAACGGCAACGCAGGCAAGGGCAGGTCGACGACATCGGCGCAACGGCGCGAGCCCCCGGCCACGGCGGCCAGCGATCCGCGCATCATCGCCAATGAGCTGCTCGCCGAGATCGACGGCACTCTGTCCCCCGAGCAGACGGATGCGCTGGCCCGCCGTCATGGCCTGCAGCGCATCAGCTCGCAGAATTTCCCGCTGATCGGCGCCACCATCGGCCGTTTCCGGATCACCGACCGCCGCTCCTTCGACGCGGTCAGCCGCGCCTTTGGTGCGGATCGCAGCGTCCGTTCGGTGCAGCCGAACTACCGCTACGCCCTTCAGCAAGGAGCTGCGCCGACGGAGGGTGACCCGGCGCAATACGCGCTGGCGAAGCTGCGGCTGCCGGAGGCGCACAGGCTGGCGCAGGGATCGAACGTCACCGTCGCCGTGATCGATTCCGGCGTCGACATCAAGCATCCGGAGTTCGCCGATGCCGCGTTCGACACGTTCGACGCGCTCGGCAGCGATGAAGGGCCGCATGTTCACGGCACGGGCATCGCCGGCGTGATCGTGTCGCATGCACGGCTGATGGGCAGCGCGCCCTATGCGCGGATCATCGCTATCCGCGCGTTCGGCGTGAGCAAGAAGGGCGGCGGCCCGGAAAGCAGCTCCTATGTGATCCTCAAGGCGCTGGACTACGCGGCGCTGCATGGCGCGCAGATCGTCAACATGAGCTTCGCCGGCCCGAAGGATGCGGTGATCGAGCGTGCCATCGCCGCTGTCGCCGCGAAGGAGGTCGTGATGGTCGCCGCGGCCGGCAATGCCGGCGCGAAGTCGCCGCCGCTCTATCCCGCCGCCAACCCGAACGTGATCGCGGTCAGTGCGACCGACACCAAGGACCAGCTGCTGCCGGCCTCGAACCGCGGCAACTACATCGCGCTCGCCGCGCCCGGCGCCGACATCTTCCTGCCGGCGCCGGACGGCAAGTATCAGATCATTTCCGGCACCTCGTTCTCCGCGGCCTATGTCAGTGGGCTCGCGGCCCTGGTGCTGGAGCGCAATCCGGCGCTCAAGCCGGAGACGGTGCGCACGGTGCTGACCAGGACGGCGCGCGATCTCGGCTCGCCCGGGCAGGACGATCTGTTCGGGGCAGGGCAGGCGGACGCGTTGGCCGCGGTAGAGGCGGTCATGACGCCGCAGGACGGGCCGGCAGTCTCTGCCGCACCTGCGGGCGGACGGCCGCGCGACAAGGGACAGGACCCGGCGCCCGCGCGCGACCTGCGTCCGGCCTCAGCCGCCATTGCGACGGAGGATGCGCCAGCCAACGTGCTTCGGCCGGCGCAGCAATAGCCGTCAACGTTTTCGTGAACGTTCCAAAATTCCCGATCGCGCTTTGAACGTGTGCCCGGGCGGTCACGACAGAAGGTATGTGGGAGCGGTGATCCCCTCCCCAAGGCTATATGCGGCGCGAGCGCCCATCCACCCCAAGCGCCCAATATGGCTCGAGCCGTCCGGTTGTCCCCCCGGACGGCTCTTTCGTTTTGGGACGCGTCTTTTTGAGAATGGGCGATCCCGGAAACGGCGAGGCGCTCGGACCGGCCGCCATCTCGCCACCGCGGCAGATGATTGTTCGTCGGCGCAGGTGCTCGCGCGGGCGTTGCCGGAACGAGGTCGGACCCGCCGCATTACGAGCCGCGTCGTGACCTCGGATGCCGCTGTCCTCCCGGACAAGCCCGGCAGCGTCAACGCTTTGGCGGGCGCCGTTCCGGGCTAATTTCCGGGCGACTACGGTTTGGCCATCAAAGAACATGGCGTTAGCTAGACTTTGTTAACCTTTTCCACAAAATATTCACGTCACGTTGCGTTGATTCGTGCCGAGTGCGTCCGTCCCCTTTTTTGCGGGCTCTCCTATGACACATCGACTGGACGTGGCTTGCAGCCGCGAACTGGCTGCGCGCTGGTGCGCGCTCGCCGAAAGGCGCCTCGATCATCTCACCGAACTGTTCGACAGCGGCCGCTGGCGCCGCTATTACACCGAGCAATCGTTCATCGAGGACCTCCGCCACGCCAAGGCTGCGGTGCAGACCTGGAAGGCGCTGGCTGCCGGGGAGGTCGAGCCGGTCAGCATCGTGCCGAGCCAGACACCGGCCGCGATGGTGGCTGCGCCACCGCCGCTCGTGCACCGCGCCCAACCCGAGCCGATCGCCGCTCGCCCGGCCGTCCCTCATTCCGTCGAGCACCGTCCCATCGAGCTGCCGCGCTCGCTCGAAACCATCGTTGCGAATTCAGAGATCATCGTCGAGCCCGAGCCCGAGCCGCAGATCGAGCTGGCCGCGCAGGACCTGGAGCCTCTCGACTTCGTCGAATCCGGCGATGTGCCCGAAGACGACATCGCGCCCGACCTGGCCGACGCACCCTTGCGCATCGATATGTCGGCGCTCGAGCAGGCCTTGAGCATCGGCATCGAGTCCGACGCCGAGTACGATACCGAATACGACGAGCCGGTGGTCGACCTCGATGCCATCGAGCGCCGCTATCCGGCGCTGGCCGTCGCGTATTAGCGGGGCAACACGGTCCGACGCCAATCCTCTTTGCGGCGGGTCGATCTCATCACAGTCGAGATGCGGCTGTCCGTCTGCGGATGCGTTAGCACGATGCAGATCGCCTGATGCTTCGAGATCAGCAGCACATGTGCCCCGGACCGCCGATCTGGCGGATGGCTTCCAGGCCGTGACAGCCGTCACGGCGGCGTCGGCTTGTTGGTCCGTTCGGCCCTGAACTCCCGCGGCGAGCAGCCGAATTGGCGAGCGAACGCGCGATTGAAGGTCGAGATGTCGCTGAACCCGCTCAGAAAGGCGATATCGATGATCTTCATTGTGAACGCCCGCGGATCCGACAGCAGCGCGGCCGCCTTCCTGATGCGCTGCTCGCGGACATACCGTCCCAGCGACTGTCCCGATCGCTCGAAATCCTTGCGGATCGAGCTCACCGAAACGCCCAGAAGCCTGCTCAGCTTCTCCTCCGACAGTTGCGGGTCAGCGAGGTTTTCAGCGATATAGCGCTGGGCGTGGACAAGCCTTGCTGCTCCCAGCGACTCGTCATGCGCCGCCTCCCTGGCATGCGCCGACGGTCCCAGCGCCAACGCCACCAGCTCCGCGCTGTGCCGCGCGACCGTTCGCGCCAGCTGCGGCGGCAGCGCATCGTCGATCCGGCTCAGCGCGGTGACGTAGCTGATCAGCAGAGGCAGCGCGGGCGTGGACGGAGCGACGTAGCCGGCCACCATCGAATCCTCGTTGCGGACGAGATCGCGCAGCAGCGCGCGATCGATCACGAGGGTCAGCGCACGCCCCTCGCCGGGCTGCGCCGCGAAGCCGCCCGATGTCACGGTGTAGGCCTCGGCACTCAGGCTGGTGGCGGCGCATCCCTGCGCCGCGACGACGTCTCGTCCCGCCTGTGTCACGCGATAGCTGAAGCTGTCGAGAGGGATGTTGAGATAGAGATCGTCCCGGCCATTCAACGAGCCGCTGCCCGTCATGCCCATCTGCGAGGCATGCACCATGTTGACGGTCAGTCCAGGGATCAGCCACGCCTCTGAGCGGTAATGGGGGCTTGGACCCTCCGCGCCGAGCAACCGGATGGTCCGCCCGATGGGGCCGCTCAGCATCTCGCAGCACGCGTGCAGTCCTCCCGAGAGCGCGGAGCTCGAGATCGAGATGCGACGCGGGGAGACGGGAGACGACATGAGCAGCAATCCATCGAGCGAAGCGCCGTGATCGAGATCACGACATCGGAGCGTCCCCGGAGGATCCGGGCGCGGCCATTAGTAACAGCTTGGGCATGACGGGTTCAGCATGCCGCCAAGTCGAATCTCCGGCCAGCCAAGTCGTCCGATGCATGATGGTCGTCCGTTCTGGTTTAATGGTATTGCGACCGTAATCTATAGTCGCGAGACAGGTCCCGCATCGTGCCGCTCTCTGCGCCGACGCAAGATGGTGCGATCTGTCAAGTTTGCATAGTGCGTGATGTCATGAATGCTGAGAACTGGATTCGACCGTTCGGCATAGTGATTCCGGGAATCTGTAACGCTCCGGATCATGTCGATGACTCTGTCCTACCGTACCGCCTGCGACACCAGCGCCATTGCTCTGGCTCTCGTCGTGGGTGCGTCCTGCTGCGATCCCGTCCTCGCCGCCTGCACGGCGACGGGCACCAACCAGACCTGCACCAACACCGGCACCATGACGGGCGGTACCTTCGGCATTCAGGACAATGCCTTCCTCACCCTCACCAATGACGGCGGTACGATCTCCGGGCTCAGCCGCGGAGTCTACACGGTCGGCGATCTGTCGCTGCTCAATACCAATAATGGCGTGATCAACAGCACGGGAGCGGGAGTCACCTATGGAATCTATGTCGGCTCGGTCGGCGTCCCGGCCAATATCGTCTGGTTTCACAACGACGCGGGCAGCAGCATCCAGGGGGTGAATACGGGCGTTGCGGTCTGGGGCGGCATCCCGAATCCGGGGACGTTCGTCAATGCCGGCAGCATCTCGGGCGGAAGCTATGCAGGCATTGAGTCCGTCAACCTCAGCTACATCACCAACTCCGGCTCGATCGGCGGCGGCCAGTATGGCGTCGCGAGCGGTGCCGTCGATGTGACCAATACAGGCACGATCACCGGCACCAGCAATTCAGGCGTTTTCGCATTTGGCGGCGCGGCGACCGTGACGAACACCGGCGGCACCATCACCGGCGGTCAGTTCGGCGTCCGCAGCGACAGCGGTGACCTGTCCGTCAGCAACCTCGCCGGCGGCACGATCACGGGGACCGGCAATGCCGGCGTGTATTTCACGTCGAGCGCGGCGTCCACTTACAATGTCAACGTGAGCAATGGCGCCGGCGCGAGCATCGGCGGAGGGAAGGGCATCTATGCCATCAGCTCGGGCGGCGATGTGAACTTGACGGTCCTGAACAGCGGAACGTTGTCCGGGACGGACGTCAACAGCGGGGCGATCACCTATTCGGCAATTGGCGGCGGTGCCACGATCACGAACGGCGTGGGCGGCACCATCTCTGGTCCGGGTTACGGACTATACAATGCCGGCTCGTCCGGGATGACGACGGTCAATTCCGGGACGATCAGCAATGCCGGATATTCAGCCGTCGCGCGCCCCGCCATCTACTCGAACGGAGCGCTGACCGTCACCAACAATGCAGGCGGAACGATTACCTCCGACAACAACAACACCGTCATTTTCGGCAAGGGATCGAGCTTCACGATCGCCAATGCGGGGACGATCAGCCTGTTGTCCGGTACAGGTAATGTCGGCATCTACTATCAGGACATTCCCGGCACCGGCAGTGTGTCGCTGACGAACGCCGCCACCGGCACGATCAGCAGCACAGGTTACGGACTGGGGTTTGCATCCAACAACAGCGCGATGCCGGTCAATTTCGTCAATGCGGGAACGATCTCATCCTATGCCACGACGGTGGATGTCACCGGCCGCCTGACGCTGCAGAACACCGGCAGTATCACGAGCTCGAACGGCAACGTGACTGTCTTTGTTCAGAACGACGGGTCGACCATTACCAACTCCGGAACGATCTCCAACGCAGCCGGCAATCCCGCCATCCTGTACGCGATGGGCACGACCGGCCACACGCTCAACATCGATCCCGGTGCCAAATTCATCGGCGGCGTGGACTGGCAGAGCAACACGGGAAATATTATCCGCTATGGAACGGGCAGCTATACGACCCCGGTCCTCAACTACATGATCGCCGGAAACGCGATCAACCTGAACAATGCCAACCAGGTGCTGATCACCTCCGGCCTGAACGGAGCAGGAAACGGCAACATCGTCGTGACCCAGGCCGCGCCGATCACGAGCACCGCGGTCACGGCGGTGCTGCCCGATTTCACCCGTGCGGTGTTCGGCGCGGTCGGCGGCATTCTCGACAACAACATCGATCTGCCGCAGCGCATCGGCGCTGCCCCGGGCCATCAGCCGGCGTCGTCCGGCGCCGCGCCGCTGTCGTTCGCCCCTTCGGCTCAGGCCGGAGGCGACAGGAGCGCATTCGACATGGCGTTCAATTCGATCGACCGGTCCTCGCGGATGGTCCTGCCGCAGGGCACCAGCCGGGACGCCGAGGGCAATCTGGTCTGGGCGCGTGGCTTCGGCGGCACGCGCATCCAGCCGGCCACCGCGGCCGACGTAGGATCGGTGGCGACGCATTATGGCGCGATGGTCGGCTATGACCGCCGGGTGGACGCCTGGCGCGTCGGCGGCTTTGCCGGCGCGGGGCAGATGTCCGGGTGGATGAGCGACGGTTCGGGCAGGCTGCGGGCCGACCTGTATTTTGCCGGCCTGTACGGCCGGCGTGAGCTCGGCGCCGCCGTATTCGACGTGGCGCTTGCTTCCGGCGGACTCTCGGCCAACGCCACGCGCATGGTCAACGGACCGGCGGGCCCTGAGAGCGCGAATGGCGGCTTCGGCGGCTTCTTCATCGCTCCGGAAGTGTCGCTGGGCTATCGCTACGCGCTGTCACCGGCGGCGATGGTCACGCCCTATGTCAAGCTGCGCTACAACGGCACCTTCTCCGGCGGCTATACGGAACGGGATTCCTCGCAGAACGCCAGCTACGATGCTCGGGCGGTGCACATGCTGGAAGAGCGCTTCGGCGCGATCTTCGCCTATACGCTGACCGGCGCCAGCGGCCTGGCCACGCGGCTGTCGCTGAACGCCTCGGTGTTCGGCCAGCAGCGCATCGGCCCGCAGGGCTTTGGCGCATCGATCGCGGGCACCGGCTTCGTGGTGAACTACACCAATGCGACGAGGGTACCGGGAGGATCGGTCGGCGTCGGCTTCGACACGCAGCTGGGCCGGACGGTCGCGTTGTTCGGCTCGGCCGACGCCACCTTCACCGGCGATGCGGCCGCGGCCTATGCCGCGCGCAGCGGGCTCAAGGTGTCGTTCTGACAGGCCGCTCAGCTGCCGCGGACGGCGTTGCCGTTGACGACGATCTGCGCAAAGCGCTGTGCGCCGTCCTGCGTCAGGTCCGAGGTCACCGGCTTGATGTGATCGAGCCCGATCACCGCGCCGCGCGGCGTGCCGGAGATCATGTTGTTGCTGACGAGCGCCGTGCCGGCCCCCGGCACGACGGAGACGCCGACACCCGCCAGCGCGTTGCGGATGACGTTGCCGGAAATCACGACGTCGCGGAGATAGCGGCCCCAGCCGGCGACGATGCCGTAGGAGGGGGCGTTCTCGACCACGTTGCCGGTGACCGAGGAATCCGCCTCGACATAGATGCCGATGCCGGCGTCGTCGTCGGGCGCGGTTCCGATCGGCCGCTTCGGGATCAGGTTGCGGATAATGTTGCCCTGCACCACGGCGATGCGGCCGCCTTCGTTGAAGTTGCAGACGGAGACGCCGAACGCGGCGCCGTCGACCGTGTTGCCTGATATCACGGCGCCTTCGAATGAGAACTCCGAGTACAGCGCAACCTCGCGCACATCGGTCACGCTGTTGCCGACGATCTGGATGTTGGAGGCCGAGTTGCCGCGCACCGCCGAGTAGTCGCAATTCCTGATGCGGTTGCCTCGGACGATGATGTTGCCGGCGCGGAAGGCGTTGATGGCGTTGCCGTACTGGCCGGATCCGCCCGGGCCGGCCTTGATATCCTCGATGTGATTATCGAGCACCATCGAGCCGTCGTCGCCGACCGCCGTGCGCAGGATCTCGATGCCGTTGTCGCGCGTGGCCTTGATGGTGTTGCGCGCCACGACCAGCCCGAGTGCGTCGAACGACACGATCGCGGTGACCGCGATGTCCGTGATCACATTGCCGCTGACATCGCCCGAGACCTGCTCCAGCCAGATGCCGCTGCCGCCAGAGCGGGTGATCTCGCAATCGACGATCCTGACATCGTTGCCGGCGGCCACGTGGAGCAGGCCACGGCGCTGGGGCAGGGCGATGCCGCCGCCGTCGAGCGACAGGCCGGTGACGCCGAGACCGTCGGCACCTTCGCCAGAGAGTAATGACGGACCGCCGCCGGTGAAGACCAGCTTGGTGGCGCCGCGGACGCCGACCAGCTGGCTACCCTTGGCGAGCCGCAGCATGGATGTCTTGTAGATGCCCGGCGGCAGCGCCAGCGGCGCCTGCGCGCGCGCGGCCTCGTCGATCGCGCGTTGCAGCGTGCGGGTCTGGTCGTCGGGACTGTTCGGCTTGACGCCATATTGCGTGGCGTCGCGGCCGAGCGTCGCAATCAAGGGGGCGGCTCGTGCCGGCTCGCTCGGCAGCGCCAGGGCGCCAGCGGCGCCGGCCGCGGAGACCCCCAGCAGATTGCGGCGGTTGACGTCCATGATGTCAGGCTCGCGTTGGTCGGCTCTCGGTTTGAGATAACGCAAATGCGCTGACCGCCGGCTTCCGCGTAGCGTCGCAGGCGCTGTTTGTTGCGGGTAGGGTTAAATCTTTACCGGGGGGAGATCCCTGGGCAGTCACAGGTAAGGTCGTTGTCCGGCGGCTCGCTCGGTGCACCTCGCCCCGCTTGCGGGGAGAGGTCGGATTGCATCGAAGATGCAATCGGGGTGAGGGGGACTCTCCGCGAGGCCGGTATGCGCGGCTGCCCCTCACCCCAACCCTCTCCCCGTAAGAACGAGGAGAGGGAGCGCACCGGCTGCAAGGCGCGAGCTTGGGTCCCACTGATGAAGGAGCTGGTAACTAACTCATGGAGAGGTGAGCTCTAGTCCGATCGCTTCATCGGCGTGAAGCGCTTGGCTTGGGTGTATCCGATCAAGCTTGTTTTCGCGCCAGCTTCACCAGTTCCATCAGCATCGCCTCGCCGGCATCGACCAGCGCTTCCAGCGTGATGCGCGAGCTGCCGCGCGGCAAGACCGTGCCGGCGCGCGGCAGCGGGGGGATGTGGATGAAGGCGGCGAGCCGCGGACCGCCTGGCCCCCGCGTCGTCTCGATCGCGCGCCAGCTCAGGTAGTTGCAGAGATAGCTGCCGGCATCGCGCGACGGCCTTGCGTCGATGCCGGTGGCGCGGGCGGCGCGCAGCAGCCGCGCCATGTGCGGGCCGAACGGCATCGCATGCGCGCCGGGGACGATCACGCCCTTGCGCGCGACGTGGCGGTCGGCATCGGGGAACGTGGTGGTGACGGCGTTGCGGGCGCGGGTTTCGATGCGCAAGTAGGGGGTTCGTCCGGCGAGACCGAACATCAAGAGCGCGTGCGGCCGCCGCTCGGCGACCAGCTGCGGCAGCTCGCGATCGACGGTGCTGTAGGTGACGTGAAAGATGTGGCTGCTGATGTCCACGTCGTCCAGCGCCGGCCGGCGCAGCTCCGTGAGGCGCTTCACCAGCGGCATGGTCGGGTTGGACGGAGCGCCGGGGAACGGGCCAAAGCCGGTGATGAGAACGCGCAGCCGCTCGCTCAACTCAGCATCTCCGCCAGTTGCTCCGCCGCCAGCGCCGGCGCCACGCGGCCTTCGGCGACGTCGGTCTCGAGCTTCTTCACTTTGCTGCGAATGGATGGATCGGTGCGCAGCCGGGCCATCAGGCGCTGCTCCAGCATCGTCCACATCCATTTGACCTGCTGGTCGCGGCGGCGCGCGGCGAACTCGCCGGAGGCGATCATCGCCTTGCGATGCTCGAGCACCTTCTGCCAGAGCTCGGCGATCCCCGTGCCGGCCATCGCCGAATAGGTCACGACCGGCGGATGCCAATGCTCGGAGCGAGGCGCGAGCAGATGCAGGGCCCCGCGATAGTCGGCGGCGGTGATGTTGGCGCGCTTGACGTTGTCGCCGTCGGCCTTGTTGATCGCGATCATGTCGGCGAGCTCGACCAGGCCCTTCTTGATGCCCTGCAACTCGTCGCCGCCCCCGGGCAGCATCAGCGCCAGGAAGAAATCGGTCATGTCGCAGACCGCGGTCTCGGACTGGCCGATGCCGACGGTCTCGACCAGCACCACGTCGAAGCCCGCTGCCTCGCACAGCAGCATCGCCTCGCGCGTCTTGGCGGCCACGCCGCCGAGCGTGCCCGAGGAGGGCGACGGACGGATGAAGGCGTGCTCGTGATGCGACAGCCGCGCCATTCGCGTCTTGTCGCCGAGAATGGAACCTCCGGTGCGGGCCGAGGACGGATCGACCGCCAGCACCGCGACCTTCTGGCCCTGCTCGATCAGGTACATGCCGAGTGCGTCGATCGTGGTGGACTTGCCGACGCCCGGCGAGCCGGTGACGCCGACGCGGATCGCGTTGCCGGTCTGCGGCAGCAGCGCCTGCACCAGCTCGCGCGCGGCCGCCTGATGATCTGCCCGCCGGCTCTCCACCAGCGTGATCGCGCGTGCCAGCGCGGCGCGGCTGCCGCTGCGGATGGCATCGGCCAGGGACGTGGTGTCGGGCGAGGAGGCGGAGCGGGCGGACATGCGGCGGTTATAGCGGAAGCGGGCCGCCGGGCCAGCTAGTTATCCTCGGCATCCCCCTTCGGCCGGTGGCCTGCGAAGATCGCCTGACCCTCCGGCGAGAGATACGGCTTCAGGGTCTCCCACGGTACGAAAGCAACGTACTGGCCTTCGGCATAGGGCCCGACGGCGTAGGGCGGATAATGGAACGTCAGGCCAGAGCTCTTGCCGGCGTCCGTGGAGGGAGCGAGCGTCACGGCGCCGATCTTGAGCAGCTTCGGCTCGAGTCCCTTGAACCATTCCGCGGTGGCCGTTTCCGTCGCATCGCGCTTCTTCTTCTCGGCCTTCAGCGACGTGATGACCCCCGCCAGCATGGCTTTCAGCGCCGGTCCGTTGTCGGCGGTCTCGGTGAAGAACGGACGGATGCTGATCGGCTTGGCGGACGCCTTGTCCCAGAGGATGGTGTTGACGTCACTGTTCGGATGCGCGCCTCCGGTGTTCATGTAGTCGTCCCTGACGATGCTGATATAGCGGTCGGCGACCACGGAGCGGACGGCGTATTTGCGCTCGAACGACCATTTGCCGTCGCGGAACGCCTGCGGGTCCTCCTTGCGCTCCTTGGCGGCGTCAGCAGCGTTCTTGTCGATCCATTTCTTGCCGTCAGCGAGGCAATAGGCTGACAGCGGAGCGTCCGCCTTGATCTGGGAATCGAGCGTAACGTTGGCCTCGATCGCCTTGGAGTTGATGGTGGCGTCCGGCTTGGGCTCGGCGGCGAAGACGGGAGATGCGGCGAGGAGGCCGAGCAGGGCGGCAAGGCGAAGCGTGGAAAGGCTCATGGCGATTGGAATCCAGTGTGTGGAAATGCGTATCGCTCGGGGGCACGCAGGTTCATGACCGCAAACGAATCGGCGCGCGATCGAGAGACCGCGCGCCGTCGGTGATGCAGGAATGTCGACAGGCTACTCCGCCGCCTCGCTGTGGCCGAGCCGCGCGTTGAGCTTGTGGATCAGCTCCTCGGCGGCGTCGGCGATCACGGTGCCCGGGGGGAAGATCGCCTCGGCGCCGGACTTGTACAGCGCGTCGTAATCCTGCGGCGGCACGACGCCGCCGACGATGATCATGATGTCCTCGCGGCCCTGCTTCTTCAGCGCGGCCTTCAGCTCGGGCACCGCCGTGAGATGCGCGGCGGCGAGCGAGGAGACGCCGAGAATGTGGACGTCGTTCTCGACCGCCTGCCGCGCCGCCTCGTCGGCGGTGGCGAACAAGGGCCCGATGTCGACGTCGAAGCCGATGTCGGCGAAGGCGGACGCGATCACCTTCTGGCCGCGGTCGTGGCCATCCTGGCCGATCTTGGCGACGAGGATGCGCGGCCGGCGGCCCTCGGCTTCCTCAAACGCCTCGATCAGCGCCTGCAGCTTCTCGGTCTTACCAGACATCGAGGCGACCTCCCGCTTGTAGACGCCGGTGATGGACTTGATCTCGGCGCGGTGGCGGCCGAACACCTTCTCCAAAGCGTCGGAGATCTCGCCGACGGTGGCCTTGGCGCGCGCGGCGTCGATCGCCAGTGCCAGCAGATTGCCGTTGCCGTCGCCGGCCGAGCGCGTCAGCGCCGCCAGCGCCGCATCGACCTCGGCCTGCTTGCGTTCGGATTTCAGTCTGGAGAGCTTGTCGATCTGCAGCCGGCGCACGGTGGAATTGTCGACCTTGAGCACGTCCAGCGGCGGCTCGTCGGTCGGCTTGTATTTGTTGACGCCGATCACCGACTGGCGGCCGGTGTCGATGCGCGCCTGGGTCTTGGCCGAGGCCTCCTCGATGCGCAGCTTCGGCACGCCGGCCTCGATGGCCTTGGCCATGCCGCCGAGCTCTTCGATCTCCTGGATGTGGCCCCAGGCCTTGGCGGCGAGATCGCGGGTGAGGCGCTCGACGTAGTACGAGCCGCCCCAGGGATCGATGATCCGGGTGGTGCCGCTCTCCTGCTGCAGGAACAGCTGGGTGTTGCGGGCGATGCGGGCGGAGAAGTCGGTCGGAAGCGCCAGCGCCTCGTCGAGCGCGTTGGTGTGCAGTGACTGGGTGTGGCCCTGCGTCGCCGCCATCGCCTCGACCGCGGTGCGCACCACGTTGTTGTAGACGTCCTGCGCGGTCAGCGACCAGCCCGAGGTCTGGCTGTGCGTGCGCAGGGAGAGCGAGCGCGGGTCCTTCGGATTGAACGGCTTCAGCAGCTTGGCCCACAGCAGCCGGGCAGCGCGGAGCTTGGCGACCTCCATGAAGAAGTTCATGCCGATCGCCCAGAAGAACGACAGCCGTGGCGCGAAGCGGTCGACGTCGAGGCCCGCCGCGATGCCGGCGCGCAGATATTCGACGCCGTCGGCCAAGGTGTAGGCGAGCTCGAGGTCCTGCGTCGCGCCGGCCTCCTGCATGTGATAGCCGGAGATCGAGATCGAGTTGAATTTCGGCATCCGCTGCGACGTGAAGGCAAAGATGTCGGAGATGATCCGCATCGAGGGCGACGGCGGATAGATGTAGGTGTTGCGCACCATGAACTCTTTCAGAATGTCGTTCTGAATGGTGCCCGACAGCTTCTCCGGCGGCACGCCTTGCTCTTCGGCGGCCACGACGAACAAAGCGAGGATCGGCAGCACCGCGCCGTTCATGGTCATCGACACGCTCATCTGGTCGAGCGGGATGCCGGCGAACAGGGTGCGCATGTCGTAGATGGAATCGATCGCGACACCGGCCATGCCGACGTCGCCGCCGACGCGGGGATGATCGGAATCATAGCCGCGATGGGTGGCGAGATCGAACGCGACCGACAGGCCCTTCTGGCCCGCGGCGAGGTTGCGGCGGTAGAACGCGTTGGAGTCCTCGGCCGTGGAGAAGCCGGCATACTGCCGGACTGTCCAGGGCTGGTTGACATACATGGTCGGGTAGGGGCCGCGCAGATAAGGCGCGGTGCCCGGCCAGGTGTCGAGGAAATCGATGCCGGCGAGATCAGCCTCACCATAGGCCGGCTTCACCGGAATGCCTTCGGGCGTCAGCCACGGTTCGGCGGCGCCGGCCGGAGCGGGTGCGGCAGTCGGCTCGAAAGCGACGGCGCTGAAATCAGGAATGCGGCTCATGGCCTCGTGTCCTCAACGTCTCAATCATGATCCGGATGCTGATGGCTGACGATGCGCGCCATCTTTTCCGGTCCGTAGTTCTGCTGCGTGGTCTGGCTCGGCAGATTGGCGATCGCGACGACCCAGCCGAGGCGGGATTCCGAGCCGAACTGCCGCGTCGGTACGACGCGGTCGGGGCGGTCGAAGGTCCCGGTCATGATCTCGATCCGCGGCCCGTCGATGCCGCCAAAGCCGAGCGGCGTGCCGCAGGCGGGGCAGAAATAGCGGTCGGCAATCGAGGAGGAGCGGAACGTTCCCGGCGTGCCGCGCGTCCAGGCGAAATTCTCGCGGTTGACGTCGGCGAAGGACGCGAACGGCGCGCCCGAGGCCTTCTGGCACATCCGGCAATGGCAGATGCTGACGCGGGTCGGCGCCGACATCAGCGCGTAGCGGATCGCGCCGCATTGGCAGCCGCCGGTGAGGACGGGTTTGCTGGCCTCGGTCATGCTCACTCCAGATGCGTGTAGGCGTCTTCGAGCGTTGTCAGCGCGTTGCCGCCGGCGAACACGAAGCTGCCGATTCCGGCCTCGCGGAGCTGAGTCTCCTGCTCGCCGCCGCGGCCTGCCAGATAGATATGTCGCGCGCCGGCCGCTTGCAGGGCCTTGGCCGTGGGAACCGCAGCGTCGGCATAGACCTTGTCGGATGAGCAGAGGCAGACGATCGCGGCACCCGACGCGCGGTACGCCTCCGCGAGCGCTGCCGGATCGGAGCCGCCCTGGCCATCGATCGCGGCGATGCCGCCGGCCTCGAAGAAGCTGCGGGCGAAGGTCGCGCGCGCGGTGTAGTCGGCGGCGGTGCCGAGATTGGCGAGGAAAACCTGGGGGCGCTGGCCCTTGCTCTTGAGCAGCGCGTCCGAGCGGTCGCGCAGCTTCTCGAAAGCGTCGGCAAGACGGAGGGGTGTGAGCGGCGCGAAGCTGAGCGCAGCCTTGGGCGGCGAGGGCGAAGCCAGCGGCGCGACCGCTTCGACCGCCACCTCGGCCTCGTTCAAATTCGGAAACTCGCTGGCGCCGGTCAGCACGTCGCGCCGCCTCGCGATATTGGCGTCGCGCGCCTGTTTCACCGCGGCGACCTTGGATTGGATCAGGCCGGCCTGCAGCGCGGCCACGACGCCGCCGGCCTTCTCGATGTCCTGGAACAGCGCCCAGGCGGTGGTGCAAAGCTCCGTGGTCAGCGCCTCGATGCCGCCGGCGCCGGCGGCGGGGTCGGCGACGCGGGCGAGATTGCTTTCCTCCAGCAGCACCAGCTGCGTGTTGCGGGCGACGCGGCGCGCGAACGCATCGGGCAGGCCGAGCGCGGCGGTGTGCGGCAGCACGCTCACCGCGTTGGCGCCGCCGAGGCCAGCGGCGAAGGTCGCGATGGTGGCGCGCAGCATGTTCACATAGGGATCGCGCCGGGTGAGCATGCGCCACGCCGTCTCGCCGGAGATGAAGAGCGGCTTCGGCTGCAGACCGCAGGCCTGCTCGATGCGCGCCCACAACCGGCGCAGGCTGCGGAATTTCGCCAGCGTGAGGAACTGATCGGTGTCGGCCGCGAGCCGCGCGTAGATCAGGCCGCGCGCGGTCTCGAGCGCAATGCCGCTGGACTCGAGCGCGCGCAGATAGGCGACGGCGGAGGCGAGTACGAAGGCGAGCTCCTGCGCCTCCGAGCCGCCGGCGTCGTGCACGACGCGGCCATCCGCGGCGAGGAAGGGGCCTTTGAAGCCGGCGTCGTGCAGCTGCTTGACGAGCGAGCCGGAGCTGCTTGCGAGCGTCGAGGCATCTTGGCTGCTCGCGCCGCGGCTGGCCGCGTCGCCGATCGGATCGAGGCCGAAGCGGATATCGCAGGCGGCGGGCTGAACGCCGCGCCGCTTGACGTAGTCCGCAAGCAGCGCGGCGGCAGCAGCGTCACCGGCCTGCAACTCGATTGCAATTGCAGCATCGAGATGCACGCCATCGAGCGCGCACGTTAGCGCCTCGGCGGTGGCGGCGAGTCCAAAACCGTGGGCGGCGTTGGCGCCGGCGAACACCAGCGTCAGCCCGGTCGCGCCATTCTCGAGATCGAGCAGCGCCTGCGCATTGGCCTTGGCCGGATCGGGATGATCGACGCGCTGCATGATCTGCCACGCCGCCGCCGGAGCGCGGCCGGCCACCGGCGCCGCAGCCTTGGCGCGCGGGTAGATCGGCTGGATCTTCAGCCCGTCATAGGTCTTGCCGACCAGCTTCTCGAACGCCGCCCCCTTCAACACGCCATCGACCAGCTTGCGCCAGTCCGCTTCGCTGGCCGGCGCAAAATCGGCGGCCAATCGCAGCTGTTCGGTGTCGGTGGTCATGCGGCCCGTGTCTCCCGGAAGCGTCTGTTATGGCGATGATTGTGGCGCAAAATGCCACGTCGCGACCGCCAAGCCAAACGGTTGTTTCGTAGGGGACGTCAGCTATTCGGCTGAGGGCAGCGGCTGGATTCCGTCGCGCGAAACGCCGCGCAGCGCCTCACACACCCGGCGGCCGGAAATCCGGCGCTCGGGGACGATCTCGGCGAGCGGCACCAGCACGAAGCCCCGCTCGAACAGGCGAGGATGCGGCAAGATGAGATCGGGTGTGTCGAGCGTCACATCGTCATAGGCGATGAGGTCGAGATCGAGCGTGCGCGGACCCCAGCGGGTCTCCCGCGTGCGGTCGCGGCCGAACAGGCGCTCGACGTCGTGCAGGATGGTGAGCAGCGGATGCGGCGCGACCGACGTCTCCACCGCGATGCAGGCGTTGACGAACGGGGGCTGCTGCACCTCGCCCCAGGGCGGAGTGATGTAGTCGGAGGAGCGCGCCACCAGCACGGCTTCGGCGCGTCGGCAGATCTCGGCGATCGCCTGCACGAAGGTGGCCTTGACGTCGCCGACATTGCCGCCGAGGGCGATCAGCGCGCTGGCCATCGGACTACGGATGTCGCGAGCGCGTCAGCACCACGCCGACATCCTCGAAGATGGCGGCGATCGGCGCATGCGGCTTGTGCACGGTCACCTTGACCGCGCGGATGCGGGCGAATGTCGACAGGATCGCGTCGGCGACCGCACCGGCGGCGCGCTCGAGCAGGCGGTAGTTCACGTCCTTGAACGCGGCGGTCGCCGTCTCCACCACGTCGGAATAGGACACGGTGTCGGCGAGCCGGTCGCTGCGCGAGGAGTCCGACAGGTCGGTGTAAAGCTCGAGATCGATCACGAAGCGCTGACCGACCTCGCTCTCATGCTCCATCACGCCGTGACGCGCATGAATGAGGACGCCTTTGATGAAAATGGTATCGGTCATCCCAGAGCCTCGATTGCCGCTGCCACGCGCACGGCCTGAACCGTTTCGGCGACGTCATGCGCCCGGATGATCGCAGCACCGCGCTGAGCCGCGATCAGATGTGCTGCGATCGATCCGCCCAACCGCTGGTGCGGCTCGGATGTCACGACCGAGCTGATGAAGCGCTTGCGCGAGGCGCCGACCAGGAGCGGCAGGCCGAAGCGCGCGAAGGCGTCGAGCCGCGCCAGCGCCCGCATGCTCTGCTCGGCGGTCTTGCCGAAGCCGATGCCGGGATCCAGCACGATGTTGCCCTCGGGAATGCCGGCCTTGGCCGCGATGTCGAGCGAGCGCGCGAAGAAGCGGAGCATGTCGTCGATGATGTCGATCTCCGGATCGACCGCCGCGCGATTGTGCATCACCACGATCGGGACACGATGCGCGGCAACCACCTCGGCCATCTCCGGATCGCGCTGCAAGCCCCAGACGTCGTTCGCGATCTGCGCACCGTGCCGGAGCGCATGGCCGACAATCTTGGATTTCATGCTGTCGATCGACACAGGCACGCCGAGTGCGACGATCGCGGGCAGGACGGGTTCGAGCCGCGCCAGCTCTTCCTCGGCCGAGACCGGCTCCGCGCCCTTGTAGGGACGGGTCGACTCGGCGCCGATGTCGATGATGTCGGCGCCCGCCGCGATCATTGCCCGTGCCTGTTCGAGCGCGCGTTCCGGCGCATTGAAACGGCCGCCGTCGGAGAACGAATCCGGCGTGACGTTCAGGATGCCCATCACCGCCGGATACGGACGTGCCAACCATGCCCGCAGCAGCGGGTGGCTCGCGGCGAGGTCCGGGGCGGAGTGCGGCAAGGTTGCGCTCATGGCCGCCGCTTTGCGCGGTTGCCACCGGCGAGTCAAGACATCGCGCTGCACAAGCCGCGCGCTCCCGCCGATCCCGCGATCAATAGCTGATTTTCGGCTCCAGCCGGCGTGCCTTTTCGATGAGCTGGCCGACCGACTTTTCTGACGGCAGGATGCGAACCAGCTGCCGCCGCGTGTTCACTTCCTTGATGTTCTGCGCGAGCCGGGCCGGATTGCGGTGCGCCAGCTCGCGCACCGTGGTGACACCCGCGGCGCGGACCAGGCAGACCTTGGCCTTGCCCATGCCGGGAATGCGCATGTAATCGGCGACGTTGGCCCAATCGAGCAGCTGCTGCTCGCTGATGCCGGTCTTGGCGGCGAGGGCCTTGCGGCCCTTCACGGTGCGGGCGGCTTCGAGGAACGCATCGGTGGTGCGAATGCCCAAGGCTTTCAGCTTGGCGGCATAGAAGGCCGTCATGCCTTCGAGTTCGGTGATCGGATATGTCATGATACTCGGCGCGCGAAGGTGCTTCAGTCGAAATGGTTCAGGCCCCGCGTGCCTAACCGTATCGTACCCAACCGGCCCGTTCCGAGTTGGTCGTCGCGAAACTCGGAAAGTTCAAGGACGGCCAGTCGTCGGCGGCGATGGACAGGTCGGAAAACCGACGGTGAGCCTGTGGGTTGCAGAGGACTTTGAGACGGAGACGTCTGGACTTGTCAGCCACGGCTCTATCGATGCCGGCCGTTCTGGCCAGCGGCTCAATCAGCTCGTTCATGTGAACCCCGTCGTCGTCCAGTCCCCCACGACCGGACGTCCTCGCTGTATTCATCTTGATCGGACGATTTGTGAATTACAAGCGACGAGCACGCTTGTTGCGCGAATCGATTCGCGATCGACGATGAACTGTTGCAGCGATGCAAGACCCGATGTTGCAACTTCGGACAAAACCTGCGCATCGCGCACACCGATGGTATGAAGAGCGCTTCGATCGGACAAGGAACTGAGGCACCCTGACGCTGGTTCCGACCTGCGAAACTAAAGTATGTTACGCTCTGCACCACGTGCGATGCGAAACAACATTCTTTGAAAGACGGATCACCATGGCACCATCCGGAAAATCTCTGGCAGATACCGACGACAAGATCCTCGTAGGTGCCGGCGAGCAGCCGGCCTGGTTGACGCTTGCACTCGCCAACCGCCATGGCCTCGTGACGGGAGCAACCGGCACCGGCAAGACCGTGTCGCTGCAGGTGATGGCCGAAGGTTTTGCGCGCGCCGGTGTTCCGGTCTTCGCGTCCGACATCAAGGGCGATCTCTCGGGCATCTCGCAGATCGGCGAGGCCAAGGACTTCATTGTCAAGCGCGCGAGCGAGCTCGGCCTCACCTATCAGCCGGATCAGTTCTCGACGGTATTTTGGGACGTGTTTGGCGAGCAAGGCCATCCGGTGCGGGCCACCGTGACCGAGATGGGACCGCTGCTGCTGGCTCGGATGCTGGATCTGAACGATGTGCAGGAAGGCGTGCTCAACGTCGCGTTCCGTGTCGCCGACGAGAACGGCCTTGCGCTGATCGATATGAAGGATCTGCGCGCGCTGCTCGATGCCATCATTCCGGATTCGAAGAAGGGCGCGGATGCGGAGGCAGATCCGCTGGCGCCGATCCGCAAGGCCGCGCAGTCGTTCGGCAACGTCACGCGCGCCACCGTCGGGACCATTCAGCGCCAGCTGCTGGTGCTCGAGAACCAGGGCGGCACGAAATTCTTCGGCGAGCCCGCGCTGTCGCTGCAGGACTTCATGAAGACCGACCGCGACGGTCGCGGCATGATCAACATCCTCGTCGCCGACAGGCTGCTGCAGAACCCGCGGCTCTACGCAACGTTCCTGTTGTGGATGCTGTCGGAGTTGTTCGAGGAGCTGCCGGAGGTCGGCGATGTCGCCAAGCCGAAGCTGGTGTTCTTCTTCGACGAGGCGCATCTGTTGTTCAACGACGCGCCGAAGGCGCTGATGGACAAGATCGAGCAGGTGGTGCGCCTGATCCGCTCGAAGGGTGTCGGCGTGTATTTCGTCACGCAGAACCCGCTCGACGTTCCCGATCGCGTGCTCGGACAATTGGGCAATCGCGTTCAGCATGCGCTCCGCGCGTTCACCCCGCGCGACCAGAAGGCCGTGGCTGCGGCCGCCGACACGTTCCGTCCCAATCCCAAGCTCGATACCGCCAAGGTGATCACGGAGCTCGGCAAGGGCGAGGCGCTGGTATCGTTCCTCGAAGGCAACGGCACGCCGGCGATGGTCGAGCGCGTGCTGATCCGGCCGCCGTCGGCGCGGATCGGGCCGATCACGCCGGATGAGCGCAAGGCGATCATCGCCGCTAGCCCGGTGAGGGGGAAGTACGACACCGAGATCGATGCGGAGTCCGCCTACGAACTGTTGCAGCAGCGGATCGCCGGAAAGGCGGCGACCACGGAAGGCTCGTCCGGCGGCGTGCTCGGCACGATCGGCAATCTTGCGGCGACGATCTTCGGCACCAACGTCAAGCGCGGCCAGCTGTCAACGACGCAGGTGATCGCGCGCAACGTCGCCCGCCAGGTGACCGACAAGGTCGTCGGCGGCATTGCGGCCGATCTCGGCAAGCAGGTCGGCGGCTCGCTGGGCGGCTCGATCGGCCGTTCCCTGGTGCGCGGCGCGCTCGGCGGATTGCTGCGGCGCTGAGCCATGCCGTCACGGGCAGCGTGATGCTCACGGCATCACGCTGGTCCGGACCGCGCAACGGGGCTACAAGCGATCCGACACGTCAATTGCGAAGGATCCGATGGCCATGGCCAATGCGCAGCTTCAATCCGTTCTCGATCACATCGATGCTGATTTCGACAACAGCCTGGACCGGCTGTTCCAGCTGATCCGCATCAAGTCGATCTCGGCCGATCCGGCCTTCACTGACGATTGCAAGCAGGCCGCCGATCATCTCGCCAAGGATCTCGCGACGCTTGGCTTCGCCACCGAGGTGCGTCCGACGGCCGGTCACCCAGCCGTGGTCGGCAAGAGCAACGGCCATGGCCCGGCCAAGCCTCATGTCCTGTTCTACGGCCATTACGACGTACAGCCGGTCGATCCGCTCGAACTGTGGCACCGTCCGCCGTTCGAGCCCGTGGTCACTGACCACGCCGACGGCCGCAAGATCATCGTCGCGCGCGGCGCCGAGGACGACAAGGGCCAGCTGATGACCTTCGTCGAGGCCTGCCGCGCCTGGAAGAAGGTGACGGGCTCGCTGCCGCTCGACATCACCGTGCTGATCGAGGGCGAGGAGGAGGTCGGCTCGAAGAACTTCGTGCCGTTCCTCGAGGAGAACAAGAGCGAGTTCAAGGCTGACTTCGCGCTGGTCTGCGACACCGGCATGTGGGACCCGAACACCCCGGCGATCACGACCTCGCTGCGCGGCCTGCTCTATGAAGAGATCAAGATCAAGGCCGCCAATCGCGACCTGCATTCCGGCGTGTTCGGCGGCGGCGCGCGCAATCCCATCCGCGTGCTGACCGAGGTGCTCGGCGGTCTGTTCGATGCCGATGGCCGCATCACCATCCCGGGTTTTTATGACGGAGTGAAGGATGTGCCGCCGGAGGTGCTGGAGCAGTGGAAGAAGCTGAACCTGACGCCGGAGAGCTTCCTTAAGCCGATTGGCCTTTCGATCCCGGCCGGCGAGAAGGACCGGCTGCTGATCGAGCAGATCTCGTCGCGGCCGACCTGCGACATCAATGGCATCTGGGGGGGCTATATCGGCGAAGGCTCCAAGACGGTGATCCCGTCGCTGGCGCATGCCAAGGTCTCGTTCCGCCTCGTCGAGGGCCAGGACCCGCTCAGGATTCGCAAGGCGTTCCGCGACTACGTGTCGGCGCGCATTCCCGGCGACTGCTCGGTGGAGTTCGGCGATCATTCGGCGGGCGCGGCGATCGCGCTGGATTGGACCATGAAGCCGCTCGCGGCGGCCAAGCAGGCGCTGACCGACGAGTGGGGCAGGGAGACCATCCTGATGGGCTCGGGCGCCTCGATCCCGATCGTCACCGACTTCAAGAAGACGCTCGGTCTCGACTCGCTGCTGGTCGGCTTTGGCCTCGACGACGACAACATCCATTCGCCGAACGAGAAGTACGACCTCAAGAGCTACCACAAGGGCATCCGCTCCTGGGCCCGCATCCTCGCCGCACTCGCCGAGATGCCGCGATAGGCGAGGGCGTCGCGCTTTCGAGCATGGCGACGGGAGAGTGAACGTCACTCTCTCCGTCATTCCGGGGCGCGCGGAACGCGCGAGCCCGGAATCCATACTCACGAAGCGAAGCATGAGGCACCAAACCGGCGGAAGCTCGCGTCCCACACCCGCCTATGGCTATGGATTCCGGGCTCATTCGCGCTGCGCGCGAATGCCCCGGAATGACGGCGGAGAGAGGTAACGAATTTCGCGCCGACGGCTCACGCCGCGCTGGCGACGGACTTCGCTGTCAGTTCGCCGCCGGTGATCTTGCGCAGGGCTGCGAGGTTGGCTTCGGCGGACGCCAACCGCCAGCATGATTTTCCGCTCGACTTCGCTTCGTACAGCGCCGCATCCGCTGCAAACAGCAGGGTGTCCGGATCGGTGCCGTGATCGGGCGCAGCGGCGATGCCGATGCTCATGCCGATGTTGACCTGCGCGCCGCCGGGCAGCGCGATCGGCGAGGTCATCACCTCGATGAGGCGCTCGCCGAGCGCCAGGACCTGATCGATTGCGGGCTCGTTTGCGACAACAACGAACTCGTCGCCGCCGATGCGGGCGATGACATCGGCGGGCGACACGACATCTCGCAACGTCCGGCCGACGATCTTGAGCAGCTCATCGCCGGCGGCATGACCGAAGGTGTCGTTGACCGGCTTGAAGCCGTCGAGATCGAGATACAGCACGGCGAAGCCTTGTCCGCCGGCTTTGCTGTCGAGCCGGCTCTGCAGCGCATCGATCAGACCGGCGCGGTTGGACAGGCCCGTGAGCGGATCGCGCCGCGCCTGCTCGTCGCTCTCGCGCTTGGCATGCATGACGGCGACGAGCATCTTGTTCAGGCGGAACGCGGCACCGGTCATGGCCAGGAAGTACACCGGCATCTGCAGATACATCGCGAACAACAGCGGCTCGTGCGACAGCGCGACGCCGGGGATCACCGGGCCGATGCTGCACAGGATCATCGTGCCGACGAGACGCGGCGCGCTGAAATTGCGGAAGCAGATGCCGCCGACCATGGCGGCCGAGGAGATGCAGGTCAGCGATGCCGCGATCCAGTCGCCCGATCCGAGGCTGATGCCGACGCCGAAGCCGACGCTGGCGCTCCAGGCCACCGACAGCAGGATATGGATGTCGGTCGGTGTGGAACGCCGCGCGCCGGCGCGCCGATAGGCGATGATCATGACGATCAGCCGCGACAGGCAGATCGCGACCTCCATCACGAACCAGCTGATGAAGAGCGCGGTCGGGGTACGCAGCGCCAGCGCAGCCGCGACGGCGACGGTGTTGATGGCGCCGCCGGCGAACACCGACCAGCAGCCATAGAGCTCGCCGACCAATGCGAGGCGGATGTCCGATGACACCGGATAACCCGGGTCCGCCAGCCAGCGCGTCACGCGCCAGCGTGGCAGACTGAAAGCCAGACCGTCACCCCGCATTTCAATACCTCCGCGGGGTTGCAATAGGCGCTACGACACTTAACAGGTCTTTAGGGAGGTATCGGCGTCTCGTTGCATGCTTGATGGACGGTAAAATTTGACTCGAATGGATGTCGTTCAGGCTGAGGATCGAAACGTCTTCAACCCGAGGTCCGCGTCCGCGCGCGCTCCTCGCCGATCGGAGCGACCTCGACCGTCGCATTGCCCAGCGCGCGGTCACGCTCGAACACGAGCCGCACGCGCTGGCCGACCGGCGTCAGGCCGATGAGGTTGCGCACCTGGGTCGCGCTGCGCACCGGCATGTCGTTGGCCTTGACGATCACGTCGCCCTTGCGCAGCCCGGCGCGCTCGGCGGGCGATCCCGTTGCGACTTCGGCGACGCGCGCGCCCACCACGCGGCCGTCCGCCGGCGAGTCCAGATCGAGCAGGGTGACGCCGATACGGCCACGATCGACGCGCCCGTTGGCGACCAGTTGCTCCATCACTCGGCGCGCCATGTTGACCGGCACGGCGAAGCCGATGCCGACATTGCCGCCGCCGGGTGAGATGATCGCGGTGTTGATGCCGACCAACTCGCCGCGCAGGTTGATCAGCGCGCCGCCGGAATTGCCGGGGTTGATCGCGGCATCGGTCTGGATGAAATCCTCGTAGCCCTGCTTGCCGAGACCGGTGCGGCCGAGCGCGCTGACGAGACCGGAGGTGACGGTCTGACCGAGGCCGAAGGGATTGCCGACCGCGATCACGAAGTCGCCAACCTCGAGCGCGTCGCTATCGCCGAGCGCGATCGCCTTGAGCTCTGTTGGGTCCTTGATTTGCAGCAGCGCGATGTCGGTGGCGGGATCGCGGCCGACCAGGCGGGCGGAGAATTTGCGGCCGTCCTTGGTGCGGATCTGGGCGCTGGTGACGTGCTCGACGACATGGTTGGCCGTCATCACGTAGCCGCGCTGCGCGTCGACGATGACGCCGGAGCCGGTGGCGCTGATCTGCTTCTCGACCTGTTTGGGCACGTCAAAGAAGTCGCGGAACAGCGGGTCCTGATACAGCGGATTGTCCTGCCTGACCTTGCCTTCGACGGAGATGTTGACAACGGCGGGCGTCACCTCCTTGACCAGCGGCGCCAGCGTCGGGACGCGGCCGAGCTTGAGATCGGGGATCTGCGCGAGGGCAGGGGCTGTCAGAAGGGAGAGGGAGAGCACGATGGCCGGCAGCAGGACCAAAGGCCGGACACAACGCAGAAGCTGCATCGCTTTTTCCTCGACGGAAGGGGACGGATTTTGGCGGTGGTCAAACTGGTCAGGACGGCTGCCCCGGTCAAGAGCGTCCTGGCAATCGTTCCCACCGAGCGCCAAAAATTTTTCGTGACCCTCTTGAACGAAAAGTTCGGCTTTCCTAGGTCGTTCGTCGCCCGGGGGCCTCATGGGACCCGAGGCTTATGACATCGCTGATCTGTAAAGGAGGATGTGCATGCATTTCCGTCCATTGCACGACCGCGTGCTCGTGCGCCGTATCGATGCCGAGGAGAAGACCAAGGGCGGCATCATCATTCCCGACACCGCCAAGGAGAAGCCGCAGGAGGGCGAGATCGTCGCCGCGGGCCCTGGCGCGCGGAACGAGCAGGGACAGCTGGTGCCGCTCGACGTCAAACCGGGGGACCGCGTGCTGTTCGGCAAGTGGTCGGGCACCGAGGTGAAGATCGACGGCAAGGATCTCCTGATCATGAAGGAGAGCGACCTGCTCGGCATCATCGATACGCCCGTCGCGGCAAAGAAGGCCGCGTAATCCCTCAGAACTGACAGTCATTGGAGAAAGGAGACGACGAACATGGCTGCCAAGGACGTGAAGTTTTCCACCGACGCGCGCGACCGCATGCTGCGCGGCGTCGACATCCTCGCCAATGCCGTGAAGGTCACGCTTGGGCCGAAGGGCCGCAACGTCGTGATCGAGAAATCGTTCGGCGCGCCGCGCATCACCAAGGACGGCGTGACGGTCGCCAAGGAGATCGAGCTGGAGGACAAGTTCGAGAACATGGGCGCGCAGATGGTGCGCGAAGTGGCCTCGAAGACCGCCGATCTCGCCGGCGACGGCACCACCACCGCGACGGTTCTCGCACAGGCCATCGTGAAGGAAGGTGCAAAGTCCGTCGCTGCCGGCATGAATCCGATGGATCTCAAGCGCGGCATCGACCTCGCGGTCGACGCGATCGTCAAGGATTTGAAGTCGCACGCCAAGAAGATCACCAGCAATGACGAGATCGCCCAGGTCGGCACCATCTCGGCCAATGGTGACAGCGAGATCGGCCGCTTCCTTGCCGAGGCCATGCAGAAGGTTGGCAATGAGGGCGTGATCACGGTGGAGGAGGCCAAGAGCCTCGACACCGAGCTCGAGGTGGTCGAAGGCATGCAGTTCGACCGCGGCTATGTCTCGCCGTATTTCGTCACCAACTCCGAGAAGATGCGGGTCGAGCTCGAGGATCCCTACATCCTGATCCACGAGAAGAAGCTGTCGGGCCTGCAGACCATGCTGCCGCTGCTCGAAGCCGTGGTGCAGTCCGGCAAGCCGCTCTTGATCGTCGCCGAGGACGTCGAGGGCGAGGCGCTGGCCACGCTCGTCGTCAACAAGCTGCGCGGCGGCCTGAAGATCGCGGCCGTGAAGGCGCCGGGCTTCGGCGATCGCCGCAAGGCGATGCTGGAGGACATCGCGATCCTCACCGGCGGCACCACGATCTCCGAGGATCTCGGCATCAAGCTGGAGAACGTGACGTTGTCGATGCTTGGCCGCGCCAAGAAGGTGGTGATCGATAAGGAAAACACCACCATCGTCGACGGCGCCGGCGCGAGGAAGGACATCGAGGCGCGCACGCAGCAGATCAGGCTGCAGATCGAGGAGAGCACCTCCGACTATGACCGCGAGAAGCTGCAGGAGCGCCTGGCCAAGCTCGCCGGCGGCGTCGCGGTGATCCGCGTCGGCGGCGCCACCGAGGTCGAGGTCAAGGAGCGCAAGGACCGCGTCGATGATGCGCTGCATGCCACGCGCGCCGCGGTGGAGGAGGGCATCCTGCCTGGCGGCGGCGTCGCGCTGCTGCGCGCGACCAAGGTGCTCGACGGCATCAAGACCGCCAACGCCGACCAGAAGGCCGGCGTCGAGATCGTCCGTCGCGCCATCCAGGTGCCGGTGCGACAGATCGTGCAGAACGCCGGCGACGACGGCTCCCTGGTGGTCGGCAAGCTCCTGGAGAAGGACACCTACAGCTGGGGTTTCAACGCCGCGACCGGGGAGTACCAGGATCTGGTACAGGCCGGCGTGATCGACCCGGCCAAGGTGGTCCGCACCGCGCTGCAGGATGCGGCCTCGGTCGCTTCGCTGCTGATCACCACCGAGGCGCTGGTGGCTGACAGGCCGAAGAAGGCCGAAGCTGCCGTCGCGCCGGCGATGGATTACTGATCGCTGTCAGCCGTGACGGGCTGTGCAAGCCGGCTCGTCACGGCCCCTCAAAAGAAAGTTAGTTGCTGGCCTCGCCGGCCGTGGATCGGCCACAACGGACAGCTATTAGTCAAAGCCACGACTGCAATTCGTCCAGAGCTGGCCACAATCGCCATGCGACCGGCTGGTGGGTGAACTGACGGTCGACGGGAGGTGCGGTTGGGCGCTGTCGCGCCGCCCGGTCTCAGTGCAGCGCGGAAGGCGTTTGCAGGGTCACCCATGCCTGCGTGGCAGTATAACCATCCGCCGCCGAACCCGACCTCCGTCATGGCGGTCGCCGATCCGCGGCGGCTGACACGGTTTCTCATCGAGAGCGAGCAGCGTGTGGTCGCACATTGCCAGGCCGTGCTGTCGCGCGGCGACATCGATCCGCGCGAGCGCGAGCGGCTGGTCAGCGTGTTGCGCGAGGCCACGATGC
>NZ_CAFI01000162.1 GCF_000239775.1 Bradyrhizobium sp. ORS 375
AGACCACTGGCGCGGTGCCGCCGCGTTCGGTCGCCGCGGCGCGTCCTGCCGGCGGCACCAAGATCATCGTCGGCACCAGCGATACGCTCGATATCCTGGCCGAGCGCTATCGCGTGACCCCGGCGGAGATCCTGGCGGCCAATGGCTATAAGGGGCCGCGCGCGCTGTCGCCGGGCCAGCAACTGATCATTCCGCATCCTGGCGCGGTGGCGGCCGCACCGGCAGCACAGCCCGTCGCGGCGCCGGTGGCTGCAGCTCCCATGATTGCGCCGAAGCCGGTGACAATGGCCGCCCCTGCTGCGGCCTCGACCGTTCACTTCGTCAATCGCGGCGAGACGCTGGCCAGCATCGCACGTCAGAACCACGTCTCGACGGCCGAGCTCGCGCGCGCCAACAATCTCGACCAGGCTTCACCTCTGAAGCTCGGTGCCAGGCTGACCGTCCCTGGCAAAGCCGTGGCAGTCGCGGCGCCCGTGGCTCCGGTCGCAACCGTTCCCCAGGCGGTTGCGACCGTGCCGGCGCCGGTGCCGACCACGCGGGTGGCGACGGCCGCCGGTCCGGTGCAGAGCGCGCGTCTGGCGCAGGCCAATCCGGCGCCCGAGAAGGAGGAGGAGCCGGCGCGTCCGGCCGAGACCACCAGCTCGCTGCCGACCTTCCGCTGGCCGGCGCGCGGCAAGGTGATCACGAGCTACGGCGCCAAGACCAACGGCAAGGCCAATGACGGCATCAACATCGCGGTGCCCGAAGGGACTCCGGTGAAGGCCGCCGAGGACGGCGTCGTCGCCTACGCAGGCAATGAATTGAAGGGCTATGGCAATCTGGTTCTGGTGCGGCATTCCAACGGCTACGTCACCGCATATGCCCATGCGAGTGAGCTGATGGTGAAGCGCGGTGATCCGATCAAGCGCGGCCAGGTCATTGCCAAGTCGGGTCAATCGGGAGAAGTCGGATCGCCGCAGCTCCACTTCGAGATCCGCAAGGGTTCGTCCCCGGTTGACCCGCTGCAATTCCTGAATGGGGCATAAGGCGTCGACGCCATCCTGTCCTTACATCCAAGGGCTCGCCGTTCGGCGGGCCCTTTTCGTTTTGAGCTGCGATCTTACCGCAATGACGGAGTCTGAGGCTGGCGCGGCTCGCCGTTACTTTCCGCTCAGCCGCACGCCGAGCCGGCCGGCCAGATCCTGCGTGAACTGCCAGGCGACGCGGCCGGAGCGCGAGCCGCGCGTCGTGGCCCATTCCAGTGCGTCGCGCTCGAGCTCGTCGTCGGCGACCGCAATGCTGAAATGGCTGCAATAGCCTCTGACCATCGCCAGATACTCGTCCTGGCTGCAGCGATGGAAGCCGAGCCACAGGCCGAAGCGATCCGACAGCGACACCTTCTCCTCGACGGCTTCGCCCGGATTGATCGCGGTCGAGCGCTCGTTCTCGATCATGTCGCGGGCGAGCAGATGGCGACGGTTCGAGGTCGCGTAGAGAATGACGTTCTCGGGCCGGCCCTCGATGCCGCCTTCGAGCACGGCCTTGAGCGACTTGTAGGACGCATCATTGCCGTCGAACGACAGATCGTCGCAGAACACGATGAAGTGGAAGGGGGCGGCGCGCAGGATGTCCATCAGCGCCGGCAGGCTCTCGATGTCCTCGCGATGAATCTCGATCAGCTTGAGCCGGTCGGCCGGCTTGCGCGCGAGGTTGATGGTGGCGTGGGCGGCCTTCACCAGCGACGACTTGCCCATGCCGCGCGCGCCCCACAGCAGGGCGTTGTTGGCGGGCAGGCCATCGGCGAAGCGCTCGGTGTTTTCGATCAGGATGTCGCGCATCCGGTCGATGCCCTTGAGCAGATCGATCTCGACCCGGCTGACGCGCGGTACGGTCGAGAGCCGGCCGTTCGGATGCCAGACGAAGGCATCGGCCGCGTTCAGATCGAGAGCGGGCGCGGCACGCGCCGTGGTTGCGGCCAGATGCGCTGCGATCGCCTCCAGCGCGCGGGCGATGCGCTCGGGCGCATCGTCGGCGGGGACGCTGGCGGGACGTTTTGCCGCGACCTTCGACGGCTTGTGCACCGCGGCTTTGGCGCCTTTGGCGATCGGTCTGAACACGGTTTTGGCTGGGCTGCGGGAAGGGGCTTTGGCTGGTTTTTTCGACATGCTGCAAGTTCCTGAAGGGGCAGCCATATCGGGCCTCGTCGGCGGCCGCAAGCGGGGTGAAATCAGGGGGGCGGCGCCTTGCTATTGGGACCGCGGCCGCTATATTCCGCGCGAAATTCGCAAAGAGGCCGGCCCGCGCCGAGGACAGCGTGGTTCGCCGGCTATTTCCGTCTCACCGGGCACTGGCCCACGAGGATCGACCGCATGCTGATTACCCCTGCCTATGCCCAGGCCGCCGGCGCTGGCGATACCAACAGCATGCTGATGTCGCTGCTGCCGTTCGCGCTGATCTTCGTGATCATGTACTTCCTGATCCTGCGGCCGCAGCAGAAGAAGGTCAAAGAGCACGCCGACCTCGTCAAGAACGTCCGCCGCGGCGACACCATCGTGACCCAGGGCGGTCTGGTCGGCAAGGTCACCAAGGTGGTCGATGACGACCAGGTCGAGTTCGAGATCGCCGATGGTGTCCGCGTCCGCCAGATGCGCCAGATGATCACCGGCGTCCGCACCAAGGGCGAGCCGGCCAAGGCCGACGATAAGAAGGACGAGAAGGCGGCGAGCTGATCGCCGCGTGGCCGGCGCGATGCCGGCCCTGGTCTGATGTTCTGATTTCCCGGGCCGAGTGCGGCCCTTACGGACAAGCTCCATGTTGTATTTCACGCGGTGGAAGGCGCTGGGCATTATCCTCACGGCGCTCATAGTGTGCCTGTGCGCGGTGCCGAATTTCTTCCCCGAAGCGACAGTCAAGACCTGGCCCGCCTGGGCTCAGCGCCACATCGTTCTCGGTCTCGACCTGCAGGGCGGCTCCTATCTGCTGCTCGAAGTCGACTCCAACTACGTCAAGAAGGAGCGGCTCGATTCCGTGCGCGACGACGTGCGCCGGACGCTGCGCGATGCCAAGATCGGCTACACCGGACTGGCGAGCAAGGGGGACAGTGTCGAAGTCCGGATCACCAAGGATACTGACGTTCCGACCGCGCTCTCCAAGCTGCGCGACCTGTCGCAGCCGCTCGGCGGCCTGCTCGGCTCGAGCGGCCAGCGCAGCCTCGAGGTCAGCGACGCCGGCAACAGCGTGATCCGCCTGACGATCCCGCAGGCCGCCATCACCGAGCGCGTCCGCCAGACCATCGAGCAGTCGATCCAGATCGTCGAGCGCCGCATCAACGAACTCGGCACCGTCGAGCCGGTGATCCAGCGCCAGGGCACCGACCGCATCCTGGTGCAGGTGCCCGGATTGCAGGATCCGACGCAGCTGAAGAATCTGCTTGGCCGGACCGCCAAGATGGAATTCCGCATGGTCGACACCACGGTGTCGCCCGAACAGGCGCTGCAGGGCCGGGTGCCGCCGGACTCCGAAGTGCTGCAGAGCGCGTCGCCGCCGAACCAGCCTTATGTCGTGAAGAAGCAGGTGCTGGTCTCCGGCGGAGATCTCTCCGACGCCCAGACCGGCTTCGACCAGCGCACCAACGAGCCGATCGTCTCCTTCCGCTTCAACTCGGCCGGCGCCCGCAAATTCGCGCAGGCAACCACCGAGAACGTCGGCCAGCCCTTCGCGATCGTGCTCGACAACAAGGTGATCTCGGCGCCCGTCATCCGCGAGCCGATCACCGGTGGCTCCGGCCAGATCTCCGGCAATTTCACTGTGCAGTCTGCCAACGAGCTGGCGATCCTGCTGCGCGCCGGCGCGCTGCCCGCGCCGCTGACCGTCATCGAGGAGCGCACCGTCGGTCCCGGCCTGGGCGCCGACTCGATCGCCAAGGGCGAGCTCGCCTCCTATGTGGGCTCGATCCTGGTCATCGTGTTCATGCTGGTGACCTACCGGCTGTTCGGCGTGTTCGCCAACATCGCCGTGGTCGTGAACGTCGCGATGATCTTCGGCGTGCTGTCGCTGTTGAACGCGACACTCACCTTGCCGGGCATCGCCGGCATCGTGCTGACCGTCGGCATTGCGGTGGACTCCAACGTGCTGATCTATGAGCGCATCCGCGAGGAGCTGCGCGGCGGCCGCAACGCGATCTCGGCGATCGATGCCGGCTTCAAGCGGGCGCTGGCGACCATCCTCGATTCGAACATCACCACCTTCATCGCCGCCGCCGTGCTGTTCTACATCGGCACCGGCCCGGTGCGCGGCTTCGCCGTGACGCTCGGCATCGGCATCCTCACCACGGTCTTCACCGCCTTCACGCTGACCCGTCTGATCGTCGCGGGATGGGTGCGGTGGAAGCGGCCGCAAAGCGTGCCAATCTAGGAGCTAAAGTGACACACTGGGTTCTCATCGGGCTTGGCATCCTGATCGCGGTGCTGACGGTGGTCAGCGCGCTCGGCCTGCTGCCGTCGCTGCGCATCGTCCCCGACGATACGCATTTCGACTTCACGCAGTTCCGCCGCATCAGCTTCCCGATCTCGGCGGCGCTGTCGATTCTCGCGATCGTGCTGTTCTTCACCCACGGCCTTAATCTCGGCATCGATTTCCGCGGCGGCAGCCTGCTTGAGGTGCGCGCCAAGTCGGGCGCCGCTGACATCGCCGGCATGCGCGCGAAGCTGGCGACGCTCGGGCTCGGCGAGGTCCAGCTGCAGCAGTTCGGTGGTCCGGAGGGCGTTCTGATCCGCGTCGCCGAGCAGCCCGGCGGCGACGCCGCGCAACAGGAAGCCGCCAACAAGGTGAAGGAAGCGATCGGCGATTCCGTCGAATATCGCCGCGTCGAGGTCGTCGGCCCGCGCGTGTCCGGCGAGTTCCTGGCCGTCGGCATGCTCGGCCTGATGCTCGCGATCGTCTCGATCCTGATCTATCTCTGGTTCCGATTCGAGTGGCAGTTCGCGCTCGGCGCCATGATCGCCAACGTCCACGACATCGTGCTGACGATTGGCTTCATGTCGATCAGCCAGGTCGATTTCGACCTCACCAGCATCGCGGCGTTGCTGACGATTCTCGGCTATTCGCTCAACGACACCGTCGTCATCTACGACCGTATCCGCGAGATGCTGCGTCGCTACAAGAAGATGCCGATGCCGCAGCTCTTGAACGAGTCGATCAACTCGACGCTGTCGCGCTCGATCATCACCCACGTCACCGTGACCCTGGCGCTGCTCGCGCTGCTGCTGTTCGGCGGCCCGGCGATCCACAGCTTCACGGCGGTCATGATGTTCGGCGTCGTGCTGGTGGGCACCTACACCTCGATCTTCATCGCGTCTCCCATCCTGATCTATCTCGGCGTGCACTCGATGCGTGCCGAGGCGCAGGATGAAAAGCCGGCAGCGAAGAAGAAAACCCCGTGATTCGAAGGAAGCTTGCCCTTGGATCATATCCAGGGGCAGCTCGTTGATCTCGGACATGGCCACTGCGAACGACACACCACACTTCCCGCGGTCCGCACCGATCGACGGCTACGGCAAGGGCGGCTTCGCCTTCGCCGACATGTCCCATCGCGGCTCGCTGCTGTGCCTGCCGGATTCGATCTGGGCCTGGGACGTTACCCAGCCGAGCCAGATCGACCGCTACTCGCTGCAGCGCGTGTTCGATGCGGCCAACAAGATCGACACGCTGATCGTCGGCACCGGCAACGAAGTCTGGATTCCGCCCGCCGCGCTGCGAACGGCCTTGCGCGGCGTCGGCGTCGTGCTCGATGCGATGCAGACCGGGCCGGCCATCCGCACCTACAACGTCATGATCGGCGAGCGGCGGCGCGTGGCGGCCGCGCTCATCGCTGTGCCATGAGCGAGACGAACGCCACGAGTGACGCCGCGTTCTGCGCAGCCCTCGTCCGCGAGCACGATTTCGACCGTTACGCTTCGACGCTGTTCGTTGCGCCGGAGATCCGGCGCGCGCTGCTCTCGCTGTATGCCTTCAACGTCGAGATCAGCCGCATCCGCGACGTCGTCTCGCAGCCGTTGCCGGGCGAGGTCCGCTTGCAGTGGTGGCACGATGCGCTGAGCGGCCAGGCGCATGGCGGGATCGAAGGCAACCCGGTCGCCGCCGAGCTGCTGTCGACCGTGCAACGCTTTGCACTTCCGGTGACGCGGCTGACGCGCCTGATCGACGAGCATCAGTTCGATCTCTACAACGACCCCATGCCGACCATGGCTGCGCTGGACGGCTATCTCGGCGATACGCGTGGGACGCTGTTTGCACTGGCTGCGCAGATCATGTCGCCGCCGTTTGAGGGCGCGGATCACCTCGCGCACCACGCCGGCATTGCGCTTGGGATTCTGCAGGTCATCGCCTCGCTGCCGCGGGATGCCGCGCACCGGCAGCTCTATGTCCCGCTCGATCTGCTCGCGCGGCATGGGGTGGGCCGGGAGGACATGTTCGCCGGCAAGACCACGTCCGCCATTCGTTCAATGCTCGCTGATCTGCGCGAACAGGCGCGGCAGCATCTCGATCACACGCTGGAACTGGCGGGCCAAGCGCCGCCGGCAGTGCGGCCCGCGCTGTTGCCGCTTGCGCTGGTCCGTCGTGATCTGTCGCGGGCCGAGCGCAATGTGAGCGATCCGTTCCAGCCGCAGCAACGCTCGCGCCTCGCAACGCTCTGGACGCTTTGGCGCGCGGCCAGAACCGTAAGCTTTCGCGGACGCTGATCCGTTCGCCGCGGCTCAGGCCGTGGGCATCGCGTTCCAGAGCGGCGGGCTGTGCAGCAGCCTCGGCATATCCGGCGCGTCGTGCCGGTGGATCGTGCAGCGTGTGTCCCATACGATGAGATCACCGGCGCGGCAGGTGTGCGTCCAACTGAACTCGGGACGTTCGGCTAGCTGCCAGAGGTCGTCGAGCAGCGCATCCGATTCGTCCTGCTGGAGGCCGACGACATAGGAATGGCGGCGCTGACCGAGCGCCAGCATCGAGCGGCCGGTGTCGGCGTGCAGGCCGACCAGCGGGTGCACCGGGCCTGCGACGATGGTGCGGCGGCCGTCATCGGCCATATCGATCGTGCGATGACGAACCTTCAGATGAGCGACGCGGCTGCGCAGCGCGGGCGATAGCGCTTCATAGGCTGCGTAAAGGCTGCAGAAGGACAGGCGGTCGCCGAGCATCGGCCCATACGACGTGTAATGGAGATCCGCATGGCCGAAGCGCCGGCTGAACGCGGCGATGTCGCGCTCGGTGAGACGCTGGCCGCGCACGAGCAGCACCTGGTGCTTGAGCAGTGCGCGCATGAAGGAGGCGAACGCCCAGTCGTCAAAGGATCGGAGGTCGACATTGCAGACCTCGGCACCGAGCGCCTTTCCGGTCGGGAGCACCTGGACGAGGCTGCTTTCGGCGCTTCGCGCAACGTTGCTTCTGTGACTCACGTGCGTCGTCTCCCAAGTTTCACCAGCGCTGCCAATCAACCACTGTAATTTGTCGGGGTTGTTTCGGCTCGGAGGCAATTCGCGGAAGGATCGCGGCACGATCTGCCGATTGTCGGCACAGTCTGCCGCTGTGAGTCAGAAGTTGGACTCTTCAAGGCGCTGCGCGACGAAATTTGGAGCAAGCTGCAACTCGTTCGCAGGCATCGTGCCGCTCAGAGAGGCGCCTTCGCCATGCGAGCGAATCAGTGGGGAGGCTGTGTTCCCCTGATCTGAGTCCGATGCATGATTCGCCGTGCGTGATCATCGAACGGATCGCGCCGATGCATGGTGCTGCGATTGTCCCAGATGACGAGATCGCCGACCCTCCACACATGTTCCCAGGCGAATTCGCGCCGCGCCACATAAGCCCAGAGTTCGTCGAGCAGCGCTTCAGATTCGGCGAGCTCCAGTCCGACCAGATACGCGTTGCGCCGACGGCCGAGATAAAGCATCTGCCGGCCCGACTCGGGATGCGTGCAGACCAGTGGATGGACCGCGCCGGGCGATTTGCGTGGATCATCGGTCGGCGTCACGCCCTGCCGGACGAAGCCGCCGCTGTTGTACGTGCCGTCATGCTTGATCTTGAGATCGGCGATCCGGCGCTTGAGGTCAGATGGGATCGCGTCGTAGACGGCGTACATGCTGCAGAACGAGGTGTTCCCGCCGACGGGTGGGATCTCCAGGGCATAGAGCGCGCTCGCGATCGGCGGCGTGTCCAGATACGACATGTCGGTGTGCCAGACGGCTTCGCCGGCGCCGAGGCTGCCGATCGCCTCGCCGTTCACCTTCACATTCGAGACGATGTAGATCTCGGGCAGGCCTTCGACGAAGCGCCGGCCGTTCTCCTGGATTGGAGCAAAGTCCAGATCGCCGAAGCGCCGGCTGAAAGCGATCAAATCCTGATCGGTGAGGCTCTGGCCGCGCACCAGCAGCACGGAGTGCTGATGGAAGGCATCGAGCAATGTCGCGAATGCTGCATCGTCGAGCTGCCGGAGATCGACGTTGCGGATTTCGGCGCCGAGCAGCGCGCGTGTCGGAACGACGTCGAGGGACGATGGCAGAGAGGCTGCCTGCACGCCGGTCTCAAGGGTCACGGCCAGATCCTCCGAATGATCGTGCGGTAAAGACAGGATATCGTGGGCGCTCTGCGAAGTCCCGTCCGTTCAGGCCGACGGCAGCTTCAGATCGGCTTCGAAATTGAACCGGTCGCGCAGGTTCTTGCGCGAGTCGAGAATGTCCTTGAGGAAGGCGCGGTCGCTGTCGCTGGTGATCATCGGCTCGATCAGATCGATCTGGTTCATTGCGACCAACTGCAGCAACTCGGTTCGTGGCCGGCCGTGGGCGTCGCGCGGCAGGGCGTGAACCACCTGGATGTGCTCCGGGGGCTTTGGACCTTTGGCGGATGAGAGCTCGTTCTGCAACTGACTTTCAAGTGCAGGCTGCTCCGCCTCGACAAAGGCATAGAGGCCGACGCCAGTGCGGCGATCGGCGAAGGCGACGATGGCAGCGTCGCGCACGTCGGGATTCTTGCGGATCATCTCCATCAGGACGGGCGCGTCGTTGACAAGGCGCCGTCCACCGCCCTCGCGGTCGGTGAAGTTGAAGATGCCGCGGGTGATCGCGCGATAGACCTTCTTGCCGGTCATCAGCCAGACGCGCGCGAACAGCGATTTGCGCGCCAGGATCTTGCGTTCCTTCGGCGTCAACGCCTCCGGCGCGTAGGTCCGCTTGTGCTTGAGGAGATGGCGGAGGTCCTCATAGGCCGCGATCCGGAACAGGCGGCTCCGCGTCGAGAAGCACGCAGCCAGCTGGAAGTCCGTCACGTAGCAATGGCCGTCATGGCCGACCAGCCAGTTCTGCTCCTTGGCGAGGTCGTTATGCGTGATGCCGGCGCGGTGCAGCCGGCGCATCATCTGCTTGGCGGATCGGAAATAGGCGACGTTGCCGTGCGGTTTCGCGAGATGCAGCGCCACGCCATTGATGAAGCCACGCACCAGCGCGCGATCTCCGGCCCACAGCAGATCGGGTCCGGCGTTGAGGCCCTTGGCCCGCGTCAGCGCCTTGCGCTCCCGGGCGAACAGATGACGCGCCAGCACGAACGACCACCACGGCACCTCGTCGAGCCGGCGCAGCACGGCGTCGACCTCGCCGGTCTCGCTCTTGAAGCGGCCGCGCTCGACGGTGGAGAACACGTCGCGCTTGAGCAGCACGCCCTCGCTCCAGCGCGACGCCAGCAGGGCGGAGTCGGTGTTCGGCAGGCTCATCGCAGGCTCACGCAGCCGCCGCGACGCGCAGATGCTCGGCAATCCAGCGGTCGAGATCTGCGAGCGCACGCGCACTCATCGCCTGTTTCTTGGCCACCGTCTTCTCGTTGCCTTTCAGCCGCGTGCCGTCGGACTTCCTGGTCGGGGCCACCGCCAGCGGCGGAAACAGGCCGAAATTGATGTTCATCGGCTGGAACGAGCGCGTCGCGCCGTCGATCGTCTCGATATGCCCGCCGGTGATGTGGCCGAGCAGCGCGCCGAGCGCGGTCGTCGGCGGCGGCGCGGCGAGGCTTGCACCACGTGACTCGGCAGCGGCGTAGAGGCCGGCGATGAGGCCGATGCTTGCCGACTCCACATATCCCTCGCAGCCCGTCATCTGGCCGGCGAAGCGCAGCCGCGGCTGCGCGCGCAGGCGCAGCTGCTGGTCGAGCAGCTTCGGCGAGTTGAGGAAGGTGTTGCGGTGCAGGCCGCCGAGGCGTGCGAACTCCGCATTCTCCAGGCCGGGAATGGTGCGGAAGATCTGCTGCTGCGGGCCGTATTTCAGCTTCGTCTGGAAGCCGACCATGTTGTAGAGCGTGCCGAGCTTGTTGTCCTGGCGCAGCTGCACGATCGCGTAGGGCTTGACGGTCGGATTATGCGGATTGGTCAGGCCGACCGGCTTCATCGGACCATGACGCAGCGTCTCGTGGCCGCGCTCCGCCATCACCTCGATCGGCAGGCAGCCGTCGAAATAGGGCGTGTTGGTCTCCCACTCCTTGAAGTCGGTCTTCTCGCCCGCGAGCAGCGCCGCGACGAACACGTCGTACTGCTCTCGGGTCATGGGGCAATTGACGTAGTCGGCGCCGGTGCCGCCGGGGCCGACCTTGTCGTAGCGCGACTGGAACCAGGCCTTGGACATGTCGATCGTGTCCTTGTGCACGATCGGCGCAATGGCATCGAAGAAGGCCAGCGCGCTCTCGTCGGTCAGGCCGCGGATGGCTTCAGCCAGCGGTTGCGAAGTGAGCGGACCGGTGGCGATGATGACGTTGGTCCATTCGTCCGGCGGCAGTCCGGTGACCTCGCCGCGGCTGAGCGTGATGCGTGGATGGGCTTCCAGCGCGCTTGCGACGGCCGCCGAGAAGCCGTCTCGGTCGACTGCCAGCGCACCACCCGCTGGGACCTGATTGGCGTCAGCGGCCCGCATGATCAACGAGCCGAGCCGGCGCATCTCGGCATGCAGCAGCCCAACCGCGTTGTTGGCGGCATCGTCGGAGCGGAAGGAGTTCGAGCACACCAGCTCCGCGGGCGTCGCCGTGCGGTGCGCCTCGGTCATGCGGTCCGGCCGCATCTCGTGCAGCACCACGTCGATGCCGGCCTCGGCGAGCTGCCAGGCGGCTTCGGAACCGGCAAGGCCAGCGCCGACGACGTGGACGGTATTGGAAAGTGATTTGGTCCCGGTCATGCGCGGGACAGGTAGCGCTTTTCCGAGGCGGTGCAAATGCGCCAAGTGGGCTTGAGCAAGAGAAACCGGGCGGCTGTGGCGCTTTGCGCAAGGGCCCAAAAACGGCAACGCCCGCAGCGAGGCGGGCGATGTCCGGTTGAAATCGGAAGGTGGCTGATCAGCCGTTGTAGTGTCCGGCGGCGACGCGCGGAATGTCCGAACGGTCGAGACCGATATCGGCGAGCTCGCGATCGCTGAGCTGCGACAGCTCGGCAACGTTGCGCTGATACTCACGGAACGCCTGAACCATGCGGATGAGCGAGAGCAACATGAGAAATCTCCTTTAGTTCGCGATTCAGTTCTTCGTCGGAACCTCATCGTTGAAATGAACATAGAAGAGATTGTTGCGATGCAGAAGCGCTGATGTTGCGATGCAGCTAAACTGCCGGCGCATAGCTTGAGTAACGCTTGGGTAAGAATCGGGCAGGACCGCCCAGCGGTTGAGCGGACGGCAAAATCCTCCGTATTCTTGCGGTTTTTCGCTCGTTTGTTCGAACTGGCAAAACGACGGAGCGATAACTCCACACTGAAGGGCAGTGGATTGGCGATAGCTGAGCGCCTTCGCCAGCCGCCGCGTAATGCATGGGTCGGCATGGGTGAACAAAAATTCACTCTTTGATGACCGTGGATTGAACGTTTGCTCTCGATCACGCGCCCCTCGCGGGGATTTCATTTCAGGCGGAACGAGCGATGGTGCGACAAAGTGTCGCGGTGGTTGGCGATGAGGCCGACGCCGTCGCACCAGCGAGGAAGAACAATGAACAGCAAACTGTTGGGGGCCGCGCTCGTCACTGCGGCAGTTGTTGCGGTTGGACCGGTTCAGGCGGCGAGGATGCACGGCGCCGGCTGCAGCGGGGCCAATCTGGAAAAGACCGAGACCGCCATCGAAGCCATGGCGGATGGCGACGCGCGGTATACGGTACAAAGAGAGATCGCGGCGGCCCAGGATGCGCTGCTGAGCGGCAAGATGGGCGCTTGCAGCATGCACCTGACCAGGGCGATGCAGGCGGGAATGATCAAGTAGCAGCCGCATCCATCGCATCATTGCATGAACGGCCGGTCGCCTCCCGCGATCGGCCGTCGCTCTTTGTGCAGCCTACGGCGCGCGCGCCAGCTGGGTCGCGAAGGTCGCGATCGTCCGCGCATAGACCTCGCTCTTGTTCCACTGCTGGATGACCGCGAAGTTCGGGCTGCCCGGCTCCCAATCCTTGCCCTTCTGCCAGCCATAACCCTTCAGATAGTTCGCGGTGGAGGCGAGCACGTCGGGGGCGCTGCGGATCAGGTCGCGCTTGCCGTTGCCGTCGAAATCGACCGCATATTTGATCCAGGACGACGGCATGAACTGGGTCTGCCCGATCTCACCGGCCCAGGCGCCGCGCATCTCAGCCGGCTGCAGGTCGCCGCGGTCGACGATGCGCAGCGCCTCCAGCAACTCGCCACGGAACTGCTCGGCGCGGCGGCAGTCATAGGCCAGTGTTGCGAGCGCACGGACGGTGGGGAATTTGCCGACGTTGACGCCGAAATCGGTTTCGAGTCCCCAGATCGCGACCAGCACCTCGCCCGGCACGCCATAGGCCTGTTCGATCCGCGACAGCACCGAGCCGTACTGCTTGAGCATGTTGGAGCCGCGGGTCAGGCGCGGCGGCACCATGCGGCCGGAGAACTCCTCGAAGGTCTGGCTGAACACCTTCTGGCTCTTGTCGCGGTTGAGCACGCTCTGGTCGGGCGTGATGCCGGTGAGCGCGGCGTTGATCGCGTTCTGCGAGATGCCTTTGCTCGTGGCTTCCGTCTTGAACTCGCTGAGCCAGGCATCGAAGTTGCCGCTGCCGCAGGGAACGGCGGCGCTGGCGGGCGAGGAGAGGGTGAGCAGGGCGGCGAGGCAGGCAAAAGCGGGGGTCGTCAGAATGCAAGCAATCATCGAAACACCTGGACGGCAATGACATCAAATAGGAACGGGGACCTGCTCCATGTCGGGCGCAACCGCGGCAGCAACAAGGCCGTCCGATCACGATGATGTCGGTTTGCGTGAGCTGCCGCCGAGTCTCCAGCCTCCGTGGGTTCGTTTCGCAACACCACCGCCGGCCCGAAGGCCGGCGGGATCAGTACATCCATCGAATCGTCCTTACATCTGATCACGCGAGCGCCACGGAAAGAGATTGGCCGGGAAATCCGCGGCCGGCTTCGACGGGCGCGGCGCCGGCGGCGCGATCCTGGCGGCGTCCGGATGGACCGCGATCGCCTCGCGGTAGAGATGCCAGGTGGCGTGGCCGAGCACAGGGATGACGACCGCCAACCCGAGGAAGAACGGGATCGTGCCGGCGACCAGCAGCACCGCGACGATCACGCCCCAGGTGGCGACGGCGACGGGGTTCTTCGCGACCACGCGTAGCGAGGTCACCACCGCTTCGAGCGCTCCGGCGTGCCTGTCGAGCATCAGCGGGAAGGAGACGATGCTGAGGCACAGCGCCAGCAGCGCAAACAGGAAGCCGGCGCCGCAGCCGACCGCCATCAGCCACCATCCTTGCGGCGTGGTGAAGACGCGCTGAATGAAATCGCTCACACCGGCTGCGCCACCATAGCCGAACACCGCCACGTAGATCGCCTGCGCGGTCGCCACCCAGGTGACGAACAGCGCCAGCAGCAAGGTGCCGAGGCCGAGCATCGAGCCGAACGAGGGCGAGCGCAGCACCTCGAATGCATCCCACGCGCTGGCTTCCTCGCCGCGATCGCGGCGACTGGAGAGCTCGTAGAGGCCGAGCGCGGCGAACGGGCCGAGCAGGGCAAAGCCGGCCGCGAGCGGGAACAAGAGCGGCAGCACCGCATAGCCGAACACGGCGCGCGCCAGCACGAGGCCGAGCACCGGATAGATCGCGCACAGCATCACGGCATGGCTTGGAACAGCCTTGAAATCATCCCAGCCGAGCCGCAGCGCGCGCATGAGACTCGAAAAGTCGATCGTGCGAATCGTGATCTCGGCCGCGACCTCGTCGGCAGGCCGAAGATGTGCGGCGGCATTGCTGTGATAGGTGGCCATTCGCGTTTGCTCCCTCATGCCTTGTGAGGCGCTTCCCAACCACGCAGGCCGGGCTGCGCTTGTCGTTGGACGGATCGCGAATGGCCAGACGCGACGAACCTCGGGACGGCCATTCGCGAACGGAAGTGAAGAGCATAATGGTGATCGCGGCGGCGCCTACTCACGCCTCGGTGAGTGATGTGAATACCGCAGTGCATTAGACGGGCGGCCGCGAACGCCAAAGCTGCGCATTCCACAGACAAAGCCATTCCGCCGTCATTCCGCCTTCGGTAAGCTTCACAACCGTCGCCATGTTCGCGTTGGCAGGCGACCGGGGAGCGAAGAGGCTCTGACGGGGCGCGCCGCAACGGAACACCGCCGGCCGAGTTCTTCATTCGATCACTATCAATTGGGAGCCATTGATGAGCGTTTTCGGAAAGATCATGGGCGCGATTTTCGGCCATCATGCCGAGGCGGCGCCGGCCGGTGGCAGCGCGCCCGCCGCGGGGGGCAGCGCGCCGGCAGGCG
>NZ_CAFI01000161.1 GCF_000239775.1 Bradyrhizobium sp. ORS 375
TAAGAGGCCGCGACCGCCGCAAGACCGAGTTTCACCGCCACCGCTCGCGCATCCGCGCGCCCAGATCAATCCGCGGCCCCGAGCTCGCAACCACCGCGCCGGCCTGCACCTTCGGCCAGCTGACGCGCTCGAACAACTGCACCAGGGCCTCCGGAATGAACCGTGTGCGCGAGGCGTAGACATGACGATCGCCACGCACCGGCTGGCCATGGACGAAGAAGCGCTGCGGCACCAAGAGATGCAGATCGTCCTTGGCGCGGGTCATCGCGACATAGAGCAGCCGGCGCTCCTCCTCCAATTCGGCATTGGAGCCGGCGCCGAGATCGGAGGGCATGCAGCCGTCGACGACATTGAGCACATGCACCGCGTTCCACTCCATGCCCTTGGCGGAATGGATGGTGGAGAGGATCAGATAATCCTCGTCGAGCAGCGGCACGCCGGCCTGGTCGGAGGTGGCGTCGGGCGGGTCGAGCGTCAGCTCGGTGAGAAAACGCTCGCGCGACGGATAGCCGCTGGCGATCTGCTCGAGCTGCAGCAGATCGGCGCCGCGTACCTCGGCATCCTCGTACACGCGCTCGAGATGCGGCTGATACCACTGCCTGACGCGCTCGATGTCGGCGGGCCAGTCCGAAACGCGCAACTGGTCGAGCATGCGCACGAACGCGGTCCAATCGTCGCCGGCGCGTGCCGGCGCTGCTTGTGCGCACAACGCACGAAGCGGATCGGCGCTCTCGCCGGCGGCATCGAGCAGCCGCTGCGCCGACGCCGGGCCGATGCCGGGAATCAGATGCAGCACGCGGAATCCGGCGATGCGGTCGCGCGGGTTTTCGACGAAGCGCAGGCAGGCCAGCATGTCCTTGACATGCGCGGCATCGAGAAACTTCAGCCCGCCGAATTTCACGAACGGGATGTTCCGGCGCGTCAGCTCGATCTCCAGCGGCCCGCTGTGCGAGGACGTCCGGAACAGAACCGCCTGCTGCTTCAGCACGATGCCTTCCTCGCGCTTGGCCAGCACCTGCTCGACGATGTAGCGCGCCTGGTCGGCCTCGTCGCGGACCGTGACGAGCTGCGGCTTGCGCGACGCGGTGCGGTCGGTCCACAGATTTTTGGTGAAGCGCTCGCGCGCCAGCCCGATCACCGCATTGGCAGCGGACAGGATCGGCTGAGTCGAGCGGTAGTTGCGGTCGAGCGTGACGATATCGGCGCGCGGGCTGAACTGATCGGGAAATTCCAGGATGTTGCGCACCGTCGCGGCGCGGAACGCGTAGATCGATTGCGCATCGTCGCCGACCACGGTGAGACCGGCGCCATCAGGCTTCAGGCCCAGCAGGATCTGCGACTGCAGCCGGTTCGTGTCCTGGTACTCGTCGACCAGGACGTGATCGAAGCGTTCGCCGATCTCGCGCGCGATGCTCTCATCGGCCATCATCTGTGCCCAGTAGAGCAAGAGATCGTCGTAGTCGAGCACGGCGTTGGCCTGCTTGGCCTCGACATAGGCCGCGAACAGGCCTTTCAGCTCGCCGGCCCATTCCGCGCACCATGGAAAGTGCCGCACCAGCGCTTCGTCCAGCGGCATATCCGCGTTGACGCAGCGCGAGTAGATCGCAAGGCAGGTGCCCTTGGTGGGGAAGCGCCGCTGCGTGTTGGACAGCCCGCGCTCGTGCCGCACCAGATTCATCAGGTCGGCGGAATCCTCGCGATCATGGATCGTGAACACCGGGTCGAGTCCGATGCGCTCGGCATATTCGCGCAACATCCGTGCGCCAATCCCATGAAACGTGCCGGCCCAGGTCAGCCCCGCGGTGATCGCCTCCGCCTGGCTCCCCAGCACCTTGCGCGCGATGCGCTCGACGCGCCGGCTCATCTCGCTCGCGGCGCGGCGCGAGAACGTCATCAGCAGGATGCGGCGCGGATCGGCACCGTTGACGAGGAGATGCGCGACGCGATGTGCCAGCGTGTTGGTCTTGCCGGAGCCCGCGCCGGCGATGATCAGCAGCGGCGGGCCGGGTGCGGCAAATGCACCACCATGCTCGACGGCGCGGCGCTGCTCCGGATTGAGATCGTCGAGATATGTCGCGGCCGCTGCCTGCACGAATCGCCCCTTGGAATGCGAGAATCCGCGATTTGCGCCATGCGCGCAACGACATGGCCCGCTTGCGGCAGCGTTTTACATGATTCGCAACCGGTCTTTTTTGCCACGGTTGCCCACAGAGCGTCAGCCAGCGGCTTGCGCCGGCGCGCGCGGACTCCTATCCAATCAGCCCCGTCACGAATCTCGGAAGAACACCGTGTCGAATTTTGCCTCCATCATCGCTGCTGAGCTCTCCGTCAGGGACGCCCAGGTCCAGGCCGCGATCGACCTGCTCGACGGCGGCGCGACCGTTCCGTTCATCGCGCGCTACCGCAAGGAAGCGACCGGCATGCTGGACGATACGCAGCTGCGCACGCTCGAGGAGCGGCTGCGCTACCTGCGCGAGATGGATGCACGGCGCACCGCGATCATCGAGAGCATCAAGTCGCAGGGCAAGATGACGCCGGAGATCGAGCTGGCCCTGGCGACCGCCGACACCAAGGCTCGACTGGAAGACATCTACCTGCCCTTCAAGGAGAAGCGCCGCACCAAGGCGCAGATTGCCAAGGAGGCCGGGCTCGAGCCGCTCGCCGACATGCTGATCGGCGATCCCATGAAGAATCCGGAAGACGAGGCGAAGGCCTTCATCAAGAAGGACGGCGACAATCCGGTCAAGGACGTCAAGGCCGCGCTCGAAGGCGCCCGAGCGATCCTGGTCGAGCGCTTCGCCGAGCACGCCGACCTCGTCGGCTCGCTGCGCGAGGAGATGTGGACGCGCGGCGCGGTCAAGTCGTCGGTGCGCCACGGCAAGAAGACGGAAGGAGCGAAGTTCGCCGACTATTTCGATTTCTCCGAGCCGTTCACCAAGCTGCCCTCGCACCGCATCCTGGCGATGCTGCGCGGCGAGAAGGAAGAGGTGCTGCAGCTCGATTTCGGCGACGGCGAGCCGGAGGATTCGAAGGACCCGTCGCTGTACGAGAACCGCATCGCGGTGACCTTCGGCATCTCGCGCCAGGGCCGTCCCGCCGATCAGTTCCTGTCCGACTCCGTGCGCTGGGCCTGGCGCACCCGCATCAAGACGTCGCTCGCGCTCGATGTCCGCATGCGCCTGTGGCAGGAAGCCGAGAAGGAAGCCGTGCGCGTGTTCGCCGCGAATCTGCGCGATCTGCTGCTCGCTGCGCCGGCCGGCGGCCGTGCCACGCTTGGGCTCGATCCGGGCTTCCGCACCGGCGTCAAGGTCGCGGTCATCGACCGCACCGGCAAGTTCGTCGATCACGCCACGATCTATCCGCACGAGCCGCAGCGGCAGTGGAACGAGAGCATGCTGACCTTGGCGCAGCTCTGCATCAAGCACCGCATCGAGCTGGTCGCGATCGGCAACGGCACGGCCTCGCGCGAGACCGAGAAGCTGGTCAACGACCTGATGAAGCTGAAGCCGGATCTCAAGCTGACCAAGGCGATCGTGTCGGAAGCCGGCGCGTCGGTCTATTCGGCTTCGGAATTCGCTGCCAAGGAATTCCCCAATCTCGACGTTTCCATCCGCGGCGCGGTCTCGATCGCGCGCCGCCTGCAGGATCCGCTCGGCGAGCTCGTGAAGGTGCCGCCGGCCTCGATCGGCGTCGGCCAGTATCAGCACGACCTCAATCAGTATGAGCTCGCGCGGGCGCTCGATGCCACCGTCGAGGACTGCGTGAACGCGGTCGGCGTCGATCTCAACACCGCCTCCGCGCCGCTGCTGGCGCGCGTGTCCGGCATCGGCGAGACCTTGGCGCAGAACATCGTCGCGCATCGTGATGCCAATGGTCCGTTCCCGACCCGCGACAAGCTCAAGGACGTACCGCGACTGGGCCCGAAGGCGTTCGAGCAGTGCGCCGGCTTCCTGCGCATCCGTGACGGCGACAATCCGCTCGATGCCTCCGGCGTGCATCCGGAAGCCTATCCGGTCGTGAAGAAGATTCTCGAGGCGACCAAGAGCGACATCAAGGTGCTGATCGGGGAAACCAAGGCCTTGAAGGCGCTCAACCCGGCGAAGTTCGCCGATGAGCGCTTCGGCGTCCCGACCGTCACCGACATCATCAAGGAATTGGAGAAGCCCGGCCGCGACCCGCGTCCGGAGTTCAAGACCGCGACCTTCCAGGAAGGCGTCGAGAAGATCACCGACCTCAAGCCCGGCATGATCCTCGAGGCGACCGTCACCAACGTTGCCGCGTTCGGCGCCTTTGCCGATATCGGCGTGCACCAGGACGGCCTGATCCACATCTCGGCGATGTCCGAGAAGCGCATCAACGACCCGCGCGAGGTGGTGAAGCCGGGCCAAGTCGTGAAGGTGAAGGTGCTCGATGTCGACGTGCCGCGCCAGCGCATCTCGCTGACGCTCCGTCTGTCCGATCCGCTGCCGGCCAAGGGCGAGAAGCGCACCAGCGCGCGGCCGCCGGCGGCCTCCCGGATGACGACGCGCGAGGAGAAGTCGTCGGGCGGCGGCGCGTTTGCGGCCGCGATGGCCAAGGCGGCGGAGCGGCGCAAGGGCGCCTGAGGCGGCGCTCACGGGAGAGTTCATGGCAGGCCGCATCGCGATCATCGCAGGAGCCACCGGTCTCGTCGGCCGGGAGCTGCTTCGCGGCCTGCTTGCCGACCCCAAGGTCGAGCACGTTCATTGCGTCGGCCGCCGCGCGCCGACGCAGGTCTCGCCGAAGCTGACCAGCCATGTCGTCGACTTCGCCGCGCTGCCGCCGCTGCCGGCAGCCGACGAGCTGTATCTCGCGCTGGGGACGACCATCAAGGTCGCGGGCAGCCAGGCTGCGTTCCGCGCCGTCGATCACGACGCGAACCTCGCCGTTGCCAAGGCGGCGCTTGCAAGCGGAGCAAGGCGCGCCGGCCTGGTCAGCGCGATGGGTGCCGATGCGAGATCGCGCATCTTCTACAGCCGCGTGAAGGGCGAGCTCGAGGAGGCGCTAACCGCGCTGTCCTTCACGGGACTGGTGATCGCACGGCCGTCGCTGCTCGTCGGTGCCCGCGCCGAGCTTGGACAGCCGGTCCGGCGCGGCGAGGAATGGGGCGCCGCGCTCAGCAGGATCATCGGCGTCCTGATCCCGCCGAACTACAAGCCCATCGACGCCGCCGACGTCGCGCATGCCTTGCTGTCCACCGTGCCGTCGGCCGCCGGCACCACGGTTCTGCCGTCGGGCGCCATGCGCCGCTGATCGGCAGCCGCTCCTTGCGAGCAGGCGCAAGCCTCTTATTTATGAAAATACGAAATTGCAGGCGGCTTCGTTGTGCGACGCAGCGCTTGCCGCGCCGCTTGTCGCAATGCCGCGAGCGCACCGTAGACCGACGGAGTTCCTTGGCTGGAACACGACTAATTAGTTCCATATCCCGTAGTTTCACGGCGGCGATTTGTCCTGCGGGTCAAGTTTTCCTTAATCCGAAGCAGGTGTGATCGCTAAAGGTCAACCGAATCGTCCCAGCGTCCGACGTCGCCGAAGCATTCCAGGAAAATCGATGATCCCGCGCAGCCTCACAGCTCGTACACTTTCGCTTGGCACCGCTCTCGCCGTCATCGTTGGATTGACCACCGCCGGCCTCGGCGCCGCACTGGTGGGCGAGACGAAACAGGTCACGCTGCAGCAGAAGGCGCCGTCGAGCACCGACGCGCTGAAGGCGCTGTACCGCCGTCCTT
>NZ_CAFI01000160.1 GCF_000239775.1 Bradyrhizobium sp. ORS 375
GGGAGCGCACCGCGGCCGAGGCGAGCGCTCGCCAGTCACTTCAACTGATCGTCTTCCAAATCACGCCACTCATCACTCCGCAGCACTCAGATGCGGCGCGAGGCGGACGATGTCGGCCGGGACCGGGGCGGCCCATGGCGCGTTGCGGCGGCGGCGGACGTCGACTTCCATCCAATAGGTCTCCCAGCCGCGGGTGGGGCCGATGCCGTCCATCGTCGCCGGTCCCTGCACGCTGCGCGCCGCGGCCGCGTCGAGATGCAGCATCGGCGGCTCGCCGCGCGCGACCGTCTCGATCTGCTCGCGGAGCAGACGGCGATACTGGATGATCGCCTTGTCCGACTGTCCGAGATGCTCGCGGGTCCGGTCCTGGATGCGGCCCATCGACTCCACCGCCCACTGGTCGTGCACGTTGATGTCGTTGCCCATGCCGGTATAGGTCGCGGTCTCCTGCTCGCGCGGATCGAAGCCGTAATCGTTGCTCTTGTTCTTGCGCGAGCGGTAGTCCGGCAGCTCATACAGCTCGAGCCGTTGCGCCCGCATCTTGGCGCGATCGACCGGCGCGCCGTAGCTGGTGAAGATCGCGTACCAGTAGCAGGTCTCGTCATCGACCGGCACGTGCCACTGCGTGATCGTCATCTCCGTGCTCATCGGAATCACGAAGGCATGCGGGAACAGCTGATTGGTGACCCGGACATGGGTGCGCTCGGCGTCGATCTCGCGCAGCGCGATGATGCGCAGGCCGTACTCGGTGCGCTCGACATTGATGATCGGCCGGTCATATTCGCGCAGCACCTTGGTCATCGGCAGTTCGCTGTCGGCGGAGGCGCCGCGGAACTGCTTGCCATAGGCGGTGGAGGTGTCCTCATCCTCGAAGAAGCGGTGCAGGAACGAGGCATGCGCGGGATCGATGCCGACCTCCAGAGCCTGCAGCCAGTTGCACTCGATCAGGCCCTTGAAGGCGAAGGTGTAGGCGTCGGGCGCGGTGAAGCAGTCGAGATCCGGAAACGCCGGCGCGGCCCCCTCGCCCAGCCAGGCCCAGAGGATGCCGCCCTTCTCGACCACCGGATAGGAGCGCTGCCTGACGTTCTGGCACAGCGGCGAGCCGACCGGCTCCGCCGGCGTCTCCAGACACTTGCCGTCGACGTCGAACAGCCAGCCATGGAAGGCGCAGCGCAGGCCGCCATGCTCCAGGCGGCCGAAGGCGAGATCCGCGCCGCGATGCGGGCAATCGCGGTCAAGTAGTCCGTAGCGGCCCTGCTCATCCTTGAAGAGCACGAAGTCCTGACCGAGCAGCTTGACCGCACGCACCGGACGCTCGCCCGCGAGCTCATCGACCAAGGCTGCCGGCTGCCAGTACATCCTCATTAGTTTACCGGCCGGCGCGCTGGGTCCGATGCGTGTGATCAGGTCGTTCTGCTCCTGGCTCATCATGATGGCCGTCTCTCCTGTTCCGTCGCAAGTCGGGCGTTGACGTCATGCGAACATCCAATAATGTTCGCTAGACGAACACATGTTCGCCAAGATTAGATTCGCTTTAACTGGGGAGAAGCGCAAGTGAAAAAGCTACAACCGAAGCCGACGGGCAAACGGACAGCAGCTTCACTGCGGCCGAAAACAACAACAGCGGATCGTGTCAGGCCGATGCCAAAACTGAAGCGGACTGATGAGGAGAAGAAGCAGGCGCGTGGCGACGGACCCGAGTTCGTCGAGGCGCTCGATCGCGGACTTCGGGTGATACAAGCCTTCAGTCGCGAACGCCGGCCGATGACCTTGAGCAAGGCCGCCGAGCTCACCGGTCTCGCGCGCGCCACGGTGCGACGTATCCTGCTCACTCTCAAGGCTTCCGGCTTCGTCCATGGCGACGACCGGCTGTTCTCGCTGACGCCGCGCGTGCTGCTGCTCGCATCCAGCTATCTGGCGTCGAACCAGATCAACACCGTGATGCAGCCGTTGATGGATGTCACGGCTTCGGAAGCCCGCGAGGTCTGCTCGCTCGCGGTGCTCGATGGCGACCAGGTCGTCTTCATCGCGCGCGCGACGCCGACGCGGATGTTCTCCGCGGGGCTTGAGATCGGTCATCGACTGCCTGCCTATTGCACCTCGGTCGGACGCGCGCTACTCAGCCGCCTGCCGGACGACCAGCTGCGCGAGGCGATCGAGCACATGCCGCTCACGCCGATGACGCCGCAGACGATCACCGACAAGGAGGCTGTGATCGCCGCGATCGCGGCCGTCCGAGGCGACGGCTATTCGCTCGTCGACGGCGAAGCCGAGCAAGGCTTCCGCTCGATATCGGTGCCGATCCGCCGCTATGACGGCAGCATCGTCGCCGCGGCGAACATCGGCGGACATGTCGACCGGATCACCGTCGACGAGATGAAAGAGCGCTTCCTGCCGCTGCTGAAGCAGCTGGCAGCGACGGTCCAGCCGCTGCTGGTCTGATCCTTCAACCATCCGCTGGCATCGCAGCGCTGCCTGCAGCGGCGGCGCCGCGATGCTGCGCGTGCGATCAGCGCTCTGCGTCTCCCACGCCCGCTCGCGAGACCGCTTCGCATCGGGGATCGAAGGCCGCCGCCAGGCGGAACGCTCGCGCCACGGACAGTCCGCCCCTCTCATCGCCATCAGCAACGCTCGCGCCCGTGAGCCCGCAAGCGGGTAGCAACCGGCGCACGCAGCGTGCGACACCGCTCCGATATGGCGGCAACGAGGACGGTGCCAGGGATCCCTGACGTTGGCGCGCCGATTGCAGGCGCTTGCGCTCCGACTTGAAGTTACGCGGCACTCGAACTAATCGTTGTAGTCGTGGCCGCGTCTCGTAGCGCCTCGCCTGCCAATTACGTGATATTATCGTGACATCAGGCGCGCCTGCCACGATTGAGAACGCTTCCAGGTATCATCACGCTGCTGACAGCGGTGACAGGGTCCGGAGCGTAAGTAATTAGATCGGGAGCAAAAAGGCGCATTGCGGACGCTGCCATCAGTTCGCCGCGAACGCTCACACGAGCGCTCTCAGCACGGCCACCGCAACCTCACACCGCCGCAGGACGCGGTCTTCGTTTGATAGTACCTTCAGCGCCAATCGCCGATGGCGTCAGAGCCTCGGACCGCGGACACTGCTCGTCGTTGCGCGGTGGTCAGCGAACGAGATGGATGAGGGTATAGGCGTAGGACGCCCTTGCGGCTCACCCGGTCGCCTTCCGGTCGAGCTGCGCCCTGATCTCGCGGCAGCGCGTTGCGCGGGCGGCCGATGCAGGACCGCGACGGCTCGTTCCACGCGACCCAGCCTCCACTCCGGCTTCCATACGATCCAATAGCCTCTGTCAGCGCGCTTCAGGCCCGTGCTCCCGCCCGAGCGAGCATCCAGGCAAAGCCGTTGACGAGATCATCGCTCTGCCGCAGCTCGAAGCGAAGGACTTCGTTGGACATCGGCGGCATCTCGCGCGTAAATGGCACCGCGGGCGGTCAACACCCGATGTCAACTCGCGTAACGCCATTCAGGGGAAAAGCCATGACTGACGCGCTGCCGCTCGTGCTGGTGCCCGGGCTGATCTCGTCGCCCCGGATCTATGCGCCGGTGGTTCCGGCGCTGTGGCGGGTCGCCCCGGTGATGGTGGCGAACCACATCCGCGATGACAGCATGGCCGCGATCGCGCGCCGCATCCTGGCCGAGGCGCCGCCGCGCTTCGCGCTCGCCGGCCATTCGATGGGCGGATACATCGCCTTCGAGATCATGCGCCAGGCGCCCGAGCGCATCGGCCGGCTGGCGCTGATCAACACGCAGGCGCGGCCCGACACGCCCGAGGCGAGCGCGCGCCGGCGCACCATGATCACGCGCGCGAAGGACGGCGACTATCACGCGGTGGTCGATGAGCTGTTCGCAGGCTTCGTGCATCCCTCCCGTCAGAACGATCCGCGACTGCGCCAAATGGTGCACGACATGGCCGACGAGGTCGGCGTCGACGGCTTCGTCCGGCAGCTCACAGCCATCATGGCCCGCCCCGACTCGCGGCCGACGCTGACCGCGATCCGCTGCCCGACCCTCGTGCTGACCGGCGACACCGACAACACCATTCCGAACAGCCTGTCGAAGGAAATGGCCGACGGCATCAGCGGCAGCTGGCTGGTCGTGCTGGAGAATTGCGGCCACCTGCCGCAGCCCGAGCAGCCGGAGGAGACGGCGCAGGCGCTGATGGAGTGGCTGCGGGGCTGAGATGGCGATCACAACCTATTGCTGGCGCTGCCGCGTCGAGGTGCCGATGCTCGACGAAGAGGAATAGGCCGAGATTGAGCCTCTCCTTCGGAAACGGATCGACGACATCAAAGAGTATCGGCAGGCGACTGAATGCGCCCTCGGCCAAGCCGCCGCCGCGGTCGACAGCAAAGCGGGTGCGCTGCAGCGCTACCGCGAGCTGACCGGCTTCAATGAGACGAACGCCCTTGCGATCTGGCACCATCGACGGAGCGACTTCGGTCCGCCATGCACCTCGTGTGGGAAGCCGCTGAGAACGCCGCGCGCAAAATTCTGCGCGGCCTGCGGGGCGCCAGATTCCTAGCATCGTCGAATGCCACCTTCGTCATTCCGGGGCATTCGCGGCACGCGAATGAGCCCGGAATCCATACTCACAGGCGATCGTTATTGAGCGAGAACGGTGTGTGGAGGCACCGCCCATCTCACGACCCGTCGGGGTTATGGAGTCCGGGCTCGCGCTTCGCGCGCCCCGGAATGACGATGGAGAAAACTTCGGCTTCGACACAGCATCGCCCGGACGAGAGGGCCGGCGAAAACTGTACGCAGCTCATATGTCGCGTGAGACGCGCTCACGGCTGCTTCTGTCCGACCTTCAACCCATCCACGAACACATCCAGCAGCCGCAGCACGCTCTGCTGCCAGCCGGACTGGTCGTGCATGTAGCACATGCCGATCAGCGCGCGCAGCACGTCGTCGGCGCTGATGTCGCCGCGGATCTCGCCGGCCTCGACGGCGCGCGCCAGAAGCGCGCCGATCGAGCGGGTGAGATGCCCCTGCGAATAGGCGATGAGCTCGGAGTTGGCGTTCATCACGATCGCCAGCGCCGCGATCATGCCCTTCTTGGTGGCGACGAACTGGACCGTGGAGCGCAGCCAGCGGCGGAGCGCCTCGACAGGCGACGGCTCGCTCTTCAGCTCCTCGGCGAGCTCGGCGAGCTGCTCGACCTCTCTCCGATACACCGCCTCGAACAGGTCGTCGCGAGTGGGGAAATGACGATACAGCGTGCCGATGCCGACGCCGGCCTGCCTCGCCACCGCTTCCAGGCTCGCCTCGGCGCCGCCGACGCTGAACACCGCCTTGGCCGCTTCAAGCACGCGCTCGCGATTGCGCTGCGCGTCGGCGCGCGGCTTGCGGTGGCGCTCTTGTGGTTTCGTCTCCATCTCACCAGCTCTTGATGACGGACCGTTCATGTCCCCTTGCTAAGCGGAGGCATCCTCCGTATAAATAGACCTGCCACCCGGGACAACCAACCTTGCCTCAGCTGTCGTCCCGCGGTCGCTGGATCTGGTCGGACCACGGCCCGTAAGGCCGTGCCCGCTGCGATTCGATTAGGCCATCGCTTCGATCGGAACAACGCATGAATTGGACTGTCAGCCTCACCGTCAACGGTGAGCCGCGAACCCTTGCGCTCGACGACCCCCGGGTCACCCTGCTCGACCTCC
>NZ_CAFI01000159.1 GCF_000239775.1 Bradyrhizobium sp. ORS 375
CCCAGCGGCCGGCGCGACAGCGCGGGGCCCAGTGCCATGAACTGGCCGCGCTCGAGGTCGCGGAACGCCTCGGCCTGACGCCGCTCCATGCCGAGCAGGTCGGCGGCGCGTGCCATGTCGATGTCGAGGAAGGTGCGGCCCATGAGAAAGTTCGAGGCTTCTGCCGCGACGTTCTTGGCGAGCTTCGCCAGACGCTGCGTCGCGATCACCCCCGCCAGTCCGCGCTTGCGGCCGCGGCACATCAGGTTGGTCATCGCGCCCAGCGAAGCTTTGCGCGCCTCGTCGGAGACTTCACCGGCGACGGCGGGCGCGAACAGCTGAGCTTCGTCGACGACGACGAGCATCGGGTACCAATGGTCGCGGGAGATCTCGAACAGCCCGTTGAGAAACGCGGCCGCCCGCCGCATCTGGTTCTCGGCATCGAGGCCTTCGAGATTGAGCACGGTGGAGACGCGATGAATACGTGCGCGCTCGCCGGCGACTTGGAGGGCGCGCTCGGTGTGGTCCTCGGCCTCGATGACGAGATGGCCGAATCGCTCCGCGAGCGTGACGAAGTCGCCTTCGGGATCGATGATCGTCTGCTGCACCCAGGGTGCGCTCTGCTCGAGCAGTCGTCGCAACAGATGCGATTTGCCGGAGCCGGAATTACCCTGCACGAGGAGGCGAGTCGCCAGCAGTTCTTCGAGGTCGAGGGCCGCAGGCGATCCCGCCGCCGTCTGCCCCATCTCGATCGCAACCGTCATGTGCCCCGACTCAAACCCGCGTCTCGCAGAGGGTGGCGCATATCAAGCCGGGGCACGCACGTCGAGCATTCCGGGTGGCTTGTCCCGTGTTCCGGATCGGCTGTGGATGGCGATGCGGAAAATGGAACTCACGGCGTGCTGTCCGGTTCCATGCTGGCCGTAAGGTTCTCCAGCCAGGCCCATGCTTGGCGTCGCCGCGCGTTTCACGATACTGTGCGGCGAAAAAGGGGCAACGCTTGAACGAGCACTCGGATGCCAGCCGCGGGAAGTTTCAGGTCCTCGCGCGCGGGGCCGATTTCCTGCAGGGCGGCGGACAGATGGGGGAGCTGATGCGCGCCCATGACTGGTCCTCGTCGCCGCTGGGCCCGCCGGAGTGCTGGCCGCAATCGTTGCGCACCTCGGTCAGCACCTGCCTCGATTGCGCATTCCCGATCCTGATCTGGTGGGGACCCGAGCTCGTCATGCTCTACAACGACGAGTATCGAGCGATCCTGGGCCCGCAGAAACACCCCTCCGCGCTGGGCGCTCCGGGCCGTGCGGTGTGGCCAGAGATCTGGGACGTCATCGGCCCGATGCTGCAGCAGGTCATCGCGCGCGGCGAGGCGACGCGCTCGCGCGATCTGCCGCTTTTCATTGATCGTCACGGCTATCTCGAAGAGACCTACTTCTCGTTCTCCTATTCGCCGATTCGCGATGAGACCGGCGGCGTCGGCGGCGTGTTCACGCCGGTCATCGAGACCACTGCCAAAGTCGTCGGCGAGCGTCGGATGCGGACCTTGCGCGATCTCGCTGCGCGTGGCCGCGCCGAGAGCTTGCAGCATGCCTGCCGCGGCGTGGCCGATATCCTCGCCGAGAACCCACACGACGTTCCATTCGCGCTGATCTATCAGCCAAGTGAGGATGGGCGATCGGCGCAGTTGCTCGGCGCCGCCGGCGTCGAGCCGGGCAACGCCGTCGCGCCCGAGCAGATCGTTCTCGATCTGGAAGAGGACGCACTCTGGCCGCTCGGAGGGGCGGCGCATGCGGTGGCCCCGGTGCGCGTCGAACTCGACGGCTCGCGGTTTGCTGATGTGCCGAGAGGCGCCTGGCCCGAGCCGCCACGGCTCGCGGAGGTGCTGCCGGTCACGACCGGACGCGAACGGCCGACTGCGATCCTGATCTGCGGCGCCAACCCGCGCCGTGCGCTTGATGCCGAGCACCAGGATTTTTTCAAGCTGATGGCAACTCAACTCGGCAGCTCGTTCGCAGAGACGCTCGCCTATGAGGAGGAGCGGCGGCGCGCGGAGGCGCTCGCCGAGATCGACCGGGCCAAGACCGAGTTCTTCGCCAATGTGAGCCACGAGTTTCGCACGCCGCTCACCCTGATGCTCAGCCCGCTCGAGGACATGCTGTCGCGACCGCAGGGGCCGCTGCCGGAGGATCGCGACAGGCTGGAGATCGCGCAACGCAATGCGTTGCGGCTGCTCAAGCTGGTCAATACGCTGCTGGACTTCTCGCGCCTCGAGGCCGGACGGATGCAGGCCACCTATGCGCCGGTCGATCTGGCGAACGTGACGGCCGAGCTCGCGAGCGTCTTCCGCTCGGCCATCGAGGCGGCGGGACTGAAGCTCATCGTCGATTGCCCGCCGTTGCAGGAAACCGCCTTCGTCGATCGCGACATGTGGGAGAAGATCGTCCTCAACCTCCTCTCCAATGCCTTCAAGTTCACCGTCACGGGCGAGATCGAGGTGAAGCTGCGCGGGTTAGATGGTCGTTTCGAGCTGTCCGTCCGTGATACCGGCACCGGCATTCCACAGCACGAACTGCCGAAGCTGTTCGAGCGCTTTCACCGCGTGGCTGGCGCTTCAGGCCGAACTCATGAGGGCTCGGGGATCGGGCTTGCGCTGGTGCACGAGCTTGCGAAGCTCCACGGCGGAGCGGTCGGCGTCGTCAGTGTGCCCGGAGAGGGCAGCACGTTCACGATCAGCATGCCGACGAGACCGCCGCGACTGGTCTCATCCAAGATCGACACCGCACCGCGGCCGGGTGCTGATCGGCGCTTGGCGCAACCGTTCATCGAGGAGGCGCTGCGCTGGTTGCCTGATACGTCGTCCCTCGACGCGCATATCGTCCGCGACCTCGACCCGGTGGCGCCATCCCGCGAAACAATCGGACTACGCCCTCGCATCCTGCTCGCCGATGACAATGCCGACATGCGTGATTATGTCCGTCGTCTGCTCACCGATCGTTACGAAGTCGAGACGGCGGCGGATGGCGAGGCCGCGCTTGCTGCGATCGCCCAGCGCAAGCCTGACCTCGTGCTGTCCGATGTGATGATGCCGCGGGTCGACGGCCTGCAATTGTTGGCGCGGCTGCGCGCCGACCCGCAGCTCAGCACGATCCCGCTGATTCTGCTGTCCGCGCGGGCGGGCGAGGAGAGCCGCGTCGAGGGCATGCAGGCGGGAGCTGACGACTATCTCATCAAGCCGTTCAGCGCGCGGGAGCTGCTGGCGCGCGTCGAGGCGTATCTGAAGATGGCCCGCGTTCGCGCCGAAGCGACCGAGCGTCTGCAGGCCAGCGAGGAACGCTTCCGCGCCTTCGTCACCGCGAGCTCGGATATCGTCTATCGCATGAGCCCGGACTGGAGCGAGATGCGCTATCTCCAGGGCAAGGATTTCATCGCCGACACGATGGATCCGAGCCAGGGCTGGCTCGCCAAGTATATTCATCGGGACGATCAGCCGCAGGTGATGGCCGCGATCCAGCGGGCGATCGAGGCGAAGGCCGCCTTCGAGCTCGAACACCGTGTTATCCGGCTCGACGGCACGCTTGGCTGGGCGCAATCACGCGCCGTGCCCATGCTCGATGCTCGCGGCGAAATTGTCGAGTGGTTCGGCGCGGCGCGCGACGTCACCGAGCAGAAGCAGGCCGAGCATGAGCTGCGCAAGAGCGAGGAGCGGCTGCGCAGCGCGGTGGAGGTCGGGCGACTGGGGCTGTGGGACTGGAATGTCGTAACCGGCGAGGTCTACTGGTCCGACGAGCACTTCCGCATGGAAGGCTATGGCGTCGGCGAGGTGACGCCGAGCTACGAGGCCTGGACGGTGCGGCTTCATCCGGAGGATCGTGCAGAGACAGAGGCGGCGCTGCGCCGGGCGATGGAGGCGGGCGAGGAATATGTGCGCGAGTTTCGCGTCGTGCACCCGAACGGCTCGATCCGCTATCTCTACGGCCGCGGGCGCTTCTTCTACGACGATGCCGGACAGCCGATCCGCATGACCGGCGCGATGATCGATGTGACCGAGCGGCGCGAATGGGAGGAGCGGCAGAAGGTGCTGGTCGCCGAGCTGCAGCATCGCACCCGCAATCTGTTGGCGGTCGTCCGCTCGATGGCCGACAAGACGGCCCGCGCCAGCACGGATCTCGCCGATTTCCGCGCCCGCTACCGCGATCGGCTGGACACCTTGTCCCGCGTGCAGGGACTGTTGTCGCGCCTGAAGGAGCATGACCGCGTCACCTTCGACGATCTGATCCGCAGCGAGCTGTCCGCGGTGGCAGGCGGGTCCGAGCGCGTTGAGCTTTCAGGTCCGTCGGGCGTGCGGCTGCGGTCATCCACCGTGCAGACGCTCGCCATGGCGCTGCATGAGCTCGCCACCAACGCCGTGAAATATGGTGCCCTCGCGCAGCCGGCGGGCCGTCTCGCAGTGGTCTGGTCGCTCGAACGGCGCGGCGCTGACGACAGACCCTGGCTGCACATCGACTGGCGGGAGAGCGGCGTCGTGATGCCGCCGCCCGGTGCCTTGCCCGGCGGCACGGGGCAGGGGCGTGAACTGATCGAGCAGGCCTTGCCCTATCAGCTCAGCGCCAGGACCGCGTACTCCCTGGCGCCCGACGGCATCCGCTGCACGATTTCGATTCCCGTTTCACTCACCACGCTGGAGCTCGACGATCATGCTTGAACGCCCGCTGAGTGACCGCCGCATTCTCATTGTCGAGGACGAGTACATGCTTGCCGACGAACTGCGGGCAGAACTCGGTGACGCCGGCGCCACGGTGCTGGGACCGGTCGGAACCGTCACCGATGCGCTCGTTCTCGCAGCGCGCGAGGGGGCGATCGACGGCGCCGTTCTCGACGTCAACCTGCGCGGCGAGATGGCGTTTCCGGTTGCGGACCTGCTGATCGAACGCGGCATCCCCTTCGTGTTCACGACGGGCTATGACGAATCCATCATTCCCGACCGGTTCTCGAACATCCTCCGCTGCGAGAAGCCGATCGCAGTCGACGGAATCATCGGTGCGCTCGGTCGCATGGTCGAGACCGGAACGAGACAATGAGGCCTCGGCGGCGGAGGGCCGCCGAGCGCGCGGCGGAGAACTCAGACCTCGCGCCGGCTGAGGAAGGCGAGGCGCTCAAACAGATGCACGTCCTGCTCGTTCTTGAGCAGGGCGCCGTGCAGCGGCGGGATCAGCTTGCGCGGATCGCGCTCGCGCAGCTGCTCGGGCCCGATGTCCTCGTTGAGCAGGAGCTTGAGCCAGTCGAGCAGCTCGGAGGTCGACGGCTTCTTCTTCAGGCCGGGCACGTCGCGCACCTCGAAGAAGATCCGCAGGGCCTCCTCGACCAGCCGCTTCTTGATGTTCGGGAAGTGCACGTCGACGATCCGGCCCATCGTGTCGGCATCGGGGAACTTGATGTAGTGGAAGAAGCAGCGGCGCAGGAACGCGTCGGGCAGCTCCTTCTCGTTATTGGAGGTGATGATGACGATCGGGCGCAGCTTGGCCTTGATGGTCTCGTTGGTCTCGTAGACGTGGAACTCCATCCGGTCGAGCTCGAGCAGCAGATCGTTCGGAAACTCGATGTCGGCCTTGTCGATCTCGTCGATCAGCAAAACCGGACGCTGCTCGGCGGTGAAGGCCTCCCACAGCTTGCCGCGCTTGATGTAGTTCTTGATGTCGGACACTCGGGAGTCGCCGAGCTGGCTGTCGCGCAGCCGCGACACGGCGTCGTATTCGTAGAGGCCCTGCTGAGCTTTGGTGGTCGACTTGATGTGCCAGGTGAGCAGCGGCGCGTTGACGGCCTTGGCGACCTCCTCGGCCAGCACGGTCTTGCCGGTCCCCGGCTCGCCCTTCACCAGCAGTGGGCGCTCGAGCACGATCGCCGCGTTGACGGCCACTTTGAGGTCGTCGGTGGCGACGTAGTCCTGGGTACCGGTAAATTTCATCGGGCCTCGCTTGTCGGTCGAACTTGTGTTGAGTGGCTACGCCGCGGCAGCGGCTTTGAGATGATGGCTGCCATCGGAAGCGGAAATAATCAAGCGCGCCGGATCAGCGAGAGGATCACGAGCACGATGACCGCACCGATCGTGGCGTCCAGGATCGACCCCAACGTGCCGCTCGCCAGCGCAATGTGCAGCGCCGGCAGCACGTAGCTCGCGACCAGGGCGCCGACGATGCCGATCACCATGTTGCCGATCAGGCCGAAACCGGCGCCGCGCACGATCAGCCCGGCCAGCCAGCCCGCGATGGCGCCGATGATCAGCGCTGCAATGATACCCATGAAAACCCCCATTCCATCCGTGGTTCCTGGGATTGTAGAGCAAAAAGCCGCCCGGTCCAGGCCAAGCCCAAAGGAGCGGCCCTTGACGTGCCCTCTTGGCCGCGCGATCTAATGGGCATGTTCCTGCAATTCTTCACAGCACTGCGCGACGCGCAGGTCCCGGTCTCCTTGCGTGAATATCTCACGCTGATGGAGGCCATCGATGCCGATCTCGCCGAGCATTCGGTGGAGAACTTCTACTATCTGTCGCGCACGGCGCTGGTGAAGGACGAACGCAATCTCGATAAGTTCGATCGCGTCTTCGGCACCGTGTTCAAGGGGTTGGAAAATCTCCTGGATGCGATGGAGAAGGCCGAAATCCCCGAGGAGTGGCTGCGCAAGCTCGCCGAGAAGTACCTCACCGAGGAAGAGAAGAAAGAGATCGAGGCCATGGGCTGGGACAAGCTCATGGAGACCTTGAAGAAGCGGCTGGAAGAGCAGAAGGGCCGCCACCAGGGCGGCAACAAGTGGATCGGCACCGCCGGCACCTCGCCATTCGGTGCTTACGGCTACAATCCCGAAGGCGTCCGCATCGGCCAGGACAAGAACCGCAACAACCGCGCCGTGAAGGTGTGGGACCGCCGCGAGTTCAAGGACCTCGACGGCAATGTCGAGCTCGGCATCCGCAACATCAAGGTGGCGCTGCGGCGCCTGCGCAAATTCGCCCGCACCGGCGCGCCGGACGAGCTCGATCTGGACACCACGATCCGAGAGACCGCCAATCACGGCTATCTCGACGTGCACATGCGTCCCGAGCGGCGCAACGCGGTGAAGGTCCTGGTGTTCTTCGACATCGGCGGCTCGATGGATTCCCACGTCGCGCAGGTCGAGGAATTGTTCTCGGCGGCTAAGACCGAATTCAAGCACATGGAATATTTCTACTTCCACAACTGCCTCTACGAGGGGGTTTGGAAGCAGAACAAGCGGCGGTTCACCGACCGTACGCCGACCTGGGACGTGCTGCACAAGTACCCGCACGACTACAAGGTGGTCTTCGTCGGCGACGCCTCGATGAGCCCTTACGAGATCATGGTGCCGGGCGGCTCGGTCGAGCACGTCAACGAGGAGCCGGGCTCGGTGTGGCTCGATCGCGTCATCCGCACCTATCCGCACACGGTGTGGCTCAATCCGGTGGCGCAGAAGCACTGGGACTATTCGGAATCCACCACCATCATCCGCCGCATCTTCTCCGAGCGCATGTATCCGATCACGATCGAAGGGCTGGAGAATGCGATGAAGGAGCTGGTGCGGTAGAACGGCCCCGTCATTCCGGGGCGGTCGCGACAGCGACCGGACCCGGAATCCAGAAGTCGTCGTATCAGCTCTGGATTCCGGGTTCGGTCCTGCGGACCGCCCCGGAATGACGGCGAATGTGACGGCGTGCCAGATGCCAAGAGGACGCGCCAAGAGGAAACGAGAGAATGCCCCAGACCATCACCCGCGGCATCAAGGCGCTGCTCGACGAAGCCAATGCCGAGATCGAGACGCTCTCCGCCGCTGAAGCGATCGAGGTCGCCAAGCGCGACGACGTCGTGATCGTCGACATCCGCGATCCGCGCGAGATCGAGCGCGAGGGCAGGATCCCCGGCGCATTCTCCTGCACCCGCGGCATGCTGGAATTCTGGATCGACCCGCAGAGCCCCTACGCCAAGCCGATCTTTCAGCAGGACAAGACTTTCATCTTCCACTGCGCCGGCGGCCTGCGCTCGGCGCTCGCCGCCAAGACCGCCAAGGATATGGGCCTGAAGCCGGTCGCGCATATCGGCGGCGGCTTCGCCGCGTGGCGCGAGGCCGGCGGGCCTGTCGAGGCCTGGGCGCCGAAGAAGAAGGATTGAACGAACGCGTCACACGCGGGCTTGACCCGCGTGTCCATCGCTTGAAGAAGATGGATCGCCGGATCGAGTCCGGCGATGACGAATGGAAAGTGACGCTGGAGCCTCGCGATGACCACCCCTAACGACCCGCTCGTTACCACCGACTGGCTCGCGGCGCATCTCGGTGATCCCAAGGTCAAGGTGCTCGACGCGACCTTCAAGATGCCCGGCGTGCTGCCGCTCCCGAAGGACGACTACCTGAAGGCGCACATTCCCGGCGCCGCCTTCTTCGACGTTGATGAGGTCTCCGACCATTCCAATCCGCTGCCGCACATGTATCCGAGCGCGGAGCAGTTCAGCCGCGACGCGGCAAGGCTCGGCGTCAGCAATGCCGACACGGTGGTGGTCTACGACGCCGGCGGCTGGGTGGCCGCGCCGCGCGCCTGGTGGATGTTCCTGTCGTTCGGCCACCAGGATGTCCGCGTGCTCGACGGCGGCTTGAAGAAGTGGATCGCCGAGGGACGACCTGTCGACGGTGGCCAGGTGACGCCGAGCGCCGGAACGTATGTCGCGAGCTTCGACGCCGCGCGCGTCCGCAAGATCGAGCAGATGGTGGCCAATCTCGCCGCGGGGGCGGAGCAGGTGATCGATGCCCGTCAGGCGCCGCGCTTCGCGGGTGAGGTGGCCGAGCCACGGCCGGGCCTGCGATCCGGCCACATTCCCGGCAGCCGCAATCTGCCTTACGCGGACTTGTTCGACGCCGCGACGGGCGTGATGAAGCCGCTGGAGGAGCTGCGCAAGGCGTTCGGTGCGGCCGGCGTCGATCTTGGCAAGCCGATCGTCACCTCCTGCGGATCTGGTGTGTCCGCAGCCGTGCTGACATTGGCGCTCTACCGGCTCGGCATCCGCGACACCGCGCTCTACGACGGCTCCTGGTCGGAATGGGGCGTCGAGAACGGCCCGCCGGTCGCAACCGGTCCGGCCTGATCCGACGCCGTCATCGCGTGCGCGGACCGGCGGCCTGTTGGCCGATCGCCTGGGGCTGTCCGAACGGCTGCTGGCCGAACGGATCGGGGAAGGCCTGTTGTTGCTGCTGGGCAGCCGCCTCGCGGGCTGCGCGGACCCGCTGCGCGTAGCGCCGCTGCTTGGCACGACGTGCCGCAAGCTGCTTCTCGCGCGCCTGGCGCTTCTTCAGCACGCTCCGCCGCAACTGGACGCTGGCCACCTTCACCGAGGCCCGGTGCTCGCTTGCGGCCGGACGTTCCTGATGGACGGGCTGTTCGGCGAGCGCGGCGAGCTTGGCGGCAATCGGATCGAGCACGGCCGTGACGGGGGCGGGCGATGAGAGCGGGGCCGCCGCCGGATCGGCGCTGGCAACGACCTGAGGTGCAGGCGGAGCTGCTGCTGGAACGACCGCCGCATCGCCCGAAGCGACGGGGGCGGCTGGAGCTGCGGCGTCCGACGCCGTGTCCATCTTGGGCTTGTCGGCTGCCTTTTCAACGACCGCAATGCCCGTCTCTGAAACGGTAGGGTCTGGCCTGACGCTATCTCGGCTTGGGTCGGGCGTCGTGACTGCCTTGGCGACAATGATGGCCTTCGTGGTGTCGACCGTTTCTGCCGGCAGCGAGGGCGTCGGCAATGCGGGGGCTTCCGCGACCGGTGTCACGTCCGGCTTCTCGGCGACCGGCGCCGACGCTGGGCTCGGCAGCTCGGCCGGACTGACCACGGCGGGCGGAGGCTCGACGGCGAGCGTTGGCTGCGTCGGGGTCGGCTCGACGCGCAGCACGGCCAAAACCGGCGTCGGCTCGGCCGGAGGCAGGAATGTCGTGAAGCCCGATGCCTGTGTCGAGCGCCAGGACGAATTGCTGGCGAACTGCTCATGGGCAGCGCGCAACAGGGCAGCAGCGCCCATGCCGAAGATGGTGAGAGAGATGGAGCAGACGATCGCGGCGACCAGAAAACGAAAGCCGGGAAGCATTGACGGGAACTCTCCGCCACGGCAGCGGGACTGCCGAGACATTCGAGCCAGTAGGGAACGCGGTGATCACAGGGAATGGCCGCGTTCGCGACGGGGCCGGCTTCTGCCGTGCATCGCGAATCAGGCTGAAGTCAGAATACCGAAAGCGTTCCCGCTCGCTCGCCAAATCGCGGCGTTCATGCGGCCTGCAGCGGCTCGGCTGCACTTTTTCGGCGGCGTGAGACTTCCGTGCAACGACGGAGACATGATCACAAATTGCCGAATTGGGACCGCGCTGGGCCGATTTGTCTTGAATGCGCCGCTATCTTCGGCCATCTGGCACAGCAAAGGTCCCAATCGGCGGCTTGGGGATACTGCAAGGGCAATGATGATCAGACAAATCCTGACGGTTTGCGCGGTCGCGGCAGCGGGCGTGGCGGCAACTTCGTCTGTCGAGGCACAGCAGGTCTATCAGACGGCGCCCGGCGCGTATTCGCCTGCGCCGACGCCTTATCCCACCGACATGCGCGGCCAGGGTCCGGATTTTGACGCGATCGACGACGAGGACGCCCCCGGCAACTCGGCCGCGCTGCCCCCGCCTGGTCCCGTGATGTCGCCGGACGATCCGCGCTATGGCCGCCCAGCCCACGCTCCGGTTTATGGCGCCGCGCCGAATGGGCCGGTTCTGTCACCCGATGATCCGCGCTATGGCCGTCCGGCGGGTGCGCCGGTCTACAGTGCTGCGCCGAACGGCCCTGTGATGTCTCCGGATGATCCGCGTTACGGCCGCCCGGCCGGTCCGCCGCCGGTGATCTATGCCGATCGTCCCGCCGCGGGCCAGCAGGCTTATGGCGGTACCTACGGCAATGCCGCGCCCGGTGGCGATGCCGGCGCGCCGCGCCCGCCTGGAGTCGTGGGCGGCGCATCCTCCGTGCCGGGGACCGCCCAGGCGCCTGCCGGTAACCGGCCGATGACGGTCGCGGCGCTTCCGCCCGAGGAGCAGCCCGATGCCGCGCCGGCACCGTTGCCGGCGAACCTGCGCCGCCAGGAGGTCGACTTCGTCACCAAGGAGCCGCCGGGGACGATCGTCGTCGATACGCCGAACACCTACCTCTATCTGGTGCTCGGCAATGGCCGGGCGATGCGCTACGGCGTCCGAGTCGGTCGCGAGGGTTTCACCTGGACCGGCGTGCAGAAGATCACCAAGAAGACCGAGTGGCCGGATTGGTATCCGCCGAGCGAGATGATCGAACGCCAGCCCTATCTGCCGCGCTTCATGGCCGGCGGTGAGGGCAATCCGCTCGGCGCTCGCGCGATGTATCTCGGCTCGACCGTTTACCGCATCCACGGCACCAACCAGCCTTCGACGATCGGCAAGTTCGTGTCGTCTGGCTGCATCGGCATGCTGAACGAGGACGTCTCCGACCTGTTCGACCGCGTCAAGGTCGGCACCCGTGTCGTCGTCATGCCGGGCGGCGCGCCAGCGGGGTCCAACAAGAACATGGCGGCCGCAGCCAACGGCGCCCCGGCGCCGGCCCCGCAGCAGGCTCCGGTTCAGGCCCAGGCCAATGTCCCGGCCGCCCAGCCGGCCACGATGCAGCCGCTGCCGCCGCCGGTCACCATCCGCTGAGCGGGCTTCGATCGATGGTCAAACACCCTCCTCACGGAGGGTGTTTTGCTATTTGGAAGCCGATCAGGCCAACCGGCGCGGCGGCTCAGCGCCACCGAGCCAGGCTGCGATGCACTCGACCATCTGGCCGTAATGGGCGCGAAAGCTCTCCTCGGTGACGTAGCCGAGATGCGGGGTCAGCACGACGTTGTCGAGCCCGCGTAGCGGATGAACGACCGGCAGCGGCTCGACCGTGAACACGTCGAGGCCGGCGCCCGCGATGCGCTTCTCACGCAGGGCCTGCAGCAGCGCCACTTCATCCACGATCGGCGCCCGCGAGGTGTTGACGAGATAGGCCGAGGGCTTCATCCGGGCGATATCGGCGGCACCAACCAGCCCGCGCGAGCGGTCGCTGAGCACGACATGGATCGTGACGATATCGGCAGTCGCAAACAGCTCGTCCTTGGTGGCGTAGCCCACCCCGGCGTCCTTGCAGCGCTCCGGTGTCAGATTCGGGCTCCAGGCGATGACGTTCATGCCGAACGCCTTGGCGAGCCCCGCAACCTTGTTGCCGAGCTTGCCGAGGCCGATGATGCCGAGCGTCCGTCCCTCGATCTCCACCCCGCCCAGCGCCTGCCAAGGCTGTCCGGCATGCATGCGGGCATTCTCCTGGCCGATCCGGCGGGTCAGCTCCAGGATCAGGCCCATGGTCAGCGGCGCTGTCGGATCGCGGCCATATTGCGTGCCGCAGAGCACGATGCCGCGGACCTTGGCGGCGTCCGTGTCGATCGCCGCATTGCGCATGCCCGAGGTGATCAGCAGCTTGAGCTTCGGCAGCCGCTCGATCAGGGCGCGCGGGAACGGCGTCCGCTCGCGCATCGCGCAGACGATGTCGAAATCGGCCAAAGCGGCGGCGGCCGCGTCCTCATTGGCGAATGGATGCGTGAAGGCGGTGACATCGACGCGGTCGGCCAGCCGGGGCCAGTCGGCCAGCGACAGGGCCGTATCGTAATAGTCGTCGAGGATTGCACAGCGCAGCCGCGTCATCGGTCGGATCCATTCGGGGTGGGAAGGGCGACGGCTGGTCGCCTGGCGAATGGACATCATCGTTGCGCGCAAAGCGCCGCCGGCGCAAGCGGGGCACCGCTCAAGATCAGTCGAGGTCGGCCTTGATGCGGAACGCGGCGTCGTCGCCGTATTTCGCGCGCCAGGCCGGGCCCGGGCCGCGCATGTAGTGCAATTCCGGCCGATAGGGGTTGAAGGCGCGCGCCACGAATTCGCGCCAGAAGCTCCTGACGTCGTCGAGCAGGCCGGATCGATTCGGGCGTTCTGCCGCTGCTGCGGACAGGGAGGCTGACGTGAGGGTGGCCATGACGGGCTCTCGCTGTTGTCGTCTCGGCTTGTCGCCGCTTGGGCGCGCGGTTCTCGCGGGCCGAGCCCGACTGTCCCGCCGAATTAATTAAAAGATGGTTGCAATTGTCGTGATCGACCGCACACATGGTGAGGGACCCGTAATCATCCTGGAGACACGGCCCGGCGGAACGGTTCGACCGGCATTCTCCCGGTGATTGTCCCGGCCAATGACCGCCTCGCCGGTTGCCCTTTGCAGACCGCGCGGTTACATCAGCGGCAACCATTTTCCGAAAATTCCGGCAGGTTTCGAGGGACACGCGATGGCGCGCCAGTTCGTCTACTTCATGCAGGGTCTGTCCAAGACCTATCCGACCCGCAAGGTGCTCGATAACATCCATCTGTCCTTCTACCCGGATGCCAAGATCGGCGTGCTCGGCGTCAACGGCTCGGGCAAGTCGACCCTGCTCAAGATCATGGCAGGCATCGACAAGGACTACACCGGCGAGGCCTGGGTCGCCGAGGGCGCCCGCGTCGGCTACCTCGAGCAGGAGCCGCAGCTCGATCCCAAGCTCACGGTGCGCGAGAACGTCATGCTCGGCGTCGGCAAGCAGAAGGCGATCCTGGATCGCTACAACGAGCTGGCGATGAACTACTCCGAGGAAACCGCCGACGAGATGACCAAGCTGCAGGACGAGATCGAGGCCCAGGGCCTGTGGGATCTCGACAGCAAGGTCGACCAGGCGATGGATGCGCTGCGCTGTCCGCCCGACGACGCAGATGTGAGCAAGCTCTCCGGCGGTGAGCGCCGCCGCGTGGCGCTGTGCCGGCTGTTGCTCGATCAGCCTGAGCTGCTGCTGCTCGACGAGCCCACCAACCATCTCGACGCTGAATCGGTGTCCTGGCTCGAAGGCCATCTGCGCAACTATCCCGGCGCGATCCTGATCGTCACCCACGATCGCTACTTCCTCGACAACGTCACCAGCTGGATCCTCGAGCTCGATCGCGGCCGCGGCATCCCCTACGAGGGCAATTATTCGTCCTGGCTGCAGCAGAAGCAGAAGCGGCTGGAGCAGGAGGGCCGCGAGGACGCCGCGCATCAGCGCACGCTGGCGCGCGAGCAGGAGTGGATCGCGGCCTCGCCCAAGGCCCGCCAAGCCAAGTCCAAGGCGCGCTATCAGCGCTACGAGGAGCTGCTCAAGAAGGCCAGCGAGAAGCAGACCCAGACTGCCCAGATCATCATCCCCGTCGCCGAGCGCCTGGGCAACAACGTCGTCGATTTCGACGGCCTGTCGAAGAGCTTCGGCGACCGCGTGCTGATCGACAATCTCACCTTCAAGCTGCCGCCCGGCGGCATCGTCGGCGTGATCGGCCCGAACGGCGCCGGCAAGACAACGCTGTTCCGCATGATCACGGGGCAGGAGAAGCCCGACGCCGGCACCATCACCGTCGGCGAGACCGTGCATCTCGGCTATGTCGATCAGTCGCGCGACGCGCTCGACGGCAACAAGACCGTGTGGGAGGAGATCTCCGGCGGCAACGAGCTGATCCTGCTCGGCAAGAAGGAAGTGAACTCGCGCGGCTACTGCTCGGCGTTCAACTTCAAGGGCGCCGATCAGCAGAAGAAGGTCGGCGCGCTTTCCGGCGGTGAGCGCAATCGCGTGCATCTCGCCAAGATGCTGAAGTCCGGCGCCAACGTCCTGCTGCTCGACGAGCCGACCAACGACCTCGACGTCGACACGCTCCGGGCGCTCGAAGAGGCGCTGGAGGATTTCGCCGGCTGCGCCGTCATCATCAGCCACGACCGCTGGTTCCTCGATCGTATCGCGACCCACATGCTGGCCTTCGAGGGCGACAGCCACGTCGAGTGGTTCGAGGGCAACTTCCAGGACTATGAGAAGGACAAGATGCGCCGGCTTGGCCAGGACAGCGTGATCCCGCACCGGGTCAAGTACAAGAAGCTGACGCGCTGATCTCGATCGCGAGGCGCGACGCTTGTCTCTGCTCCGGGACAAAGCGTCGCGCCTTTGCTGCGACTTGTTGTCGCTTCCGCGCGCTGCGCGATTGCGTAGATAGACGTTCCGCAATCCCATCTAGCCGCGAGATTTCTCATCATGTCTTCCTCCGACGCGACCCTGTCCTCCAAGGGCGGAGCGCTGCGCCCCATACCCATGCTCATTTTTGGCTCGCGCTGGCTGCAGCTGCCGCTCTATGTCGGGCTGATCATCGCGCAGGGCGTCTATGTCGTGCTCTTTCTCAAGGAGCTCTGGCACCTGTTCGCCCACGCCTTCGATTTCTCCGAGCAGCAGATCATGCTCGCGGTGCTCGGCCTGATCGACGTCGTCATGATCTCGAACCTGCTCGTGATGGTGATCGTCGGCGGCTACGAGACCTTCGTGTCGCGGCTGAACCTGCAGGGCCATCCCGACGAGCCGGAATGGCTCAGCCACGTCAACGCCAGCGTGCTGAAGATCAAGCTGGCGATGGCGATCATCGGCATCTCCTCGATCCATCTGCTGCGAACCTTCATCGAGGCTGGTGCGCTGTCCTCGGGCAAGTCGACCTACACCGAGACCGGCGTGATGTGGCAGACCATCATCCACACCGTGTTCATCCTCTCAGCGATCGGCATCGCCATGGTCGACAAGCTGTCGAACGCAGCGATCGAGGAGGCGAAGCAGGCAGCGGGGCATTGAGGCACGGTTCCAGCGCCGAGCCAACGTTCACAAGACTCCCGGCCTGTGATAGCCCTGCGGCATGGCTCGGCAGTTGCTCTTGCGCTTGCGCAATCTTGTCATCCTCGGTGTTGCGCTCTGCTCGCTCGGCGGCGGTTCTGCGCGCGCCGCCGACGCCGCCTTCGCTCAATTCGTCGCCTCACTCTGGCCAGAGGCCAAAGAGCAGGGCGTTTCGCGCGCGACGTTCGATGCCGAGACGCGCGGGCTCGAGCCCGACTACAAGCTCCCCGATCTGTTGCTGCCCGGCCGCCCGGCGACCGGCGCTCCGGCGCAGGCCGAGTTCGTGCAGGTGCCGGCCGACTACATCAAGGAAGCCTCGATCGTGCGGCTGGCCGCGCACGGCCAGAAGCTGATCCAGCAATATCGTCCGGCGCTCGTCGAGATCGAGCGCCGCTTCGGCGTGCCCGGCCCGATCGTGCTCGCCATCTGGGGCCGCGAGACCGATTTCGGCCGCTACGCGCTGCCCTATGATGCGCTGCGCGTGCTGGCGACCCAGGCCTATGTCGGCCGGCGCAAGGACCAGTATCGCACCGAGTTCATCATGGCGCTGAAGATGCTGAGCGACGGCGTGGTGTCGCGGGGCGATCTCAGGGCGTCGTGGGGCGGCGCGGTCGGCCTGACGCAGTTCCTGCCATCGGAGTACTACAAGCACGGCGTCGATCTCGACGGCGACGGCAAAATCGATCTCTGGCACTCGGTGCCGGATGCGCTGGCCTCGGCGGCCAAGCAGCTCGCTAACAAGGGCTGGCAGAGCGGCGTGCGCTGGGCCTACGAGGTCAAGCCGCCGGCCAACGTCGATTGCACGACGGGCGTGCCGGAGGTGAAGAAGCCGATCGCGGAGTGGCTGCGGGCCGGCTTCGTTCCGGTGCGCGGCCAGCGGCTGAGCGCCGCGGAGCAGCAGCCGGCGTCCCTGCTGCAGCCCGAGGGCATCTACGGCCCGGCGTTCCTGACGACGGCGAACTACTTCGTCATCAAGGAGTACAATTTCTCCGACCTCTACGTGCTGTTCGTCGGCCATCTCGCCGATCGCATGACCAGTCCGGCCGGCTTCGCCACGCCCTGGTCGGCCTCGCAGCAGCTGCGGAGCAAGGATGTCGAGGCGATGCAGAAGGGGCTCACGCGGCTTGGCCTCTACGCGGACAAGCTCGACGGCAAGGCCGGCATGCAGACCCGCGCCGCGCTCGGCACGTTCCAGAAAAAGGCCGGGCTGAGGGTGGACTGCTGGCCCAGCGAATCGGTGCTTCAGGCGATCAACGCCGCACGCTGACGGCGCCCGCGAGAGAGAGATGCGCGAAGCAAAAAGCCCGGCCGTGGGGCCGGGCTCGTGCCGCATCGAGATGCGTGGATTGATCAGTAGCAGACGCGAACCGGGCGGGACACCCAGCCGTAGCCGTCCCAATAGCGCTCACGGCGCCACACGCACGGGGGCGGGCCCGGCGGGGGAGCTTCGACATAGACCGGGCCGCCATAGGCCGGGCGGCTGGAGGCGATCGCGCCGCCGATCAGGGCGCCGCCGATCAGGCCGGCAGCCACGCCGGCGCCGACATCGCCAGCCTTGGCGGCCGGCGCGGTCACGCTCAGCGAACCGGCGATTGTCGCAACCGCAAGCACGGCGGTCAGGATCTTCTTCATGGTTCAAGATCTCCTGCAGAAGCGCCCCTGGAGGCGCCGGGTTGAAGATTGTTTTTCGCTCGATTGAGGGCCGTCAGCGTCGGGAGAAAACACGACAATCCGTCAACCCTTCGTAAACCCTCCAAGACCCCATGCGACCGAAAAACGGTTTTTTCTGGCCAAGTCGGCCGGCGTCATCCGAAATTCCGGTGCAAGGTCATGGAATTAATGAAGGTGAACGCTCACTCGCAGACGCGCACGCGGCGAATCCGCCAGCCGTAGCCGTCCCAGAAGCGCTGGCGCTGCCAATAGCAGGCGTAGCCGGGATCGGCCACGTAGGCCGGGCCGCCGTAATAGGAGTAGCCGGGTCCGTAGGAATAGCCGGGCGAGTAGGAGTATCCGGGCCCGTAGTAGTAGGGATTGCTGCCCGCAGCGATCGCGCCGCCAATGAGCGCGCCGCCGATCAGTCCGGCCGCGACGCCGGCCGCAACACGCCCGTTGCGCGCTTCCGCCGGGGCCGGGGCCAGCGCGGCAGTCGACAGGGTCGCGACGGCGGCCAGGGCCGCAAGAGTCTTCTTCATGACCTCACCTTTCTCAGTCCAGGTCGACAGATGGCGCATCAAGCGATGCGACAGGTTCCCATATCCCGCTTGAATGATCAATGAACGGGCGCGTCCCATTGGACGTCCCATCTTGAGGAGGCGTTCAATGGTGCGTTGCACAAAATTCGATCCGGCATCAATGCCATGACGGTCGCTTTGGTTATCGCTGTGGCCGTCGGGCTGACCTCGGCCGTAGGTTATTTGCTGCTGGTGCTGAACGACCGCCGCCGGCAGGGCTCCCGGCGCTGGTCGTCGGACGGCGGCAGCCTCGATGCCAGCAGTGGCTCCGGATTCAATCTCGGCAATTGGTTTTCAAATACCGCAACCGATGTGATGGGGAACCCGATCGACGGCGGAGGTGACAGTGGTGGAGATGGCGGCGGAGGTGACGGAGGAGGCGGTGATTGAGGGATCTCGGCCGCGACTTTGATCTGCAGCAACGTCGCGTAGTTAGACTCGTTCTAGTTAGCTTACGAGATTGGAATAGCTTCAAAAGCGCCGTTTTCCCTTTGCGCCGCCAGGAGCTGATGACTATCGATAGCTGACCAAGGACGATTGGCCGGTTTCTCATGATTGTTTGTTCCTGCAACGTCATCAGCGATCACGACATCCGCAAGGCGGTGACCTCGGCGGACGAATTGCCGCGGAGCCCGAAGCAGGTCTATGGCTGCCTCGGCTGCAGCGCGGAATGTGGTCGGTGCGCGCGCACCATCAAGACCATCATCGATGAGGCGCTGGGGCCCTGCGCGCGTGCCTGCCAGGCGGGTTGCAAACACGCCCACGACCATGCTCACGCATCCGTCCAGGCGGCCGACGATGACCTCCAAAGCCGGTTTGCGCTGGCGGCCTGCTAACGGGCCACTGCCTCCAATCTCGCCTGCTCAAGCCCCAAAAATGCACATGAACGGGGGTCGTCTCCGCACTTCGAACCTGTTATTGAGCGCCTGCGGCCTCTAACTTTTCGGAGCTTATCTATGCAGGGCGACCCCAAGGTCATCGAATATCTCAACAAGGGATTGCGCAGCGAGCTGACTGCCATCAACCAGTATTGGCTGCACTATCGCCTGCTGAACAACTGGGGCCTTCTCGAGATGGCCAAGGTCTGGCGCAAGGAATCCATCGAGGAGATGGAGCACGCCGACAAGTTCACCGACCGCATCCTGTTCCTCGACGGCTTTCCGAACATGCAGGTGCTCGATCCCCTGCGCATCGGTCAGAACGTCAAGGAGATCATCGAGTGCGATCTCGCCGCAGAGATCGGCGCGCGGACGCTCTATCAGGAAGCCGCAACCTATTGCCACGGCGTCAAGGACTACGTGTCGCGCGATCTGTTCGAGCAGCTGATGAAGGACGAGGAGCATCACATCGATTTCCTCGAGACCCAGCTCGATCTGATCGGCCGCATCGGCCTCGAGCTCTACACCCAGAAGCACGTCGGCGGGCTCGAGAGCGAGCACTGACGCGCGAAAAGGCGGCGGTCTCATTTGGGGCGAGGTCGATTCGGGGCTGTTGACCGGACCCTGAATCGACCGCCTGACCGGCGCAGGCTGAGAGCGAGGCGCGCTCAGTCGATGATGCCGAACTCCGTCACCGGCACCACCCAGTAGACGAGCTTCGTTCCCGCAAACGCGGTCCTGAGCCGCTCCAGCAGCCGCCCGACATCCGCCTCCTGCAGCACGATCCGCACGACGATCTCGTCCGCATGTCCCTTGACCTGTTCCGCGGCGGTCCGCAGCCGGATGCGTGCGCCATGTCCAGCCGCATCCGAGGCGGTGAAGCCCGTCACGAGATCAGTCTGATCGTTCACGTAGTCGAACAGCTCGTCGCGCAGCTCGCGCGGTGCGGTCAGCGTCAGGCATGCCGCTTGATTCATCATCACGCTTCCTTTGCGGCCGCGCCGTAGCGGCGATACAGGATCGGCAGCAGGATCAACGTCAGCAGGGTGGACGACAGCAGGCCGCCGATCACGACGATCGCCAGCGGACGCTGCACCTCCGATCCCGGCCCGGTGGCGAACAGCAGCGGGATCAGGCCCAGCGCGGTGATGCTGGCCGTCATCAGCACCGGACGCAGCCGGCGCCGCGCACCTTCGACGACGATGCGCTGCTCCGAAAGCCCATGGCTCCGCAGCTGATTGAAGTGCGAGACCAGCACGACGCCGTTCAGCACGGCGATTCCGAGCAGCGCGATGAAGCCCACGGAGGCAGGGACCGAGAGATATTCTCCGGTCGAGACCAGCGCGAACACGCCCCCGATCAGGGCGAAGGGAATGTTGACGAGCACCAGCAGAGCCTGACGGACGGAGCCGAACGTGGTGAACAGCAGCACGAAGATCAGCCCGATCGCGACCGGAACGACGACCGAAAGCCGCGCGGCAGCGCGCTGCTGGTTCTCGAACTGTCCGCCCCAGGTCAGCCGATAGCCGGCAGGCAGCTGCAACTCGGATGCGACCTTCTGCTGGGCCGCCTGGACGAAGCCGACCATGTCGCGGCCGCGGACATTGCTGCGCACCACGCTCATGCGATTGCCGTCCTCGCGGTCGATCTTGACCGGACCGTCGACGCGCTGGATGCGCGCGACCTGCGACAAGGCGACGTGCTGTCCGGCAGCCAGCGTCAGCGGCAGCATCCCGAGCAGGGTCGGTGCCTCGCGGGTGGTCTCGCTGCCGCGCACCAGAATCGGCGTTCGCCTGCCGTTCTCGAGCGCGGTGCCGATGGTCCGGCCCTCGATCTGGGTGCGCAGCGAGTTGGCGATCGAATCGACCGTCAGGCCCAGACGACCGGCCTCCAGCCGGTTGACCGTGACCGTGTAGTACTGCGCGCCCTCGTTCAGCGTGGTGTAGACATCCTCCGCGCCATCGATGCTCGAGAGGATCGTCGACAGCTTCGCTGCGACGTCGTTGAGCGTGGCGATGTCCGGGCCGAAGATCTTCACGGCGACGTCGCCGCGCACGCCGCTGATCATCTCCTGCACGCGCATGTCGATCGGCTGGGTGAAGCTCAGCGAGATGCCCGGGAAATCGGTCAACACCTCGCGCAGCTTCTGCAGCAGGGCGTCGCGGCTATGGGTTTGCCGCTGGTCGGCGGGCTTGAGCACCAGGAACGTGTCGGTCTGGTTCGGCCCCATCGGGTCGAGACCGAGCTCGTCCGAGCCGGTGCGGGCGATGATGCCGGCGATGTCGGGGACCTTCATCAGCGCCGTCTGCAGCCGCGCGTTGATGGCGAGGGATTCGTCGAGATTGACGGAGGGAAGCGTCTCCACGCTCACGATGATGTCGCCTTCGTCCATCGTCGGCATGAAGGTCTTGCCGAGCTGAGTGTAGCCATAACCGGCGGCAACGAGGCCGAGCAGCGCGACCACGATCACCTTGCGCTCGTTGTCGAGCGCCCAGCCGAGCGCGGGCGCATAGACGCGCTGCGCCGCGCGGATCAGCAGCGGATCCTGATGGGACGCCGATCGAAGCGCGAACGACGTCGCGACCGGGATCACCGTCAGCGCGAGCAGCAGCGAGGCCGCCAGCGCAAAGATGATCGCGAGCGCCACCGGGATGAACAGCTTGCCTTCCAGCCCCTGCAGGGTCAGCAGCGGCACGAACACGATGATGATGATCAGCACCCCGGAGGCGACCGGCTGCAGCACCTCGCAGACCGAGCGATAGACGATGTGGACCAGGGGCGTGGTCTTGCCGGATTCGTGCCGGCCGAGATTGCCGACGATGTTCTCGACTACGACCACGAGCGCATCGATCAGCATGCCGATCGCGATCGCAAGTCCGCCGAGGCTCATCAGATTGGCCGACATGCCGACCGCGCGCATCACCAGGAGCGCGATCACGATCGCGAGCGGCAGGCTGAGCGCAATCACCAGCGAGGCGCGCCAATTGCCCAGGAACAGCAGCAGCAGCACGACGACCAGCACCGTGGCCTCGCCCAGCGCCCGCACGACGGTGCCGACGGCGCGGTTGACCAGGCGGCTGCGGTCATAGAACACGTTGATGCTGACGCTGGCAGGGAGTGATGGCTTCAGCTCCTCCAGCCGCGTGCGCACGTCGCGCACGAGCTGTCCGGCATTGGCGCCGCGCAGTCCGAGCACGAGGCCTTCGACCGTTTCGCCCTTGCCGTCGGTCGTGACCGCGCCATAGCGGGTCAGGGCGCCGATTCTCACCCGTGCCACGTCGCTGACCCGGATCGGGACGCCGTCGCGGGTCTCGACGACGATCCCCCTGATGTCGTCGATGCCGCGGATGCTGCCCTCGATTCGCACCAGGGCGCTGTCCTCGCCCTGGTTGACGCGGCCGGCGCCGTCGTTGCGGCTGTTGGCCTCGATCGCCTTGCGGAACAGCTCGGATGAAATGCCGCGGGCGGCCAGCGCGTCGTTGCGCGGCACGATCTCGAAGGCTCGGACGTAGCCGCCGAGCGCGTTGACGTCGGCGACGCCCGGCACGGTGCGCAGCGCCGGCCGGATCACCCAGTCGAGCAGACTGCGCCGTTCGGCGAGCGACAGCTCCGGGCTATCGATCGTGAACATGAACATCTCGCCGAGCGGGCTCGTGATCGGCGCCAGCCCGCCGCTCACGCCCTCGGGGAAGTCGCGAGAGATGTTCGAAAGCCGCTCCGAAACCTGATTGCGCGCCCAGTAGATATCTGTGCCGTCCTCGAAATCGACAGTGATGTCGGCGAGCGCGTATTTGGTGGTGGAGCGCAGGATCTTCTTGTTGGGCAGGCCGAGCAGCTCGAGCTCGATCGGAACGGTGATGCGCTGCTCGACCTCCTCGGGGGTCAGGCCCGGCGCCTTCATGATGACCTTGACCTGGACCGGCGAGACGTCCGGGAAGGCATCGATCGGCAGGCTCGGCAGGAAGACGGCCGCGGCGCCGACCAGCAGCAGCACGCCGAGCAGGACGAACAGTCTCTGCGCCAGCGCGAAGGCGACCAGCCGGTGCAGCATCATTGCCCCAGCCGCGAGAGGATGCCGCGCAGCGCCGAGATGCCGCCGACCGCCACTTCGTCCTTGTCGGAGACCGGCCCGGACACCACGACATGGTCCTGGTCCTCGGCGAGCAGCGTCACTGGGACCTGCCGGAAGCCACCTTCGATCGCGACGAAGATCGAGGTCTGCTCACCGCGCCGGACCAGGCCGCTATAGGGGATTTCCCAGGCGCTTTCGCCGGCGGAGATGAAGCCGATGCGCGCCGCCGCGGTCTGCCCCGAATGCAGCTCGCCATTGTTGGGGATCTCGGCGCGGACGAGGATCGTCTGGGTCGCGGCGTCGGTCGTCTCCGACACCAGGATGACACGACCGGGCGTGGCATAGCCGTCGATGTCGACGCGTGCGCCGGTCTTGATGGCGCCGATGTTGGTGGCGGGAATCGCGATCTCTGCCCAGAGCGGTGACAGCCGTGCGAGCTTCACCAGCGGTGCGGCCTGCTCCATGCGCTGGCCCGGCGACACCACGATGTCGACCACGGACGCGGCCTGCGGCGCGTTCACCGTCAGCGTTGCGCTGATCGCCGCCTCGTTGGTCAGCCGCGTGATGGCCTCGTCCGAGAGGCCGCTGAGATGCAGCATCTGCCGCCGCTCGGCGACCACGATGCTGGCCTGGCGCGCCTCGGCCTGGCTGGATTCCAGAACGCGCTGCGGGATCGCCTTGCCCTCGAACAGGTCGGCGTTGCGCTTCAACTGCTGGGCAGCGAGGACCTCCTGCGCGAGCGCATGCAGGTATTCGCGCTGCAGAGACACGAAGCTCGGGCTTTCGAGCGTCAGCAGCGGTTGTCCGACACTGACGCGATCGCCGCGCGCGACCGCCAGGTTGGTGACCATGCCGGACACCGGCGCGCTGACGACCCATAATTGCGGCGTCGGAATCACGATCTGCGCGGGGTAGGGCAGCGTCATGTCGTTCCGGCTCGAAACGGGATGCGTGACGCGGATGCCGAGGCTCTGCGCCTGCGCCGGCGTGAGCTTCACGTCTTCGGCCGACGCCGCACCGGGTGTCGTGCACAGGGCAATCAGGAGCAGCGCGCCCGCCAGACGGCGGGGCGTCGCAAGAGGGATGGCGCGGACGGATACGGGCATCGACTGCGATCGTTTCCAGCTTCAACGACATTTTTCAACTAGCTCAGATCGCTTCCGCGACTGCTGAGCTGCATCAAGATGTGGGCTCACGAGCGCGAGCGCGCCACCGATGGACCAAGAAAGATGACTCGAAGCTGACATGAGTTTGCGAATGGATCGCATTCTCATAGCTGATCGCGCCAGCGCGCGTCGGTGACCTCCTGGGGCTCGGGCGTGCCGAGCGCGGTCTGATCATGAATGATCTCGCTGATGCTCGGCATCGCCGAACGCGGCACCTGCGCGTCCTGCGACCACAGTTTGGAGCGCATGACGGCCTTGCCGCAATGGAAGTAGCTCTCCTGCACCTCGATCACCAGCACCGAGCGCGGCGGTTTGCCGAACTCCTCCAGCATCGCCAGCAGCTCCGTATCCGTCGACAGCGACGCCGTGCCGCCGACCCGCAGCGTCTCGTTGATGCCGGGGACGAAGAAGATCACCTGCACCCGGCCGGAGCCTTCGGACACGTTGCGCAGCGTGTCGAGCCGGTTGTTGCCGGGACGGTCCGGGAGCAGCAGGCGCCGATCACCATCGATGTGAACGAAACCCGGATGACCGCCGCGTGGCGAGGCGTCGACACTACCCTCATTGCCCGAGGTCGCAATGACGCAAAACGGCGAGAGCCCGATGAACTTGCGGCTGTGCGCGTCGAGCGCGGGTCGCACCTTGGCGATGACGCGCGGGTTCGGCGGCGGATAGATCGCGGCAAGATCAGGATTGGTTGGGTCGCTCACGGCCGGCCTCCTGTTGACATCGTCTCTCTGCTAGGCCCTGCGCTGCCACGGCCAATCGATCACCCCGGCGCAGTAGAGCGCCCACCAGACGAGCACCGGCTGAAACGCCAGCCGCGGGCCGTGATACAGCCAGCTGCTGCCGAGAACAGGCAGGTCGATGCCGTCGATCGCATGCTTGAAGTTCGCAGGCCAGACGCAGATCGCGTAGGCCGCGAGGCCGATGCCCGCCCAGCGCCGCAGCGGCCTGGTGACCAGCGCCACCGCACCGGCGAGTTCGCAGAGACCGGTCAACAAAATGACCTGCGGCGCGAACGGAACGAAGGACGGCGTGATCCGCAGGAACGGCTCTGGGATTGCCAAATGCGCCACGCCTGCCGCCGTATAGAGCACGGCCATCAGCCAGCGCATGACCGTGCGGGTTCTGTCGTCGCGCAAGCTTTCCGTCATGCGCCGTTTCCAGGGGCTGACCTCACAAGGCTCGCCTCACACCGCATCGGCCGGCACGAAGCAGCTGATGATGATGTCGCCGCGGTGATGGACATACCACACCACGGCCTCGCCGATCGGGTTGCCGCGGTCGCGGATGATGGCGCGTTCCGGCACCGCCATCCAGCGCCCCTCGATCGGCACCCAATAGGTGCCGTCGCGGACGTCATAGGTCGTGCGGTGGCCGTCCGAGACGTCGCAGCACGGCACGCCGTTCGGGGCGATCACGCTCTTGAACCAGGCGCGCACGTCCGGCGGCACGTTGTCGAACTGACCGTTGTCGATTGCGAGCGCCACGGGCGCAGAGGCCAGTGAGCCGAGCATCAGAACGGCCAGCACGATCCCGCGCATTCCCGACTCCTTCTTAAGCCTACATGCCGCGCTGCGGCGTCGTGGCCAGCAGCTCGCGCAGTGGCTCGACGTAGAACTTCGCGTTGCCGGTGGTCAGATGGCCGCGCGTCTCGGCCGAGGCCGGGATCAGCAGCACCTTGCCGTTCTTGACGCGCTTCATCGCCTCGGCGGTGACGTTCGTCTCCGGCGGATTGCGCTCGTCGTCGGCCGAGTTGATCAGCAGCACGGTGGCCTTGATCTTGTCGAGGTCCGCGGATGGATTGTAGTCGTGCGAGGACTCCCATTGATAGATGAAGTCGTTGGCGTCGCTCGGGACCGGCTGGGCCAGCCGCTCCTCGACGATCTTGTCGGCCTTGGCCGCCGTCGGCGCCGCGAGCTGATAGGCCATGGTGCCTCCGGCGGTCGCCGTGCCATAGGCTGCGACCGCATACTTCATCATGCGCGGCTGTGTCGTGTAGTTGCCGCCATTGTAGTCGGGATCGTTGCGGATCGTCTCCAGCATGATCCGGCGCAGCATCCAGTTGCGCGCCGCCATCTCGGTCGGCTGCGAGGCCATCGGCACCGCGATATCCATGAAGTCCGGATAGCGCGTCGCCCACACCCAGCTGTGCATGCCGCCCATCGAATTGCCGATGATCATCCGGATATGCTTGATCCCGAGACCCTCGGTCAGCAGCCGGTGCTGCGCATCGACCATGTCGGCATAGTCATAGGCCGGAAACTTGGTCTTGAGCCCGTCGGACGGCTTCGACGATTTGCCGTGGCCGATGCTGTCGGGGATGATGATGTAGTACTTCGTGGCGTCGAGCGGCTGGTCCTTGCCGAACAATTCGCCGGCGAACGGGGCCACCAGCATGCTCGCACCGGAGCCGCCGGTGCCGTGCAGCACCAGGACAGGCTGGCCGGTCGGTTCGCCGACGGTGGTGTAGTGCAGCTTCAGCTCCGGCAATGTCTCGCCGGTGTGAAACTTGAAGTCCTTGAGGACGATATCGCCCTGCTTCGGGGCGGGATAGTCGGCGGCGCGGGACGGCGCGCAAAAGACCACCAAGGCGGCGATGACGGCGGCGAACGGTCGAAGCATGTGTGTTTCCCCTGCAAAACGCACGGCTCTTTGCGGCCGCGTCCGGGGCATGATAGCACGTTCGGCGATTTGGTTCAGCACCGGATTGTTCCCGCCATGTGCCGCAACATCAAGACGCTGTTCAATTTCGAGCCGCCCGCGACGGAGGCTGAGATTCAAGCCTCGGCGCTGCAGTTCGTGCGCAAGCTCTCCGGCTTCAATGCGCCGTCGCAGGCCAACGAGGCCGCCTTCGCACGTGCGGTCGAGGAGGTCGCCGACGCCGCGCGGCGGCTGCTCGCCTCGCTGCAGACCCAGGCGCCGCCGCGCGACCGCGAGGTCGAGGCGGCCAAGGCGCGCGAGCGCTCGGCGATCAGGTTCGGCCGGTCCTGAGACCGCGCGCCGCCGGCAGACCGCGCGTCAGAACCCGTCGTCGTCAGCGTGGTCGTTGTCAGCGTGGTCGTCGTCGGCGTGCTTGCCGTGCTTCTTCTTCTTCTTTTTCTTGTGCTTCTTCTTTTTCTTCTTCGGCACGTCGATCTCGTGCGGATCGTCGTCCTCGAACGCCTCCTCGAGCGCCTCGTCGTGCTCGGTGGACGCGAAGATGTCGCGCACGGCGATCAGCTGCGCGTCGCGCTCATGCGCCTCGCGATCCCTGTTGCGCTTGTAGTCGTCATAGGCGGCGAAGATCTGCTCGAGCCAGGGCATCAGCTGATCGATCGTCGGCAGCGTGCCCGGCGGTCCTTGTTCGCCACGCGGTCCCTCGGGGCCCGGCTTGCCGGGTGGACCTTGCTCGCCGCGCGGCCCTTGCGGACCGGGCTTGCCCTGTGGTCCGGCCTTGCCGTCAGGGCCGGGCTTGCCGCGCTGACCATCCGGCCCGCGCCGTCCCGGCTGCCCTTGCGGGCCACGTGGACCCACGGGGCCCTGCAGGCCGCGTCCGGCCGGATTTTTCGCCACTACCGCAACTCCGCTACAAACCTGTGATTCGCAGCGAAGCCTAACAGAGCCGCGACGATCGCAGCAATTGCAGCAAGGCTGCGAGGCCGACTGATCAACATCAATCGGCGTCGCATCCTGATGAGTTCCACGCGATGGGATACCGCGTGGCCGCCGTTGGCTCAGGCCGAGTAGGCCGGCACCGCGATGCCGTCGGCCGTGTAGCTGCGGATCTTGTTCCGCAAGGTGCGCACGGGCATGCCGAGCAGCCGCGCGGCGTGGGTGCGATTGCCGTTGCAGCGCGCCAATGTCTGAACGATGAGCTCGCGCTCGATCTCCGACAGGGGCGTGCCGATCAACAGCGGCAGGACCTCCGCCGCGGAGGGCGGCGGTGGCATGACGAGCGGTACGAGTGACGGACTTGCGGCATCGGCTGACAACTCTTGCGACATAACTCCTCCCGATCAACGCCCGCGCCGCCAGGGAAAACGGCGCGAAAACATCGAGACCAACTGAACATCCAGCCCGTAAATCACCGTGGTCGGACAAGGTTAACGGGGCCTTAACACCGGCCTTCGGCCGCTCTTTCACGGCCAAATACCCCGAAATCGCCTTGGTTTCGCGCGGGTCTGGACCCATTTGGACGGAGGGCCGCAATCCCTCCGTCCGGTCGGGCGGGAGAGCGGGCGCCGTCAGAACCTGCAATGGCCGCGGCGGATGAGTTGCTCCTTCATCGCCAGCGCCTCGATGACGCTCGGCACGGCTGTGCTGATCGACTGATAGTTCGCGGGCCACGGCCGGGTCGGCACGCCATTGTCCCACACCTGGCAGAAGCCGGTGTCGTTCCAGCGGATCAGATGGTAGGGCGACGCGCTGGCGGGGCTCGCAGCGGACAGTGCGGCCGCGGCAATGGCGGCGGTGGCGCACAACAGCGAAATGCGTTTCATCAGTAAGGCTCCTCAAATGACTTGCACGGATGATGCGCCGTCCTCGTATGCCGTGTGGCGCGGGGCGGCTGGACCGGGCCTTGCGCCCGACCAACCCTTGGTGTCGATCTCCAGGGAACCGGTTCGATCGCGGACCGCGCTCGGTGATGGCGGCATTTCGAACACACTGGCGGCGGTGCATGCACGCTGCCGCGCAAACGGCTAAATTCGGCCCGATCGATTCGCTTGGTGGGCACGATCGTGAGGCGTGGCCATCGAAAAACCTTGAGCTCGCGCAGTCCTTATTCACCTCGCTGGAGACTTCATCCATGAAAATTGCATCCTTGCTTCGGGGCCTGTTGGTGGCGCTCGTGGCCGCGACCGGCGCCATCCTGCCTGCTACGGCGCGCGCCGATGGCGGCTTCATCACGCTGACCATCTACAAGGCGGGATGGATCATCGGCGGCTCGGGCGGCAGCGGCGTGCTGAACTTCCACGGCCGCGCCTATCCGTTGTCCACCGGCGGCATCGACTACGGCCTCGTGTTCGGCGGCTCGCGCACCGTGCTGCGCGGCCGCGTCAGCAACATCTGGCGTCCGTCCGATGTCGAGGGCGTCTACGGCGCCGCCGGCGCCGGCCTCGCCGTCGGCCGCGGCGTGCGCGGCATCGTGCTGACCAACCAGAAGGGCGCCGTGCTGGAGCTCTCGGGCGAGCAGATCGGGCTCTTGGCCAACGTCGATCTCTCGGGTCTGGCGATCACGATCAGGTAGTTGCGGCATCAACGCTCCGGCGACTAACAGCCCCGTCGTCCCGGCCTTGAGCCGGGACCCATACGCCGCGGCGGATGTGGTTGGGCGAGATCGATGGGCATCGTGCCTCAAACCTCTCCCCGGGGTTATGGGTCCCGGCTCGAGGCCGGGACGACAGCGGGTGGTTTCGCTCACAGCTTCCGCCGCACCGCCTGCAGACATGTGATCGCCTTCCCGCGGCACGTCGTGCCCGAGTGATGCGTCGATCATCTCCCCTCCGAAATACGAGAGGGCGCGGAGAAGGCCGGGAGCCTGCCGCCCCCATGGCCCGCCTGCAGAAAAAAAGCAGGCGGCAGTCACCACAGGTTTGGCCGGAACATCCCAGCCTTCCCCGCGCGATTGGTTTTAACGGTGTCCTTCGTGCTCTCCCTGGGGATCGGCGTTCTTGCCCCCATCGCCCGCGCGCGCCGTCAAGCACCGGCCGCGAACTTGACCTCAGCGTCGAGAGGCCAGGACCACACGACTTCGCCGTCCGTGCCGATTGCGCTCGTCTGGCACAGCCGTCACGTCCATCGCAGCCCACCTCCACGTATCGTGACGACGCGTACGTCCCTCTGCATGAGGTGGGCCGAACGAGACCATCGTGTTGATTTGCCCGACGAGGCAAGGGCGGATGGCTGCGACAAACCAACACGACGGGCAGTTTGCGCATGGGCTGTATGCGGGAAATGCCCGTCGGGCGGAGATGACGATGTTCAAGTGTTGACCGTCAAAGTCTCGGATGAGTTCGCTGAGCGCAGCGCTGCGCGATACAGCGCCCTCTTCCCTTGCGGGAGAGGGCAGCACCGGCGCATCAACGTACTCGCTTGGGG
>NZ_CAFI01000158.1 GCF_000239775.1 Bradyrhizobium sp. ORS 375
GGGATCGGCGTTCTTGCCCCCATCGCCCGCGCGTGCCGTCAAGCAACGACCGCGAACTTGACCTCAGCGTCGAGAGGCCAGGACCACACGACTTAGCCGTCCGCGCCGGTCTGTGCTCGTCGGCACAGCCGTCACGGCCATCGCAGCCCACCTCCACGTTCGTGACGACGCGTACGTCCCTCTGCTCGAGGCGGGTTAGGTAGACAAGAACACGATTTCCGAAAAATAGCAATCATTAATTTGAGAGAACGCGACGCGGCCGTCAGTCGGCCTGGGGTCGGCCCGCCCTGTCCTTCAGGATCTCGCGCGCCGCGGCCGCGATGCGCTGGCACAGGGACAGCGCGGTCTCCCGGTCCCTGACATGGAAGATCTCGTCGCTGATCAGGCGGTCGTCGAGCCAGGCGCGAAACGCCTGCTCGCTGTCGGGGGTGAACGTGCCCTCCTCATGGATGAAGCCGCTCAGCGGGCCTTCGATCACGTAGTCAGGATCATCGGGATGCTGCGAGGGCCGCGCGCATTGCGCCCAGATCTGACCGTCGGCGTCGACAAACGCCAGGACACCGTTGTCACGCTCCTCCACCCTCATCCTTCACCTCCGCACGACACGAGCGAACTCTCTCCACGTCATTGCGAGCGCAGCGAAGCAATCCAGGATGGTGGGCGGGACTCTGGATTGCTTCGCTGCGCTCGCAATGACGGGGGAGAGATTTGCGATTTTGACTTTCAAAGCCACGCGGCGGACCAAGAGGTCACATCCGATGAGCCCTACCTCTCCCCCGGACAGCGAATCTCCTTGTAGACAGCATCCGCGAACGCCTTGATACCGGTGTTGATGCGCAAGGGAGAGGTCAGCGTCTGGTAGGTGACGATGCCGCGGGTGATCGACAGCACCTTGTAGCTCTCGGCGATCCGCGTCTTGTAGCATTTGCCGACCTGGATGGCGTCCTCAGTCAGTGGCATGGTGTCCCCTCCTCTTTATGGCACTCTCCGCGCCAACTCACACCGGCGGCGCGGCGGCGCGCGCCGTGCCCGGGGACGGTGGTGCGCGATCGACGGCCTTGAGCGCATCGAGAGCTGCAAACAGCGCCTGCTGTCCGTCGACGATGGCTGCATCCGCGGTCGCTCCGATGCCGACGACGCCGGGACAATCGGGAAAGGTGACGAGAAAGCCGCCGCCATCGTCGGCGCCCAGCACCGTCAACTCATGGGAATAGGCATCGACATCGCTCATCGCGCCGCCTCATCCATGCCGTCGATCATCGCCACGAAAGCGCGGATATGCGGCGGCCTGATCGGAGCCTTCAGCGGAATGGTCACGCAATGCGCGACCGCGGGATGCAGGAAGACCTCGTGCGTGCCGGTGATCTTGCGAAACTTCATCGCATATTGCGAAGCGATGATCTCGAGATCGACTGGCTTCCAATCGCCGCGCGGATTGGCGCGCAGCGCTTCGAGACGCTGATGGTGCGCCCGGCCCTGTCGGGTTTCCGACATCCGGCCGGGGAGCGACGCGCCATTGTCGGGGGTGGTGGCATCGGCCGTGTCGTGGCCAGGCAGCACCAGGCGAAGAAACGCCGCGATGAAATCGCCGACGCTGTTGTTACGATGCGCCAGCCGCCAGTTCTGCGACAGCACGAGCTTCGCCCCGCTGCGCGCGTTGTGAAGCGCGACGAGCTCATCCATCATCGTCAACACCCTGACGGCGCTGAGATTATAGGGCTCCTGCGTGAACTTGCGCTTGAGGTCGATGCGCTCCTTGCGCAGGCTGGCGTTCTCGACCAGCCAATCGAGGATCGTTTCGACCCAGAACGCCTCGGTGTTGACAGCGTCAGACATGCCCGATCTCCGCGCGCGGCGCGCAGCCGCTGGCGGAGATCGATACAAGAGACGTGCCATCGCTGAACGGCGTTGCACTGCGGCTCAGCGGAGGTCAGCTCGCGCTGTCCGCCCGTCTGCGCGACAGCGCGCGCAGGCGGGATCGCGTGATCAATCAGCCGTGAGCGGTCAGCAGAGGCTCACCACCAGGGGCCGCCCCACGGTCCGCCACCCCAGCCGCCGTAATAGCGGTGGCGCCAATAGGGACGGGCATAATAGGGA
>NZ_CAFI01000157.1 GCF_000239775.1 Bradyrhizobium sp. ORS 375
CGGCGGCTGGACGGCGGCTCAGGCGGCCGACGCCGCCGAGGAGGTGGTGCTCGGCATTCAGGGGGCACTGGTGCTCGCGCGCGCGACCCATGACGCCGCGGTGTTCGGCCGCGCGCTGGCGCGGTTCGAGCAGCGTCTGCGGCAGCCGCCTGTGAGCTGACGGAACCGGACCTCGCTTCTGCCTGCGCAAGCGGCAGCGCGCGGGCTGAAATATCGGCGCGCGGCGGGCCTGAAATCGTGGTTGTCTGGCACAAAATTTCGGCAGCGATCATCAGGGAGGTCCGGCATGAACGGGTTAGGCGGTCTCAACAAATCCGACCAGGGCGTGGTCATCGGCCTGGTGCAGCTGCAGCTGCCGGTGGTCGTGACCAAGGACGATCTCGCCAGGCAGACCGAAAAGATCGTCTGGATGGTCGGCAAGGCCCGCCGCAATCTCGGCACCATGGATCTCGTGGTCTTCCCGGAATACTCGCTGCACGGGCTGTCGATGGACACCAATCCCGAGATCATGTGCCGGCTCGACGGGCCGGAGGTCGCAGCCTTCAAGCAGGCCTGCATCGACAACAAGATCTGGGGCTGCTTCTCGATCATGGAGTACAATCCCGACGGCAATCCCTACAATTCCGGCCTGATCATCGACGACCACGGTGACATCAAGCTCTACTACCGCAAGCTTCATCCGTGGATTCCGGTCGAGCCGTGGGAGCCCGGCGATCTCGGCATTCCCGTCATCGAGGGGCCGCGCGGCGCCAAGATCGCGCTGATCATCTGCCATGACGGCATGTTCCCGGAGATGGCGCGGGAGTGCGCCTACAAGGGCGCAGAGATCATGATCCGAACGGCCGGCTACACCGCGCCGATCCGCGACAGCTGGCGCTTCACCAACCAGGCCAACGCGTTCCAGAATCTGATGGTCACCGCCAATGTCTGCATGTGCGGCTCCGACGGCTCGTTCGATTCGATGGGCGAGGGCATGATCGTCAATTTCGACGGCAGCATCCTCGCCCACGGCACCACCGGCCGGCCCGACGAGATCATCACGGCGGAGGTGCGTCCGGATCTCGTGCGCGAGGCGCGCACCGGCTGGGGCGTCGAGAACAACATCTATCAGCTGTGGCATCGCGGCTATGTCGCGGTGAAGGGCGGCGCGATGGACTGTCCCTACACCTTCATGCACGACATGGTCGCCGGCACCTACCGGCTGCCCTGGGAAGACCAGGTCAAGATCACCGACGGCACCTCCTGCGGCTTCCCGACGCCGACGCGCGTGTTCGGGAAGATTGCCAAGGCGGCGGAGTAAGGGGCGGCACGGCGATCTCATAGAGCTTTGCTCCGCGCGGGGCCTCATGGCGAGACGCGCCGAAGGCGGCGCCCCTCGCCATAAGGATCAAGCGCCCATGACGGCGCTGCACACGGGACCATGAACACGCCAACCGGCGTTCATGAGAGGGGCCGACGCGAAGGATCACCCTACCCGCGGACATGAGCTCGCCTTCGAGCACAGACAGCGCATTCGTGCACAGCACCGGGGTCTCGCCGCCAATGCAGCCCTCGTCCTGAGGAGCCCGCCGAAGGCGGGCGTCTCGAAGGACGGTGGAGGGCACGATGCCTGCTGCGGCGCCCGACGCGATGACGTCGGCTGCGTCGGAGGACCTTCGGCTTGACAGGGCGATCGCCGGCCAATTATTTTATATTTAAAATAATTGGCGAGCAGGTCCATCATGAGTGCATCGGCGAAGGTGATCCCCCGCGACTGGCTCGACTGGCCGTTCTTCGAGCCGAAGCATCGCGCGCTGTGCGAAAAGCTCGACCGCTTCGTCGCCTCCGGCGTGCTCGATGATGTCGACCATGCCGATGTCGACAACGCCTGCCGCAAGGTCGTGCGCGCGCTCGGTGCCGCCGGGCTCTTGGACAGCGCCGTCGTGGCGCCCGACGCCGATGCCGCCGCGATCGATTCGCGCGCGATCTGCCTGTCGCGCGAAACGCTTGGCTATGCCGACGGCCTTGCCGACTTCGCCTTCGCCATGCAGGGCCTGGGCTCCGGCGCCATCGCGCTCGGCGGCTCGCCGGAGCTGCGCGCCAGCGTGCTGCCCAAGGTACGCGCCGGCGAATGGCTCGCCGCTTTCGCGCTGTCCGAGAAGGAGGCGGGCTCCGACGTCGCCGCCATGGCCTGCGCGGCGCGGCTGGACGGTGACACCTACGTGCTCGACGGCGAAAAGACCTGGATCTCCAATGGCGGCATCGCCGACGTCTACACGCTGTTCGCGCGCACCGGCGAGGCGCCGGGCGCGCGCGGCATCTCCGCCTTCGTCGTGTATCCCGATGATCCCGGCTTCTCGGTGGCCGAGCGCATCGAGGTGATCGCGCCGCATCCGTTGGCGACCCTGCGCCTCGCGAACTGCCGCATCCCGGCGAGCCGGCGGCTCGGCGCGCCCGGCGGCGGCTTCAAGCTGGCCATGCAGACGCTCGACATCTTCCGCGCTTCGGTGGCTGCCGCCGCACTCGGCTTCGGCCGCCGCGCGCTCGACGAGGCGCAGGCACATGCGCAGAGCCGGCAGATGTTCGGCGCCACGTTGGCCGATCTGCAGATGACGCAGGCCGCCCTCGGCGAGATGGCGACCGAGACCGACGCCGCCGCGCTCCTGACCTACCGCGCCGCCTGGCGCCGCGACGTCCAGAAGCTGCCGACCACCCGCGAGGCCGCCATGGCCAAGCTCGCCGCCACCGAGACGGCGCAACGCGTCATCGACCGCGCGCTGCAGATGTTCGGCGGCCGCGGCGTGCGCAGGGGCGAGATCGTCGAAAGCCTCTACCGCGAGATCCGCGCGCTCCGCATCTACGAAGGCGCGACGGAGGTGCAGAAGCTGATCGTCGCGCGGGAGTTTCTGAAGGCGCGCGCGGGCGTGGTGCGCGGGTGATCACCGCAGAATGCATTTTAGGAGCCGAGTGCTGAGTAGCTTGTCCTCTTTCGAATTGATCGGGAGCAAAGTGGCGCAGGCGCTCTATTTTTGCTCGTGCGAATGCACGCGGTCAGCCAGATCTTTGGCAAATGCTTCAACTTCTTCCTCCGGCACGATGGTTGGATGAAGAGGCGCATCAGCAATAAAGTCGAGAGCGCGCCGATAAGCAGATCGAAGAGTCGGCTCAGAGGGGCTTCCAACGATGAAATAGGGATGGAACTTTTCGAACGCCGACGAGAGACCAACCATGTGGCCTACCCAGCGAGCGGCCTTCTCCTGAATGCTATCTACGGTTGCGAGGTCAAACGATAAAGGTTGATAGCAATGCCATTGGCCATTCTTCCAAGCGTGTTCAAACTCGACCTCATCTTTCGACGAGACGATGGTCTTCTTCTCTAGAACGGAAGCGACCTTTAGTTCCATTAGTCGATCCCGCACGGGACGCCAGATATCCGCATCAGTTCTACGAGGAGCGGTCAGGTCCTCGTACTGAGTGACTAGGCGAATGAACAATTTCTCCAACGTTGTTTCGGGGCTTTCTGTGATCCCAGACCCCAAGTCGCTCCAAATCAAAGAGCCATCGTCTGGTCCGACGATTTTGGACGCGAACGAAGCTGCATCGCTTTCTAAAGAAAACAGGTTGCGGCTTTCCGTTTTTGCCAGCCGTTCAAATGCCTTTTCGATGCGAGTCAGGTCCTGTCGCAGAGTTGATCCGTCTACATCTGGAAAAACCTTCGATAGACGGCCGTAGTTCTTGCGGAAGCGTGCGCCAAGAAAGGTACTGTCGGGCGAATAGAGAATAACGCCAACGTTTAATTGCTCGCCCGCGATAGGATCGTGACGATATCGGAGGATGCTGTACGTATATCGGTGTCGCTTCATGACAGTATCCGCTCGAGTTCGGTTAAGCACGGATCGATTGTGTCGCGTACTCTTCTGATGTGCTCTAGCGCTTCTAGAAGGTACGGTCGAGTATCGTCCCATTCGGCCGGCAATATAGCGTCGTATTGCGCCAAGCGGGCGTCGGAGAGCGCGAGCCAGCTATCTTTGATCGGAGCGAGGCTTAATGTTTCCCTGCCGATCAACTGGCTCGCAAATATGTGCTCGCTAGGCGCTCCCGATGTGATCATTCCAGCCAGATTTCCTACGATCCAGGGCTGACATCGAGGAAACAACCGCAGCCGGTAGGAGAAGCTATTCTCGTGGTCTATTAGGCGCCACTCCTGATCTCGAACCAGGAGATTTGGATTGCCAGGCCTTCGATCGCTGTTTCCCGTGAAGCCGTCAAAAGCCATTATGGAAACGGCCAAAGCCTCTTGCGCTGACGATATCCGGTCGGTTGCGTTCCAGCCTCTCCACTGCTTGCCGGCATCAAGGCAGGCAAAAGCCAAGGAGCACGAGGTCGCCAGCCGGGCTCGAATTGCCGGAATGGGGATTGATGCGCAAAATTCTGCCGACAGCTCAACGAAGAAAGGCTCTTGCACTGGCAGTCCAAGGTCGGCCGCAAGCAGAGACCCGAGCATCTCGTTCATTAGAGCTTCGCTTCCCAACTCCATCCCTGTTGAGATTTTCATAACCGCCTCGTACTCGGCGCCGTCGTCCGTCAGTACTGTCACGCGGAGAGGCTCGGTACGACCGGGGGCGGCCTGACGAGAGAAGCCGATAGCGGTCCCGCGTCGAATCATCGATCGTCTCTCGCGCCCCGACTTTGAAATTAATCCGTGACTATATCTGGATGCCTACGCCGAACTGCGGTGGCGGTCCTGCGCAACAAAGAAAGCTAAGCCATTGATTTATTGGCGCACCCGACACGATTCGAACGTGTGACCTTTGCCTTCGGAGGGCAACGCTCTATCCAGCTGAGCTACGGGTGCGTGTGGACCTCGTTTAGCCGATTGGCTCGTGGTCGGCAACGGCCTTGACCGGTTGCCGGCGAGCGTCGTTCTGGAGGGCAGTGGGATGCTTGGCCCAATCCAGCGCGCCAGCCTGGCTCAGGCCGGCACGATGGTCTTGCCGATCGGCCACGCCGCCAGTCCGGCGAGCTTCAAATGGACCCAGGCGAACGGCAGGCCGATGAGGGATATGGCCAGAACCACCGCGGTGACGAGGTGGCCGAGCGCCAGCCACCAGCCGGCCAGCACGAACCAGATGATGTTGCCGAGCAGGCCGAGCGGCCCGGTGCCGACATCCTCCATGCCGGTGACCTCGTCGCGGCGGACGGCGCGGGAGCCGAACGGCAGCAGCGTATAGGCGGCGATGTTGAACGCGGCGCGCGCCCAGGGCAGGCCGACGATGGTGATCGCCATGACGACCGCCGCCACCAGCCAGCCGAACGCCATATAGGCGCCGCCGAGCACGATCCAGAGGACGTTGAGGAGCAAGGAGACGGGTTGCATGGGCCACCTGAGCGGGTTCCGACCACGCCTATATAGGTTGCCTTCGCTCAAGCCCAAGGCACCGGCGGGCGGCGTACCGCGTTGACGGAGGGCATTTTGGCGCATACCCGCCTGCTGTGACGTTCATCACGATCGGCGCATTGCATCGGATGTGTTTCGCACCGGCCGCGCGGTGGGGCGATCCGAACGGAGCGGAACGATGTGGCTTTCGGATCGAGCGGCCCGTGCGCGCATTCCGATCGCCGGCGGCGCTTTGTCAGCCGGCGGCCTGAAGATCCTCGGCGTCGACCGCCTCCGGCGCGAACAGCTTGCGTAACTCGGAGGCGGGCTTCGGCGCGCTGAACAGATAACCCTGCATCTCGGTGCAGCCGAGCTGGCGCAGCGCCGACTGCTGCGCGCCCGTCTCAACGCCCTCGGCGGTGGTGGTCATGTTGCTCGCGGCGGCAATGCTGACGACGGCCTGGACGATCGCCGACGAGCTGCCGATGTTGATATCGCTGACGAAGCAGCGGTCGATCTTGATCTTGTCGAACGGGAACCGCTTCAGATAGCTCAGCGAGGAATAGCCGGTGCCGAAATCATCGAGCGCGATGCGCACGCCCATGTCGTGCAATTGATGCAGCACGCTGAGCGCGACGTCGTCGTCGCTGATCAGCACGGCCTCGGTGATCTCGATCTCGAGCCGCTCCGGCGCGAGACCGGCGGCCGACAGCGCGGCTGCAATCCGCAGCGCCAAAGTCGGTGATTTCAGCTGCACCGGCGAGACGTTCACGGCGATGCGGATGTCGGCAGGCCAGCTTGCGGCCTCGGCGCAGGCCGTGCGCATCACCCAGTCGCCGATCTCGTTGATGAGCCCGGTGTCCTCCGCGAGCGGAATGAAATCGAGCGGCGGCACCATGCCGCGCTCCGGATGCCGCCAGCGCAGCAGCGCCTCGCAGCCGGTCATGACGTTCCGGCTGAAGCCGAGCAGCGGCTGATAGTGCAGCTCGAACTGGTCTTCCGCGATCGCGCGGCGCAGATCCTGCTGCAGCTGCAGCCTGGCGCGCGCGTTCTCGTCCATCGACGGCTCGAAGAAGCGGAAGGTGCGGCGCCCGCCGGCCTTGGCGGCGTACATCGCGAGATCCGCATTCTTGGTGAGCTGGTCGCACTCGACGCCGTCGCGCGGCGCCAGCGCGATGCCGATGCTCGCATCCGTCGACAGCTGGTGACCGAGGCAGCGATAAGGCTTGCGGATCGTGTCGAGGATTTCCGTGACCACCACGACGACCTCGTCCTGGTCCGCGGCGGTGGTCAGCACCACGGCGAACTCGTCGCCGCCAAGCCGCGCCACCATGTCCTCGGGGCCGACGCAGCTCTCGATCCGCCGCGCGATCGTCTTCAGCAGTTCGTCGCCGACATGGTGTCCGAGCGAATCATTGATGCCCTTGAATTCGTCCACGTCGATGTAGAGCAGGGCGAAGAAGGTGCCGTGGCGCGCGCGCTCGATCTCCTCGTCGATGCGCTCGCGGAACAGCACGCGGTTCGGCAGCTCCGTCAGCGCGTCGAAATGAGCGAGGTGGGCGATCTTCTCGTCGGCCAGCCGCCGCTCTGTGGTGTCCTCGATCACGTTGATCAGGTAGCGCGGTTGCTGCGCCTCGTCCTCGATGGTGATGCGTCGCGAGGTAATGTAGCGCAGTCCGAGACCCGGCGTCTGCCAGGGATGCTCGCCGAGCACCAGCCCGTCCGGCTGTTCGAGCGCGCGGTCGTCGTCAGCCGTGACCTTCTCCGCGGACGATCTGGCCATCAGGTCGAACACTGTCCTGCCGACGATGTCCTGGCGCGGCAGTCCGAAACCTTGCTCGGTGGAGCGGTTGACCAGCACATAGCGGCGATCACGCACATCCTTGACGATGATGTGCGAGGGGATGTGATCGATGATCTCGCTCAGGAAGGCATGGTTGCGGTCGCGCTCCTGCTCTAGCCTGCGCTGCTCGCTGATGTCCTCGATGGTCGTCACCCAGCCGCCGGACGCGAGCGGCTTGTCGATCACGTTGAAGAACCGGCCGGAGCTTCCCTCCGCGATCATCTGCGAGGTGCCGCCGGCCCTGGCTCTGTCGACGATGTCGGCGCACAGGCCGGCCGCGTCCCCGTTGAAGGCTCCGCGCTCCTTGCAGTGCGCGACGACCTCGCTCAGATGCAGGCCAGGCCTGATCACCTCGGGCGAGAGCCCGAGCAGGTCGATGAAGCGCTGATTGAACATCACGACGCAGGCGTGGGCATCGAACGAGATCAGGCCCTGCGTCATGTTGTCGAGCGCCGTCTCGACCCGCTGCTTTTCGTTCTCCAGCCGGCCTCTCGCGATCTGGTTCTGCCGTACGATCTGGCGGATCAGCAGGCTGAACATCACGGCGATCACGAACACGGCGAGCATCGCCGCCCCGACCAGCAGCACCATCTGCGATCGCCAATCGGCCAGCGCATCGTCGACCGTCTTGGTCGCGGTCATCGTGAGCGGGAAGCGGCCGACCCTGGCGGCCGCGACGATCTTATCGATGTCGTCGACCGGGCTCTTCATCACGTCGCTCCGAACGCTGCCGTCGGCGATCGTGTCGAACAAATCGCTCCTGATGATCCTGCGCCCCATCACCGATTCGACGCGCGGATAGCGCGCCAGCACGGTGCCGTCGGCGTGGAACAGGGTGATCGCGGCGTTGTTGCCCAGCGCGATCGATTGCATGAATGTCTCGTACGCGCGGGGGTCGACGCGACGGGTCAGCAGGCCCAGGAACTCGCCATTCGCGCCACTGAGGCGATGAGCGACGATCGTGGCCCAGCCGCTGGTGACCCGGCTCACGACCGGCGTGATGACGAAGGCATCCGGCTGCGCCGCCGTCTTGAGATCGTTGAAGTAGGACCGGTCGCTCACGTTGATGGCCGGCAGGGGATCGTTGGACGACCAGTTGACGAAGTTGCCCTCGGCGTCGATGACGGTGAGGTCGCCCATGTAGGACAGGCCATTGACCTGTGACTGCAGCATTTCGCGGATATCGGCCTGCGCCATCCGCGTCTGGAACGACTCGGGCGACGAGATCGCTCCGAGCTGCATGCGGCGGATGGCATGCGAAACGGCGGTCTCGGCATCCGCGAACTGCTGCGCGAAATGCCGCGTCATCAGCAGGACCGTGTTTTCGAGCTCGCGCTCATTGTTGCCGATCGTCCGCGCCCGGAATCCGCTGGCCATGACGATGGTGCCAAGGACGATCGCCGCGATCAGCAGCGCACCACAGGCGATCAGCCACGGTACCGGACCGCGCCAGACAGACGTGCCGATCCGTTCCCGCTCGGCGCCGCCGGTCACTGACGTGTCTGCTGTGCGTTGCATGCCCTGATCGACCTGCGAAATGACCTTTTCCAAGCAGATTTGATAGCAAGGCACTGGTACCGGAGCGGTTAGGAAACGCGGTTAGCCGTCGCTTAAGCGCGTCGTGCAACATCGCCGAAAACGCGAATTTCTCCATCGGAGTACCGCGCCGCCACGCTCGAGGCGGCAGCGCTGTGCAAATCTTTAATTGTATTGCAATCTCAGTGTTTGGCCGCCGGCTTGCCGCGGAGACGGCCGACGACGCCGGTCGGGAAGAAATACACGCTGGCGATGAACAACAGGCCGAGCCACAGCAGCCAGCGGTCGGGGTGCAGCAGGCCGGGCAGCAGCGGCAAGCCGGCCTCCGACGCGGCGGTCGACGCGATGCTCATCAGGGCCTGCAGATAGTTCTGCGCCAGGATGAAGATCGCAGCCCCGATGATCGCGCCATAGATCGTGCCCATGCCGCCGATCACGACCATCAGCAGGATGTCCAGCATGATCGAGAACGCCAGCGAGGTGTCGGGCCCGGCATAGCGCAGCCACAGCGCGTTCAGCATGCCGGCGCAAGCGGCGATCACGGCGGCGATGCAGTTGGCGTAGGTCAGATGGAATACCGTGCGATAGCCGAGCGCCTCGGCGCGGAAGCGGTTCTCGCGGATCGCCTGCAGCACGCGGCCGAACGGCGAGTTCACGACGCGCAGCAGCGCCAGGATCATCAGCGCGCAGGCCGACAGCACCAGGTAGTAGGTCAGGATCCGGCCGTTGATCGGGAAGCCGAACCACTCCTTGCCGATGAATACGGTGCCGGGGCGCAGCAGCTCCGGCAGCTGGAAGCTGCGGCCGTCCTCGCCGCCGGTCAACCATGACAGTTGCGACGCCAGCACGAGGAAGGCGGAGGCGACGGCGAGCGTGATCATCGCGAAGAAGATCGCCTCGACGCGCAGCGAGAACAGGCCGATCGCGAGCGCCAGCAGCAGGGCGAGCGGCAGACCGGCCGCGACGGCCACTGCCACCGAGGCCCAGTTGGGGCCGAGCCCGTAGAGCGAGATCGCGATCGCATAGGAGCCGATGCCGTAGAACATCGTGTGGGCAAACGACACCGAGCCGGTGTAGCCGAGCAGCAGATCGTAGGACGCGACCAGCGCGGCGAAGATGCAGATCTTGGCGGCGACGTTGAGCGCCTTGGCGCCCGGGAAGATGAACGGCGTCGCCAGCAGCGCCAGCACGATGACGACGAGCAGGATGGACAGCGTGCGGCTGCGCGGGGGATCGCCGGAGAGAATCATCATCGGCTGGTCACCGCATAGAGGCCGCGCGGCCGCCACATCAGCACGGCGACCATCAGCAGGATGTTGGAGACGAGGGCGAGCTTGGGCACCAGGAAGCCGCCGTAATTGGCGACCATCGCGACCAGGATCGCGCCGATGAAGCAGCCGGTGATCGAGCCGAGCCCGCCGATGATCACGACGATGAACACCAGCACGGTGAGCTCGTCGCCGATCGAGGCATGGACCTGCTCGCGATACAGGCCCCACATCACGCCGCCGAGGCCGGCGAGCGCCGAGCCGGTCATGAACACGCCGAGGAACAGCCGGCGGATCCGGTAGCCGAGCGCCTCGACCATCTCGCGGTTCTCGACGCCGGCGCGGATCAGGAGGCCGATCTTGGTCCGGTTCAGCACCAGCTCGATCGCGACGAAGATCACGAGGCCGATGAGCAATGCCAGCAGCCGATATTTGGAGATCGCGACGTCGCCGAGGATGAACGAGCCGCGCAAAGCTGCCGGCAGCGGCATCGGGATGATCTGCGGACCGAACAGCGCATACATCGTCTGCTCCGCGACGATGAGGCCGCCGGTGGTCATCAGGATCTGCTTGAGGTGCTGGCCATAGACCGGCAGCACCAGCACGCGCTCGACCACCAGGCCGAGCGCACCGGTGACGCCCATCGACAGCAGCGCGGCCGGAACGAGCACGGCGAGGTTGGTCAGCAGCGAATCGGCCTGCGCCCAGCTCGCGAGCGGCAGCAGCACCAGCGTCGCGACATAGGCGCCGATGGCGATGAAGGCGCCGTGGCCGAAATTGAGCACGTCCATCAGCCCAAACACCAGCGTCAGGCCGGAGGCCATGATGAAGATCATCATGCCCATTGCCAGGCTGGCGACGGTCAGCGTCACCCAGGAGCTCGCGGATCCGACGAGCGGGATCATCAGCAGTGCCAGCACCACCGGCAACAGCAGGGGCGCGATATCACGCCTCGGCTTGGGCAACGTATCGGTGGCTGCGATCTCGCTCATTGATGCGCCTCCAGGCTGAGGCCGAGCAGGCGCTCCTGCAGCGGCACGTCGGCGGCGAGAGCGGCCATGTCGCCGCGATGGACAATGGTGCCGTTGTCCATGACCAGCACCTGATCGCCGAGCTCGCGCGCGGCATGAAAATTCTGCTCGACCAGCAGGATGGTGGCGCCACGGCGCTTGATCTCCTTCAGGCATTCGATCAGCGACATCACGATTGCCGGCGCCAACCCCTTGGTCGGCTCGTCGATCAGGAGCAGCTTGCGCGGCTCGACGATCGCGCGCGCGATCGACAGCATCTGCTTCTGGCCACCGGACAGGCTGCCGGCGCGCGACAGCCAGAACTTCTTCAGAGCCGGGAAGAAGCCGAAGATCCAGGCGAGCTGGGCGTCGTCGAGCGGGCCGTTACGCGCCGCCAGCACGAGGTTCTCCTTGACGGTGAGGTCGGAGAACACCGCCATGCTCTCGGGCACGTAGCCGACGCCGCGCTGGGCAATGTCCGGCGTCGCGAGCTTTTCGATCGGCTCACCGGAAAGCGTGATGCTGCCGGTCTTCGCCTGCCACAGCCCCATGATCGTGCGCAGCGTCGTGGTCTTGCCAGCGCCGTTGCGGCCGAGCAGCATCGTGGTCTGGCCTTCGGGCACCTCGAAGTCGACGCCCTGCAGGATGTGATAGCGGCCGATATAGGTCTCGACACCCGACAGCTTCAGCAGCGCGCTCATGCCGCGCTCCGCGGGGTCACGCCGAGATAGGCTTCCTGGACGATCGGCGAGGCGATCACCTCGGCGGGCTTGCCGTCGGCGACCAACTGGCCATTATGCAGCACGATGATGCGGTCGGCGAGCGAGCGCACCACGTCCATCTTGTGCTCGACCAGCAGGATGATCTTGCTCTTGTCCTGCTTGAGCCGGGCGATCAAATCGAGCACGACCGGCACCTCGTCGATGCTCATGCCGGCAGTCGGCTCGTCGAACATGAAGACCTTCGGCTCCAGCGCCATCATCAGCGCGACCTCGAGCTTGCGCTGGTCGCCATGGGACAAGGTGGTCGCAGTGACGCTGCGGCGGCTGCCGAGCGCGACCTGGTCGAGGATCGCATCCGCGCGGGCGATCAGGTCGCGCCGCGCCATCCACGGACGAAGAAGATCGTAATGCGTGCCGCTCTGCGCCTGGACTGCGAGGCGGACATTCTCCTCGACGCTGAGATTGGGAAACAGATTGGTGAGCTGGAATGCGCGGCCAAGCCCCGCACGGGTACGCAGCGGCGCCGACAGGCTGGTGATGTCGCGACCATCGAACAGGATCGTGCCCGAGGAGGCGGACAGTTGCCCGGAGATCAGGTTGAAGTAGGTCGTCTTGCCGGCGCCGTTGGGGCCGACGATCGCGGTCAGCTCGCCCGGCCGGAAGCTGCAACTGACGCTGTCGACCGCGACATGGCCGCCGAAGCGGATCGTCAGGTCACGGGTTTCGAGGGTGAGGGACATGTCGTCAGCTGTGTGACTTCTAAGTATTGCTTCCAAAGTGCACGTGCCCGGCGCGAGGGCCGGGCACGGATTTCATTGTCAGCGCTTGTTGCGGATCGGGACCGTCATCTCGTCGATCTTGATCTCGCGGACCGGCTCGTTGACGGCCCAGGCGAGGTTCGGATCGACCTTGACGCGGAAGTGATACATGCTTTGCAGCGCCTGGTGATCCTCTTTCCGGAAGATCATCTTGCCCTTGGGCGTGTCGAACTCCATTCCCTCCATCGCCGCGATCAGCTTCTCAGTATCTGTCGACTTCGCCTTGGTCACGGCCGTGACGACAGCCATCGCCGCGGAGAAGCCGCCTGCGGTGAAGAAGTCCGGCGGCGCGTTGAACCGCTTCTGGTGCTCGGCGACCAGCCAGTCGTTCACCGGGTTCTTGGGAATGTCATAGTAATAGTAGGTGGCGCCCTCCATGCCCGGCAGCCGCTTGTAGGCGGCGAGCGCCGGCAGGATGTTGCCGCCGGTCGAGAGCTCGATGCCATAGCGCTTCGGATCCATGTCCTGCAGCTTGGTGAGCGGATCGCCCGCGCCGGCCCAGATCACCCAGATGATCTTCTTGCCCGGCTTGTCCTTCAGCGCATCGAACAGGCGCTGGCCGACGGCGGTGAAGTCGGTGGTGTTGGTCGGCACATATTCCTCGGCGCCGAGCGTCGCGCCGGTCTTGGCCAGGGCCTCCTTGAAGGCGGCGACGCCGTCGCGGCCGAAGGCGTAGTCCTGGGCCAGCGTGGCGACGGTCACGCCCGGCTTGCCGATCGCGACCGCATTGGAGATCGCATCCTGTGAGGAGTTGCGGCCGGTGCGGAAGATGTAGCGGTTCCACTTCTCGCCGGTGATCTGGTCGGCGACCGCCGGCTCGACGATCAGGATCTTCTTGTTCTCCTCGGCCACCGGCAGGTCGGCGAGCGCCGCGGCCGACGAGGTCGTGCCGATCGCGATGTCGGCGCCGTCATCCTGATAGGCTTCCGAAAGCGCGGCTTTGGACAGATCGGGCTTGCCCTGGTCGTCCTTGGTGATGATGACGATCTTGCGACCGTCGATCATGTTGGTGCCCTTGGTGGCGTATTCGAAGCCGAGGCGAAGGCCCGCTTCGGTCTGCTTGGCATAGGCCTCCAGCGGACCGGTCTTGCCGTAGATGAGAGCGATTTTCAGATCGTCGGCTTGGGCGGCGGTGGCCAGCAGGGCGACGGTCAGTGTTGAAACGAGACCTTTTAAAACAGAGCTTTTGAGTATTTGTGACGTTCTCACGAGCCTTCCTCCCAGCTACCGGCGGCTGTTGTCTGCAACTGATAGTGTGCAGGCTCGGGCCGGGTCAAGGCGCTTTCGAAGGCAGTCGGGAAGGCCTCATACTTTGTGCTGACGATGCGCCTCGTTGCTCGGGTGGGATTTGCGGGATCTCAGCGTCGATAGCGGCTGCTGCGCGCGTAGGACTGGCGGTTTTCCTGCACAGCGCGACTGGCGAGACTCATGCGCGCTTCGCTTGCAATCGGGGTCGCCGGTTTCAGCTCCTCCAGGAAGATCGGCCGCGAGAAGTAGTAGCCCTGGGCGTAACGGATCTTGGTTGCCGCCTGCAGGTAGGCGAGCTCCTCGAACGACTCGATGCCTTCGGCGATCACGGTCATGCCGAGCGCCTCGCTGAGCGATTCGATCGCGCGCAGGATGCCCTGGCTGCGCGGCCGCTTGTGGATGTCCGTGATGAAGGAGCGGTCGATCTTGATCTCGTCGGCGGTGATGTCGGCGAGCGCCGACAGCGACGAGTAGCCGATGCCGAAATCGTCGATCGAGATGCCGACGCCGATGCCGCGCAACAGCGGCACGATCTCGTCCTGGAAATGACTGCGGGTCACGAAGGCGTCCTCGGTGACTTCGACCATGAAGCGCTTCGGGAAGCCCGTCGCCTCGAGCGCCCGGGCGAACGGCTGCATGAACTCCGGGTTCGACGCCTGCTTGGCGGCGACGTTGATGCTGATCGTCGCCTCGTGGCCGAACGTCTCGTTGATCAGGTCGATCGATCTGACGATTTCGTCGAGCACGAGATGCGCGAGCTCGTCGATCAGGCCAAGCTCGACCGCGAGATTGATGAAGGCGCCCGGCGCCTGGATCACGCCCTCATTGTCGCGCAGCCGCACCAGCGCCTCGATGCCCTTGATCTCCTCGGTGCGGATGTCGACCTTGGCCTGGAACGCGCAGCAGAAGCGCTTCTCGAGAATGGCGAGCCGCAGCGACTGCTCGACCTTCATGCGCGCCAGCGCCTCGTGCTCCATCGCGCTCGAGAAGAACGCCAGCGTGCCCTTGCCGCTGTTCTTGACGCGGTACATCGCGAGATCGGCGTTCTGCCGCAGCACGTCGTAGCTCGCGCCATGCTCGGGAAACAGGCTGACGCCCACGGAGGCGGAGGCGAACACCTCGGCGCCGTCGATGAAGAACGGCGCGTTCAAACGGTCGAGCAGGGCCTGCAGGAACTCGGCGACCTCCTCGGCGCGCTCGATCGGGTGCAGCAGCAGCAGGAACTCGTCGCCGCTGATGCGCGACAGCAGATCGGACTCGCGCAGGTCGCGGCTGATGCGCCTGGCGAGCTCGACCAGCAGGGCGTCGCCGGTGGCGTGACCGTAATAGTCGTTGATGTATTTGAAGTTGTCGAGATCGAGGAAGGCGAGCGCGAAACGGCCGTCGATCCGGCCGCGGCGGACCAGATTGTCGGCGCGGTGCTCGACGACGCGGCGCATCGGCAGGCCGGTCAGCTCGTCATAATAGGCGGCGCGGAACAGCTGGTCCTCGAACTCCTTCTGCTCGGTGATGTCGGCGGAGCTCGAGATCAGGACGTTCTTATCGGCGATGCGGACCGGGCGGTGGGCGGTCAGCAGCGTCTGCGCGCCACGCTCACCGGCGATCTTCTCCTCGCCGATCACGGTGCGCCCCCGGCCGATGATCTCGCGGCATGCGCTCCGCCGGCCATCGAGATGCGGTGACGAGAGGCCGTCGGCGCTGTTGGCGGCGGCGCCGAGCTGGACGGCGGCAGTATCGTTAACGAGGAGAAAGCGGCCGTTCTCGTCCTGCACCGTGACGCCGGACGGCAGCTGGCTGAGGATGCTGCGCAGGAAGCGCAGCTCGGCCTCTGTCGCGTCCAGCCCGTCATTCGTGTCGGGTGAAAAGTTGAATCGGTCGCTGCTGTACATGCGCCGATTGTGCAAAGTTCCAGCTTCATTTTAGTTAAGCGCTACGTAGAAACACGGAGCGCGAAAGCCAAGTCGCGGAAGATGCGGAGCTTTGTGCCGCAGCGTCATTAACGGATCCTCAATTTGGCCGAGGACCCGGCCGCGCGCATTCTGCGAAAGTCGTAGGCAAGATTTGCCGCCTTTCCCCGCCTTAGCTCGGCGGCACGCGGCATTGCATCGTGCAGTGAATTCCGGACGGGAGAAATGTGGTCTCGGTCCTGCCGTCGAACGACGACAGGGCGGCCTTCAGCAGCTTGGTGCCGAAACCGGGCTTGCCGACCTGGCCGACCGGCGGCCCCTCGGCCTCGTCCCAGGTCAGCGTGAGCCTGTCGCCCTCGGTGGTCCAGGACACCTGCAGAAAGCCGCGCGGCGAGGCGAAGGCGCCGTATTTGCCCGCATTGGTGGCCAACTCGTGAAAGATCAGCGCCAGGCTGACCGCGAGCTTGGCGGGCAGGAACAGCGGCGCGCCGTTGAGCTCGAAGCGCACATGGCCGTACGGCCCGAGCTCCGACATCAGCAGGTCCTTCAGGTCGCAGCCCTGACCGTCGGCGCGCGCGATCAGGTCGTCGGCGGCGGCCAGCGCACGGATGCGCTGGTCGATGCGGGTCCAGACCTGCGGCTGATCGTACAGCACCTGATGCAGGACGGCGTGAATGGTGGAGGTCTTGTTCTTGAGCCGGTGATGCAACTCGTCGACCAGGAGCTTGCGGTACTGCTCCTCCTCGGTGAGCCGCCGCGCGATCTCGCGCTGCTTGGCGGCAAGGCCGCGATAGTGATTGACGCCCCAGATCACCAGGGCCGCCACGACGAGATACATCGTCATCAGCGCGAGCCGCGCGCCATCGACCGGGCCGTTGCCGAAGTCGAGCGCCAGCCCCAGCGCCGCACCAAGAATGGCGGTGGCCAAACCGACGCCGGAGCCGCCCATCGCGGTGGCGAAGAACACCGCGGGCATGTAGGGCGTGAAGAACACGTCCGGCCGCAGGTGGGCCATGCCGTAGCGAATTGCGGTGGCGATGAGCAGGCAGCCGGCTGCAAACAAGCAGCTCCACACCAGAGACGGCTGCTGCTCGCCGCGCCAGACCTGCTTGATGTCCTCGATGAGTCGCGTCATGGACATCCAAGAGCCTCAGGTGCGCAACCAAATTAAGGCCGGGGTGGCGGTAATTTGTCCGGTTGATGGAAGTTGCCGTGCTTGTGTTGCAATTCGGTGCACTCGATGATGGTTCCGCGGCGGAACTCTGCCCGCGCCTGGCGAACCAACAAACAGGACATGCAGAGGGGAGGATCGAGCAATGGGACGATTGGACGGCAAGGTGGCGGTGATCACGGGCGCCACCAGCGGCATCGGCTTGCGCACGGCGGAGATATTTGTCGCCGAGGGAGCGACAGTGATTGCAGCCGGCCGGCGATGCGCCGAGGGCGAGGCTCTGGCCGGGCGTCTCGGTGCGAGCTGCGTCTTCCGTCAGACGGATGTCACCGTCGACGCGCAGATGCGCGCGCTGATCGACCTCGCCCTCGAGCACTTCGGCCGCATCGATTGTCTGTTCAACAATGCCGGCGGTCCGGCGCAGACCGGCGGCATCGAAGGCCTCGATGCCGATCGTTTCGACCAGGCGATGGCGGTGCTGGTGCGCAGCGTGATGCTGGGCATGAAGTACGCCGCGCCTCACATGAAGAAGCAGGGCGCGGGCAGCATCATCAACAACGGCTCGATCGCGGGACGGCTCGCCGGCTACTCGACCTCGGTGGTGTACAGCACGGCGAAGGCCGCCGTGATCCATTTGACCAAATGCGTGGCGATGGAGCTCGGCGAGTCCGGCGTGCGCGTCAACTCGATCTCGCCCGGGCTGATTGCGACCGGTATCTTCGGCAAGGCGCTGGGGCTGTCGACCGAGGCGGCGGAGAAGACGCCGGAGACGATCCGCAATGCCTATGCCACCGCGCAGCCGATCCCGCGCGCCGGCCTGCCCGACGACATCGCGCATGCGGCGGTGTTTCTCGCCAGCGACGAGTCGAGCTTCATCAACGGCCATGACCTGGTCATCGACGGCGCCATCACCGGCGGCCGCAACTGGAGCCAGCAGCAGCAGGGCTACGCCGCCATGCGCAAGCTGCTCGGGGATGCGGTGGAGTAGGGGCCAGGGAAATATGTAGTTCGTCATGCCCGGGCTTGACCCGGCCATCCACCTCTCTCCTTCCGGGGAGTGCGGCCTGATGGATGGCCGGGTCAAGCCCGGCCAAGACGAGGAGGAGGGGCCCGCGACAAACTCAGATCCTCGAGCCCTTGCTGTCTCAAGCCCGCCAATCACACCGCCTTCAGCTGCACCTTCAGTCCGTCGCGCGGCTTCGGGATCGGCCAGACCTGCCATGCCGGCTGGTAGCCCGGCGTGAACGAGACCTCGATGTTGGACAGGAAGTGCCGCGCAAAGCACTTCGCCTGCATGTAGGCGAAGTGCAGGCCGAGGCACATGTGGGCGCCGCCGCCGAACGGCACCCAGGCGAAGCGGTGGCGGCCGCGCTGCGCCTCGTCGGTGAAGCGCATCGGATCGAAGCGCTCCGGCTCGGGCCAGATCTCCGGCATGTGGTGGGTGTACATCGGATTGACGCCGACGCCGGTGCCCGCCGGGATCGCAAATCCCTTGAAGGTGAAGTCGCGCACCGGACGGCGCGGCAGCGATGGCACCGGCGGCATCAGCCGCAAGGTCTCCTGGAACGCCATCTCCGTGAGCTTCATTTTCTCCAGATGCTCCGAGCTCATCGGCTCGTCGTTGGCGAGGCCGAGGCTGTCGACCTCCGCGCGCAGCCTCTGCTGCCATTCCGGATGCGCTGCGAGCTGGGCGACGAAGGATGTCAGCGACGAGGTCAGCGTGTCGTGCGCCGCCATCATCAGGAAGCTCATATGGTCGACGATGTCCTGCGTCGACAGCAGCGCGCCTTCGTCGTCGGTGGCGCGACACAGATGCGAGAACAGATCGTCGCCGTCGCCCTTGGCGCGGCGCAGCGGGATCTGCTCGGAGAAATAGGCGACGATGCGTTGCCGGCCCTTGACGCCGCGCGCCATCTGCGTGCCCGGCAGCGGCCTGCGGATCGGCGCGACCGCGGCGGCGACCATGTCGACGAAGGCGCGGTTGATGGCGTCGACCTCCGGGCCGATTGCGGTGCCGAGGAAGGACGTCGCGGCAAGATCGAGCGTGAGCTGCTTGATCGCCGGATAGAACAGCATCTCGCCCGGCCTCTCGCGCCACTGCGCGATGCGCGCGGCGATGCCGCGGTCGAGGCCTGCGAGATAGGACTTCATCGGTCCCGCCTTGAAGGCGACCGACAGCGCCTTGCGGTGCATGCGGTGCTCATCGAAATCGAGCAGCATCAGGCCGCGCGGAAACAGCAGATTGAGGATGTGGCCCCAGCCATGGGCCGACGAGAACAGCTTGGTCTGGTCGAACAGCACCAGTTCGTTGGCTTCCGGCCCGAGCAGCACGACATTGACCTCGCCGAACATGTGGCTGCGATAGACCGGACCATACTTCCTGGCATTGCGCTCGACGTGGCCCTTGGGGTCGGCGAGCACCTCGAAGGTCTTGCCGATGATCGGCCAGCCTTCGTCGCCGGGAATATGCGTCAGCGAGTTTCGCCGCGGCGATGTCAGGCGGAACGAGGGCGTGGCCACACTTTGCATGGACATGGGGGAGCTCCGGAGTCGGATCGGCAACTGGGCGCGGCGACGCGCCGGCGCATCATTCAAAGGCGGTTGCAGCCGTCATGCAATACGCTGCGTTATTTCGTCTCGGAGTGGTTGTGCTGCATTGCACGCGTTCGCGATCTCGCGACGCGGTCTCGCGCCCGAGGAATGGAATATTCCGCCCCCTTCCACACA
>NZ_CAFI01000156.1 GCF_000239775.1 Bradyrhizobium sp. ORS 375
TGTTTGCGAGGGACGAACTGATTGCAAAGCTCGGGCGATATGGCGCCGCGAGAATGCGATGTCACGTCGTCCTGATTGCGTTCGTGCTGATTGCGTTCGCCCGCGCTGTTTGAGATGTGAATCGGATGTCTCCCCATCGTCGTCCCGGACAAGCCGTGACGCGCGCCAGCGCGGCGCGGCGCCGATCCGGGACCCATACGCTGCGGCGATCGTGATGGGCAAAAAGCCAATGACCAGCCCTGCCTCAAACCACTCCCTGGGGGTATGGGTCCCGGCTCAAGGCCGGGACGACAGAGGTGTGCGTGGATGCAGCTCGGCGCTTCCCGAGCAATGATCAGGTCCAGACAGTTCTAATCAAACTTCTCTCCAGCTGTCGCGACCCCTGCGAGCGGCGAACAGCGTGACAACCGGATTTTCCGCAACGCTTAGTTGCCAGCAGATGCGCGCAACGACGATTGATCTCCGGCGCGTTCGATTGTCGGCATCGGCTTGCGGCAAAATTTACCACCCATATGCACGCCACTTGGCGCGGAGCGCGCTCACGCTAGAGTGAGAATAACAATCAGCTCTCAGCGAAACGCCCCATCATGTCGATCTCCGTCAAAGGCCGGCTGGCCATTGTCGCGCTCATTGCGCTTGCCTGTTTCGCAAGCTCGGTTCTGAAGCTTTATCTGGAGCTGCTTTGCATCTCGCTGCTTGCGAGCTTTGCCATCGTGGGCGTGCTCGCCTGGGTGTTGGACAGGCTCGCCAGCCCGCGCCATCGCGGCCCGGAGCGACGACGCCGGCACCGCCGCCGCTACGTCGGACTGGTCGAACAGTCTCAGCCGCTGTCAGTGACGCGGGCAGATCGTGTCGATCCCCCTTCGGCCGCGGAGCGCCTGTGATGGGCTGGAGGCGTGTGATCGGACCGGCGCTGCTCCTCTCCATGGTTGGCAACGCGGCAGCGGGCGGAGAGCGCCCTGCCTTCTCCGTCGTCGATCGTCCGTCCCAGGACGGCCGCTGCGTCGACGACACCGGCCGCGGCGATCTTGACCGATCGGAGGCGGCCTGCCTCGCACAGATTCCGGAGCTCGCGCAGCGCAGCGGAGCGAGCCTGAAACTGACCTTCCGCAATGGACGCACGCGCATCTATCGCAACCAGGATGCCAAATGCACCGACAGCAACGACCAAGGCTGCGTCAAGTATCAACTGACAGGTTACTTCCCTGATCATGGGCTGCTGCTGATCGAGCGTGGCCGGCCGGAGGGCATCGACTGGCTGCTGGTACGTGCCGATATCGGCGATGAGATCGGCCTCGTCGCGCCGCCGCATTATTCGCCGGAGCGGCGCTGGCTGGCAGCGGTCACATCGCGCCTCGGCTCTTCCGGGCCACCCGACGGCATCGACATCATCCCCGTCAAGCGTGATCGGACGCTGAAGGATTGGCACTACCGCACGCCGGAGGACAGCAAATGGCGCTACGAGTTCGACCATTGGGACGGCGAGGACCAGATCATCCTGTATGCGAAGCCGGTTGGGGACGAGGCGACGCCGCGGCCGGTGGCGATCCAACGGAAGAAGAGCGAGTGGCACTTCAAATAGCTTCGCTGATCGCGTCGATCCGCCGCCCCTATCTCAGCCCTTCGTCCGCGGCCGCTTCGCCTCGAGCGCCGTCAGATACGTCGCCATCATCTCAGGCAGAGCCGCAACCACCACGTCGCGGCTCCGCGGGTCCTGCTCGCGCGTGAACAGCAACGTGCCGAGCACCACAGCATCGAAGGTGGCGGCGGCCTGGGCGCCCAGCTCCACGCCAAGCTTCGCGCACATCACGCGGTCGATCACCGCCCTGAACTCGGCATGCATGGTCTTGTCGTGCAGATCGAGGGTGGCCAGCGCATCAGGATGGCGCACGAAATAGCGGATCGCCCAGCCGATCAGCTGCTCGATGACGTCTGCCGGCGACATGGCCGCCCACTCCGCATCGCTTCGCTGCTGCACGCGATCGAACGCCGGCTGCAGTTCGGCATCGTGTCGCTCGGCCAGCGCATCGAGCATCTGATCCTTGTCACGGAAGAAATGGTAGACCGAGCCGATCGAGGCGCCGGCGCGCTGGGCCGCGGCGTGCATGCTGACGGCGGCAATCCCGGACTCGGCGATGAGCGCAGCGGCCGCGTCGAGCAGCTGCTCGCGGCGCTCGCGTCCGCGCGCCTGGCGCGGTGCGCGCGCCGCGCTCCGTGCCGAAGCCTCCGAGGTCGTCTCATCTTTCCGCCGCACGTGGTCGCGCTCTCGTTCGGATCTTCCAGGCGCCCCGTACCGCGCCTTCTAGATCAGCCACGGGAAATTTACTAGACGATATTTTCTAGATATGTTTGTCTAATTCACGTGCCGTCAAGGGGATGATGCTCTGCTGGTTCCCGAAGCCGTGATCCCACCAGCGGGCAACCGCCGTCAGGGTTCGCTGGCGCTGATGTGTGCCGACCGTCCTCCAGACCCGGACGAAAGACGATCGACGGCGTTTGCCGCCGGTCGGATCCAACGACCGTCAACCCTGCCTCGGGCCAGAACGTGCAACCATGATCTCATCCACGCGATCTCCAAGCCTTCATCGGGCCCCCGGCCTCCGCCCGCTGGCATTGGCAGGCTGTGCCGCCATCGGGCTCCTGCTTGCGGGCTGTGACCAGAAGACGGCGGTGACGACGACGCCGTCCCGGATGGTTCGGACCGAGGTGGTCAAACTGTCTGAACGGCGGCAATCGATCACGCTGACCGGCGACGTGCAGGCGCGAGTGCTGGCCGAGCTGTCGTTCCGCGTCAGCGGTCGGGTGACCGAGCGGCTGGTCGAGGTCGGCGCGTACGTCAAGGCCGGGCAGGTGCTCGCCAGGATCGATCCGGCCGAGCAGCAGGCGGATCTCGATTCCGCGCAGGCCGCCGTGGTGGCCGCGGAGTCGCAGGTCAAGGTCGCGACCTCCAATTTCAACCGGCAGCAGACCTTGATCACGAGCGGGTTCACGACCCGCGCGTCGTTCGACCAGGCGCAGGAGACCTTGCGCACAGCGGAAGGATCATTGGAGGCCGCGAAGGCGCAGCTCGGCACCGCCAAGGACGCGCTGACCTACACCGAGCTGCGCGCCGACGCCGACGGCACCATCACGGCACGCAACATCGAGGTCGGCCAGGTCGCGCAGGCGGCGCAATCGGTGTTCACGCTGGCGCATGACGGCAACCGCGATGCTGTCATCGATGTCTACGAGGCGGCGCTGTCGCTGAAGTTCGACGACAGCAAGGTGGCGCTGGCGCTGCTGTCGGATCCGTCCGTCACCGCCAAGGGCACCGTGCGCGAGGTGTCGCCGACCATCGATCCGAAATCCGGCACCGTTCGCGTCAAGATCACCATCGAGAACCCGCCGCCGGAGATGGTGCTCGGCAGCGCCGTCAGCGCCACCGGCTTCATCAAGCCGGAGCAGCGCATCATTCTGCCGTGGAGCGCGCTCAACGCGTCCGGCAAGACACCAGCGGTGTGGCTGGTCGATGCCGCGAACAAGACCGTGTCGCTGAAGCCGATCACGATCGAGGATTACGAGACCGGCGCCATCGTCGTGTCCGGCGGGCTGAAGCCGGGTGATCGCGTGGTCACCGAGGGCGGCAAGCTCCTGAGCGTCGGGCAGCAGGTCAGCTTCAACGAGGAGGCGCGGTCATGATGATGCCGATGCGTTCGGTGTTTCCCCTGCTCGCGCTCGGCGTGCTCGCCGGCTGCAACGAGAAGGCCGAGGCGCCCGAGCCGGTCCGGCCGGTGCTGTCGATGAAGGTCGAGCCGCAGGCCGCCAACGCCGCCGCCGTCACCGGCACCATCGAGCCGCGCTACAAGGCTGATCTGAGCTTCCGCGTGCTCGGACGGCTGATCGCCCGTCCCGTCTATGTCGGCGACGCCGTCAAACAGGACCAGGTGGTCGCCGCGATCGATCCCGCCGCGCTCGAACTCGCGGTGCGCGCCTCTGCCGCGGAGGTCTCGCGCAGCCAGGCGCAGCTCACCAATGCCACGGGCACCGAGGGCCGCCAGCGCACCTTGCTGGAAACCGACGCAACGACCAAGGCTACGCTCGAAAGCGCCGAGCAGTCGCGCGCGGCCGCGCAGGCTTCGGTGATCAAGGCACAGTCCAATCTCGCCAAGGCGCGCGAGCAGCTCGGCTACGCCCAGTTGAAGGCGGATTTCGCCGGCATCGTCACCGCCGTCAGCGCCGAGGTCGGCCAGGTCGTGTCGCCCGGCCAGAGCGTGGTCACGGTGGCGCGGCCGGATATTCGCGAAGCCGTCATCGATGTCGGCGACGACATCGCGAGCGGCCTGCAGGCCGGCACGCCCTTCACGGTGCGGCTGCAGGTCGATCCGAGCGTCAGCGCCACTGGAAAGGTGCGCGAGATCGCGCCGCGCGCCGACGCCACGACGCGCACGCGCCGCATCCGCATCACGCTGGAAAACCCAGCTGAGATCATGCGCCTCGGAACCACCGTCACGGCCAGCATCGACGCCGAGCAGAAGATGGTCATCCGCCTGCCGCGCTCGGCCGTGCTGGAGCAGAACGACAAGCGCTTCGTCTGGCTGGTCGATGCCGCGAGCAAGACGGTGAAGCGGCAGGAAATCACGGTCGCCACCAACGAGGACGGCAGCCTGCGCGTCACCGGCGGCCTCGACGCCGGGCAGCGCGTCGTCACCGCCGGCGTGAACAGTCTCAAGGATGGCCAGCCCATCCGCATCGATCAGGAATCTCAGCCGTGAAGTCCTTCAATCTCTCCGACTGGGCGCTCGAGCACCGCTCGCTGGTCTGGTACTTCATGATCGCCTTCATGGCGGCGGGCCTGTTCTCCTACATCCACCTCGGACGCGAGGAGGATCCGTCCTTCACCATCAAGACGATGCTGATCCAGGCGAAGTGGCCGGGCGCCTCCGCCGAGGAGATGACGCGCCAGGTCACCGACCGCATCGAGAAGAAGCTCGAGGAGCTGCCGGCGCTCGACTACACCAAGAGCCTGACCGTGCCCGGCCAGACCACCGTGTTCGTCAATCTGCGCGACACCACCAAGGCGCGCGACGTGGTGCCGACCTGGCTGCAGGTCCGCAACCTCATCAACGACATCAAGGGCGACTTCCCCTCGGGCGTGATCGGGCCCGGCTTCAACGACCGCTTCGGCGACGTGTTCGGCAACATCTACGCCTTCACCAGCGACGGATTGAGCCAGCGTCAGCTGCGCGACCGTGTCGAGGAGGTCCGCGCCAAGGTGCTGACGGTGCCGAATGTCGGCCGCGTCGACATCGTCGGCGCGCAGAACGAGGTGATCTATCTCGAATTCTCGCCGCGCAAGGTCGCCGCGCTCGGCATCGACCAGCGCACGATCCTGAACGCATTGCAGGCGCAGAACGCGGTGTCGCCCTCCGGCGTGCTGCAGGCGGGACCTGAGCGGATCGCCGTGCGCGTCTCCGGGCAGTTCACCTCGGAAGAGAGCCTGAAGCAGATCAACCTGCGCATCAACGACCGCTTCTTCCCGCTCACCGATGTCGCGACCATCACGCGCGGCTATGAGGATCCGCCGACATCGCTGTTCCGCTTCAACGGCCAGCCCGCGATCGGGCTTGCGATCGGCATGAAGGCCGGCGCAAACCTGCTCGATTTCGGCGAGGCGCTGAAGGAGGAGATGACCAAGGTCGTGGCCGATCTGCCGGTCGGTGTCGGCGTGCATCTCGTCTCGGACCAGCCGAAGATCGTCGAGGAAGCGGTCGGCGGCTTCACCAAAGCCTTGTATGAAGCCGTCATCATCGTGCTCGCGATCTCCTTCGTCAGCCTCGGCGTCCGCGCGGGCCTCGTCGTCGCGATCTCGATCCCGCTGGTGCTCGCGATTACCTTCCTGTTCATGGCCTATACCGGGATCTCGCTGCAGCGCATTTCGCTGGGCGCGCTGATCATCGCGCTCGGCCTGCTGGTCGACGACGCGATGATCGCCGTCGAGATGATGGTGGCGCGGCTGGAGGTCGGCGATTCCTTGCGCAAGGCGGCGACCTACGTCTACACCTCGACCGCCTTCCCGATGCTGACCGGCACGCTCGTCACCGTAGCCGGCTTCATTCCGATCGGCCTCAACAACAGCGCCGCCGGCGAGTTCACCTTCACGCTGTTCGTCGTGATCGCGGTGTCGCTGGTGGTGTCGTGGATCGTGGCGGTGCTGTTCACGCCGCTGCTCGGCGTGACCATCCTGCCCGCATCGCTGCCGGCGCATCACGCCGAAGGCGGCCGTCTGACACGGACGTTCCGCGCCATGCTCAACGCCTGCATGCGGCATCGCTGGACGACGATCATCGTGACCGTTCTGATCTTCGGCCTGTCGGTGTTCGGCATGGGCTTCGTGCAGCAGCAGTTCTTCCCCTCCTCCGACCGCAACGAGCTGGTCATCGACTTCAACCTGCCGCAGAACTCCTCGATCGCCGAGACCAATGCGCAGATGGCGAAGTTCGAGCAGGAGGCGCTGAAGGGCGATCCCGACATCGACCATTGGTCGACCTATGTCGGCTCCGGCGCGCAGCGCTTCGTGCTGTCGTTCGACGTGCAGCCCGCCGACGTGTCGTTCGGCCAGATCATCATCGTCACTAAGAGCCTCGAGGCGCGCGACCGCGCCCGCGGCAAGCTGCAGGCGTATCTGACCAAGACCTTCCCCGGCACCGACGCCTATGTGCATCTGCTCGACATCGGCCCACCGGTCGGCCGCCCCGTGCAGTACCGCGTCAGCGGGCCCGAGGTCGCCAAGGTGCGCGAGATCGCGCAGGAGTATGCCGGCGTGATGCGCGGCAACAGCCATCTCGGCGCCGTCATCTTCGACTGGATGGAGCCGTCGCGGGTCGTGAAGGTCGACGTGCTGCAGGACAAGGCGCGCCAGCTCGGCGTCACCTCCTCCGACATCGCGAACGCGCTGAACGGCGTGCTCGACGGCACCTCGATCACCCAGGTGCGCGACGACATCTACCTGATCGACGTGCGCGGCCGCGCCCAGGCCAAGGAGCGGCAGTCGCTGGAGACCTTGCGCGACCTGCAGCTGTCGGGCTCCAACGGCCAGTCGATCCCGCTCGCCGCGCTCGCCACGCTGCGCTACCAGATCGAGCAGCCGGAGATCTGGCGCCGCTCGCGGCTGCCGACGCTGACCTTGAAGGCCAGCGTGATCGACCAGGTGCAGCCGAACACGGTGGTCGATCAGCTCAAGCCGGCGCTTGCATCGTTCAACGCCAAGCTTCCAGCCGGCTACAAGGTCGTCACCGGCGGCGCGGTCGAGGAAAGCGCCAAGAGCCAGGCGCCGATCGTTGCGGTCGTGCCGATCATGCTGTTCACGATGGCCACCATCCTGATGCTGCAGCTGCAGAGCTTCCACAGGCTGTTCCTGGTGTTCGCGGTGGCGCCGCTGGCGCTGATCGGCGTCGTCGCGGCGCTGCTGCCGAGCGGCGCGCCGCTCGGCTTCGTCGCCATCCTCGGCGTGCTCGCGCTGATCGGCATCCTGATCCGCAACTCCGTCATCCTGATCGTGCAGATCGAGCATCTGCGCGACGAGGGCCGGCCCCCCTGGGAGGCCGTGATGGAGGCGACCGAGCACCGCATGCGGCCGATCATGCTGACGGCCGCCGCCGCCTCGCTCGCGCTGATCCCGATCGCGCGCGAGGTGTTCTGGGGCCCGATGGCCTACGCCATGATGGGCGGCATCATCGTCGGCACCGTGCTGACCTTGCTGTTCCTGCCGGCGCTCTACGTCGCCTGGTTCCGCATCAAGGCGCCGGAGCAGACAGCGACACAGGAGGCCGAGCCGCACGGGGCGTGAATCGCGGATAATTGCACGGGATAATCCGCCGCGTGGGTTAACCGCCCCGCGGCGGCCGGTTAGAGTCGGTCTCCATGGAGAGATGCGAATCATGACCGATCCTCAGATCGTCTGCCCCTCCTGCCGCACCGAGATCAAGCTCACCGAGCAGCTCGCAGCGCCCCTGATCGCGGAGACGCGCCGGCAGTTCGAGAAGCAGCTTGCCGCCAAGGAAGCCGATTTCGGCCGCCGCGAAGCGCAGCTCAAGGCCGCGCAGGAACAGATCGCGCAGGCCAAGGCTGCGATCGACCAGCAGGTCGCCGCCAAGCTGAAGGCCGAGCGCGCGACAATCGCGCAAGCGGAAGCCGAGAGGGCGCGGCAGGCTGTCGCCGATGAGATGGGCAACCGCGACCGCCAGCTCGCGGAGTTGCATCAGGTCATCGTCAACAAGGACGCCAAGCTCGCCGACGCGCAGAAGGCCCAGGCCGAGATGCTGCGCAAGCAGCGTGAGCTCGACGAGGCCCGCCGCGAGCTCGATCTCACCATCGAGACCAAGGTGCAGGAGAACCTGGTCGCTGTGCGCGACAAGGCCCGGCTGGAGGCCGAGGAATCCCTGAAGGCGAAGGTCGCCGAGAAGGAGACCCAGATCGCCGGCATGCAGCGCCAGATCGAGGAGCTCCGCCGCAAGGCCGAGCAGGGCTCGCAGCAGCTGCAGGGCGAGGCGCTGGAGATCGAGCTGGAATCGCAATTGCGCGCGCGCTTCCCGCGCGACCTCGTCGAGCCCGTGCCGAAGGGCGAGTTCGGCGGCGACGTGATCCATCGCGTGGTCGGCCCCGGCGGCCAGGCCTGCGGCGCGATCCTGTGGGAATCCAAGCGCACCAAGAACTGGAGCGACGGCTGGCTGGTAAAGCTGCGCGACGACCTGCGCGCGGCCAAGGCCGACATCGCGCTGATCGTCTCGACCGCGCTGCCCAAGGGCGTCGACGGCTTCGACCTGATCGACGGCGTCTGGGTCGCCGAACCGCGCTTCGCGTTGCCGCTATCGCTCGCGCTGCGCCAGTCGCTGATCGACGTCGCCTGCAGCAAGCTCGCCCAGGAGGGCCAGCAGACCAAGATGGAGATGGTCTACGCCTATCTGACGGGTCCCCGCTTCCGCCACCGCATCGACGCCATCGTCGAGCGTTTCACCGAGATGCAGTCCGACCTCGACCGCGAGCGCAAGACCATGATGCGGCTCTGGGCCAAGCGCGAGGAGCAGCTGCGCGGCGTGCTGGATTCGACGGCGGGATTGTATGGCGACCTGCAGGGCATCGCGGGACGCGCCATGCAGGAGATCGAGAGCCTGGATGTGCTGCTGATCGAGAGCAAGAGCCAGGCGGCGGAGTAGCGCCGGCGCCGACCTACTTCACCGGCCGCTTCTCGAGCTTCCGCGCCAGCGTACGCCGATGCATGCCGAGCCTTCTCGCCGCCTCGGAGATGTTGAAGTCGGTGTCGATCAGGGTCTGGTGGATGCGCTCCCATTCGAGCGTCTTGATCGAGGTGGCGCGCTCGGCGAGCGCGACCTGGGCGTTGCCCTCGGCCTTGCGGAAGGCTTCCTCGATGTCGTCGGTATTCGACGGCTTCGCAAGGTAGTGGCAGGCGCCGAGCTTGATGGCCTCCACGGCCGTGGCGATGCTGGCGAAGCCGGTGAGCACGACAATCAGCATCTCCGGGTCGTGCGCGTGCAGCTTCTCGACGCAGACCAGGCCGGAGGCGCCGCCGAGCTTGAGGTCGACGACGGCATAGCCGAACGCCTTGTCCTTGATGATCTCATCGACCTGTTCGAGCGAGCTCGCGATCACGGCCTCATAGCCGCGCCGCTCGAAGGAGCGCTTCAGGGTGCGCGCGAAACCGTCGTCGTCCTCGACAATCAGAAGAGAGCGTTCAATCTCCACTGGGCTCTCCAATCGCAAGCATCGAGAGCGGCAATGACAGCCGCACCGTGGCCCCGCGTCCCCGGTGGTTCCAAGCTGAAACGCCACCGCCGAGCTTGCGGATCACATTGACCACCAGGAACAGGCCGAGGCCACGGCCCGGACGGCCTTTGCTCGACTGATAGGGACGGCCAAGCTGCGCCAGCATGGCAGGATCAAAGCCGGGCCCGCGGTCGCTGACGCTGAGCAGGAGCTGATCGCCGTCGCGCTCGACGACGAGTTCCACCCACTCGCGCGAGACTTCGAAGGCGTTGTCGAGCACGTTGACGATCGCCTGCTTGAGCGCGACGTCGGAGACGATCGTGGGATCCGAGCCGAACTCGTTACGGACCATCAGATTGCGTGCCGAGCGCGCGGCGCTCCATTCGGCGACCAGCGAGGTGAGAAACGCCTTCAAGGTCGTCGGCGCCGAGCCCTCGCCACGCGCCTGGCCGGCCGACACCAGGATGTCGGTGACGATCGACTTGCAGCGCTGCACAGCCGCTTCCATCTCGGTGAAATCCTCCGCCAGCGCCGGATCGGCCGAGATCGCCGTCATGCGCCGCCAGTCATTGAGGATGACCGAGATCGACGCCAGCGGCGTGCCAAGCTCGTGCGCGGCGCCTGACGCGAGCAGGCCCATGCGGATGATGTGGTCCTGCTCGGCGGCATGCTGGCGCAGGTCGGCGAGCTTGGCATCGCGCTCGCGCAAGTTCCGGTTGATGCGGGTGACGAAGACGACGAGCAGCACAGCATCGAGCGCGAAGCCGACGAACATGCCGGTGATATGCAGGGCGAAGGGATCACTGACGTGATGTTGCGGCAGCGCCAGCGGCCGGTACTCGATGGTGAGCCAGACGAAGCTGAGCACGGTCAGCGCGACCAGCGACCAGGACGAGCGCGCATCGAGCAGCACGGCGCCCAGCGTGACCTGCAGCAGATAGAGGCAGGTGAACGGATTCGACGCGCCGCCGGTGAGGTAGAGCTCCGACGTCAGCGCCACGACGTCGAGCATCAGCGCGATCAGCAGATGCCGGTTGCCGACGTCGTCGCGCCTGCGCAGCCAGATGTGGCTGGCGACATTGAGCGCCACCAGGGCGCAGATGATCGCGGCCATCGGCCGAACAGGGAGCGCGATGCCAAACCAATAGGTGACGAAGGCGATGGTGACGATCTGACCGACCACGGCGATCCAGCGCAGCTGGATCAGCAGCACCATGTTCTTCCGGTTGGTCGCGTCCTTGGTCGGGACGGGGGCGTGGATCTCGGGCGTGGCGATCGCCGCTACGGCGCCGATCGGCAGGTTCGGCGCTTCGTTCATGGCGCGGCGTCCAGGACCGGCGCTGATGTCAGCAGGCCGCGTCTGCTCACAATGGCGACGCCCCGCTCTTGCCGATGTCCCGCTGCCGTTGAGTCCATTCCGCATCCTGCGCTGTCGCCACCCTGGCATTGCCGCGCGCGCGGCGGAGCCGCTGCCCGCCGGCTGCGGCCAGCATCAGGGCCAATGTAAACCAGGTCAGCGCGTAAACCAGATGGTTGTTCGGAAACGCGATCACGGTCAGGCCACCGACCGGATAGCCGCCGGAATTGAACGTGGCGTCGGCATCGACGAAGAAGGGCGCGACGTCGGACAGGCCGCGCGCCGCCGCGATCGCCGCGACGTCACGTGAATACCAGCGATTGGTCTGGGGATCGTTGTAGCGCAAAAAGCCGCCGCCGGGTTCGGAGATACGCAGCAATCCGGTCACGGTGACCGGACCATCCGGGTTCCCGGCGCTGCGGCTCGCCGGATCGCGCCGCTCCGAGGGCACGAAGCCGCGGTTCACCAGCACGACACTGTCGGCCATCTGCAACGGCGTCAGCACCCAGTAGCCGGGCCCCTCGACCGTGAGCGCCTGGACCAGCGTCTCGCGGTCGTTGAGAAAGCGGCCACTCAAGGTCACCCGCTTGTATTCATCGTCGCTGCGATTGATCGTCGGCCACGCGGCGCGCTCGGGCAACGGCACCGGCGCGGCGTGAACGCGGCGCTCGACACGGTCGATCAGATCGAGCTTCCAGGCGCGGCGCTCGACCTGCCAGACGCCGAGCGCCAGCAGGATCACGACACACGCCACCCACGCCACGCCGATCGCGATCGTCGCCGGCCGCCACCCGCCCGGCGCGTCACTCTCCCCTGCCCCATCGGCAGGAGCTGACATCACGGCGTCGAACCCATCTCGTGCACCGGCATCATGTTGGTGGTCAGATGATGCATGACCCAGAGCGAACCCGAGAGCGCGATCACCACCATGATGATGGTGAAGATCAGCGCCATCATGGTCCAGCCACCCTCGGCCTTGGTGTTCATGTGCAGGAAGAAGATCATGTGGACGACGACCTGCACGGCCGCGAACGCCATGATGATGAGCGCCGTCACCTGCTTGTCGAGCGAGCCGTTCATGACCAGCAGGAACGGGATCGCGGTCAGGACGACCGAAAGGCCGAAGCCGATCAGCTGGCCCTGTCGCGTGCCGGCATGATCGTCGGCCGAGTGGTGTGCGTCCGCGTGGGCGTGGACATCCGAGCTCATCGCAGCATTCCCATCAGATAGACGAAGGTGAAGACCCCGATCCAGATCACGTCGAGGAAGTGCCAGAACATGCTGAGGCAGACCAAGCGGCGGCGGTTGGCCTCGATCAGGCCGAAGCGCTTGACCTGCACCATCAGGGTGACCAGCCAGACCAGGCCGAACGTCACGTGCAGGCCGTGGGTTCCAACCAGGGTGAAGAACGACGACAGGAAGGCGCTGCGCTGCGGCGTCGCGCCCTCATGGATCATGTGCGCGAACTCGGTCAGCTCGATGCCGAGGAAGGCGAGGCCGAACAGGCCGGTCACCACGAGCCACGCCTGCATCGCACCGACGCGGTTCTGCTGCATTGACAGCATCGCGAAGCCGTAGGTCAGCGACGACAGCAGCAGGAACGAGGTGTTGACCGCCACCAGCGACAGGTCGAACAGGTCCTTCGGCGCCGGGCCAGCGGCATATTTGGTACCGAGCACGCCATAGACGGCGAACAGGATCGCAAAGATGAGGCAGTCGCTCATCAGATAGATCCAGAAGCCGAGCATCGTGCTGCTGCCTTCCGGGTGGTCGTGCTCGTCGACGACGTAGAAGACCGGCTCGCCGGCCTTCATGGTGCCTGCTGCGATCGTCATGACTTGGCTCCTGCCGCGAGCAGCTCGGTGCGGGCGCGCTCGACGCTCACGACCTCATCGGCGGGGATATGGAAGCTGCGGTGATAGTTGAAGGTGTGGCCGATCGCGACCGCCAGCAGCGCGGCGAAGCTGCCGGCCGCCATCCACCACATGTACCAGATCAGGCCGAACGCCATCGTCGTGCTGAGGCCCGCCAGGATCACGCCGGTGCCGCTGTTGCTCGGCATGTGAATCGCCTTGAAGCCTGTAAGCGGACGGACGTAGCCGCGGCGCTTCATATCCCACCACGCGTCATTGTCGTGAATGACCGGCGTAAAGGCGAAGTTATAGGCCGGCGGCGGCGATGACGTCGCCCACTCCAGGGTGCGCGCATCCCAGGGATCGCCGGTGGTGTCGACAAGCTGTTCGCGGCGCAGCACGCTGACGGCGATCTGGATCAGGAAGCTGGCGATACCCAAGAGGATCATGAACGCGCCGATGCCGGCGATGATGAACCAGATCTGCAGGCTCGGATCATCGAAGGTGCGCAGGCGCCGCGTCACGCCCATCAGGCCGAGCACGTAGAGCGGCATGAAGGCGAAGTAGAAGCCGACGGTCCAGAACCAGAACGACATCTTGCCCCAGAACGGATCGAGCTTGAAGCCGAACGCCTTTGGGAACCAGTAGGCGATGCCGGCGAACAGGCCGAACAGCACGCCGCCGATGATCACGTTGTGGAAATGCGCGACCAGGAACAGGCTGTTGTGCAGCACGAAGTCGGCCGGCGGCACCGCGAGCAGCACGCCGGTCATACCGCCGATCACGAAGGTCAGCATGAAGGCGACCGTCCACATCATCGGCAGCTCGAAGCGGATGCGGCCGCGATACATCGTGAACAGCCAGTTGAACATCTTCGCGCCCGTCGGGATCGAGATGATCATCGTGGTGATGCCGAAGAACGAATTCACGCTGGCGCCGGAGCCCATGGTGAAGAAATGGTGCAGCCAGACGAGATAAGAGAGGATGGTGATGACGACGGTGGCGTAGACCATCGAGGTGTAGCCGAACAGCCGCTTGCCCGAGAAGGTCGAGGTGACTTCGGAGAAGATGCCGAACGCCGGCAGGATCAGGATGTAGACCTCCGGATGGCCCCAGATCCAGATGAGGTTGACATACATCATCGGATCGCCGCCGAAATCATTGGTGAAGAAGTTGGTGCCGACGTAGCGGTCGAGCGACAGCAGCGCCAGCACCGCGGTCAGCACCGGGAAGGAGGCGACGATCAGCACGTTGGTGCACAGCGAGGTCCAGGTGAACACCGGCATCTTCATCATGGTCATGCCGGGCGCCCGCATCTTGACGATCGTGCAGATCAGGTTGACGCCGGATAACAGCGTCCCGACGCCGGCCACCTGCAGGGCCCAGATGTAATAGTCGACGCCGACATCCGGACTGTAGGACAGGTTCGACAGCGGCGGATAAGCGAGCCAGCCGGTGCGCGCGAACTCGCCGACGAACAGCGAGCACATCACCAGCACGGCGCCCGCCGTGGTCATCCAGAAGCTGAAATTGTTGAGGAACGGAAACGACACGTCGCGCGCGCCGATCTGCAGCGGCACGACGTAGTTCATCAGGCCGGTGACCAGCGGCATCGCCACGAAGAAGATCATGATCACGCCGTGCGCCGTGAACACCTGATCATAGTGGTGCGAATTGAGATAGCCCTCGGAGCCGTTGAAGGCGATCGCCTGCTGCAGGCGCATCATCAGCGCGTCGGCGAAGCCGCGCAGCAGCATGACGATGCCGAGCACCATGTACATGATGCCGATGCGCTTGTGGTCGACCGTGGTGAACCACTCCTTCCAGAGATAGCCCCACAGGCGGAAATAGGTCAGTGCGCCCAGCAGCGCGAGGCCGCCGAGCGCGACCATCGCGAAGGTGCCGACGATGATCGGCTCGTGCAGCGGCAGCGACTCCAGGGTCAGCCGGCCGAAGATGAGCTTGGTGAGATTGGCAGTGTCGAACATGATGTGATCCTCGCGAATCCGAACGTCAGGAATTCGACTTGGAGGTCGGCAACGGGATGAACGATGCCTTGGAAGGCCGCATCAGGCCGGGCCGTTCCAGCCCGCGACCCTGCAGCGGCGTCCAGTCGAGCGGTGCCAGAACGGTGGGCGAGGAGTCCTCGGCCATGCGCGTGACCTGGTCGCCCGGCAGGCAGACGCCACCGGCGACGAAGCTCGGCTCGGCGCCGAACACGGCGCCGCGGCCGGCGAACTTGTCATAGGCGAGCGGCAGCGTGTTGCGGACACCGGCCATGCCCATGCCGCCCTTGGCGTCGATCGCCATCATCTCGCTCATGCACATCTTGCCGGTCTCGACGCACATGTTGAGGATGGCGCGGAACAGGTCGTTGTCGACGGAGGCGTAGTAGCGCACCGGCTCGTTGGCGCTCGGGCGCTCCAAGGTCAGATATTCCGGCTTGCCCAGCGAATTGCCGCTGGCCTTGGCGTTCTCGACCCAGCTCGAAAACTCCGCATCCGACAGGCCGTGGAAGGCGAAGCGCATGCCGGAGAAGCCGGCACCGCTGTAGTTCGCCGAGAAGCCGCGATAGACGCCGGGCTTGTTGATGACCGCGTGCAGCCGGCTCTGCATGCCCGGCATCGCATAGATCTGACCGGCGAGTGCCGGAATATAGAACGAGTTCATCACGGAGGACGAGGTGATGCGGAAATCCAGCGGCCGGTTCACGGGCGCGGCGAGCTCGTTGAGGCTGGCGATGCCGTATTCGGGATAGATGAACAGCCACTTCCAATCGAGCGCCACGACGTTGACCTCGAGCGGCTTGTCCTGCGGCGTCACCGCGCGATCCGCCGAGATGCGGCCGAGCGTCCGATAGGGATCGAGCAGATGCGTGCCCATCCAGGTCACGGCGCCCAGGCAGATGATGATCAGCAGCGGGGCGGCCCAGATCAACAGCTCCAGCTGGGTCGAATGGTCCCAATCCGGCGTGTACGTCGCGGACTGGTTGGACTGGCGGTAGCGCCAGGCGATCATGGCGGTGGCCACCATCACCGGGACCACGATCAGCAGCATCAGCACGGTGGCGATGATCACGAGATCGCGCTGCTGGGCGGCGACGTCACCGGAGGGCGAAAGCACCACCAGATTGCAGCCGCCGAGCGCGAGGCCCAGCGGTAGCAGAGCCAATATCTTCCAGTAACGCACGATTGACCTCGTCGAAGCACGGATCTCTGAACAAGGCCTCACGTAGCGACCGGACGTCACGCCCAACATTGGACAATTTGTCCAATACCGGACCAAGCCCCGGGCAGACATTTACGGGCTCAAATAGAGTGCGAGAGGACTGCGAGCAGCGATGACACAGGCAGCGGCCATGGACGACGAGACCGATCTCTCCCGCAGGCATGAGGCGAACCCGGGCGAGATCGCGATCGGGGTCATCATCGGCCGCACGTCAGAGTTCTTCGACTTCTTCGTCTACGCCATCGCCTCGGTGATCGTGTTTCCGCGGCTGGTCTTCCCGTTCGCCGACGAGCTGACGCAGACGCTGTATTCCTTCGCGCTGTTCGCGCTGGCCTTCATCGCCCGGCCGTTCGGCAGCGTGATCTTCATGGCGATCGACCGCCGCTACGGCAAGAGCGCCAAGCTGATCATCGCGCTGTTCCTGCTGGGCACCTCGACCGTCGCGATCGCCTTCCTGCCGAGCTATTACACCGTGGGCGCCGGCGCGATCTGGCTGCTGGCGCTGGCGCGCATCGGACAGGGCCTCGCCTGGGGCGGCGCGTGGGACGGACTCGCCTCGCTACTCGCGATGAACGCGCCGGAGCATCAGCGCGGCTGGTATGCGATGATCCCGCAGCTCGGCGCGCCGCTCGGGCTTATCGTCGCCAGCACGCTGTTCGCCTTCTTCGTCGGCCATCTCTCGGCGGCGGACTTCTTCGACTGGGGCTGGCGCTATCCGTTCTTCGTGGCGTTCGCCATCAATGTCGTGGCGCTGTTCGCGCGGCTGCGCATGGTGGTGACGCCCGAATATGACGAGCTGTTCCACTCCCGTGAACTGCAGCCGGCCAGCGTCGCCAACACCATCCGTCACGAGGGCCGCAACATCGTGATCGGCGCGTTCGCACCGCTGGCGAGCTTCGCGCTGTTCCACATGGTCACCGTGTTTCCGCTGTCCTGGGTGTTCCTGTTCACCAAGGAGACGCCGGCGCGCTTCCTAGTCATCGAGGCCGTCGGCGCGGTGTTCGGCGTTGTCGCGATCATCGCCTCCGGCATGCTCGCCGACCGCATCGGCCGCAAGTCGCTCTTGATCGGCTCGGCGATCGCGATCGCGGTGTTCTCCGGCTTCGCGCCGCAGCTGCTCGACGCCGGCCCGGTCGGCGAGACCGTCTACATGGTGCTCGGCTTCATTCTGCTCGGCCTGTCGTTCGGCCAGTCCTCGGGTGCGATCGCCGCCAACTTCGCCCGCACCTATCGCTACACGGCGTCCGCACTGACGGCGGATCTGGCGTGGCTGTTCGGCGCGGGATTTGCGCCGCTCGCGGCGCTGTTGCTGGCGTCGTATTTCGGCCTGCTGTCGGCCGGCGGCTATCTGCTGTCGGGCGCGGTATGCACATTGCTCGCGCTGTGGCTGAGCGCGCCAAGGCAGCTGCAGCAGACGTAAAGACGCGAGCGGCTCACGAGCCCCGCCATTTCCGCTCCGCCTCGTCCCACGCCGCCAGCGGCTGCAGGTCCGGCACCCACGCCAACCCAGTCTTGGCATCCGACGACACCGCCTCCGGCGTCACGACCATGTCGAGCAGCGCCGGGCGATTGGCCAGCGCGCGCTCGATCGCAGGGCCCAACTGCTCCTCCGTCTCGACGCGCTCGGCATGCATGCCGAAGGCGCGGGCCATGGCGGCGTGATCGGCGAATTGCAGTTTCGTGCCGACGACCTTGCCATGCGTGACCGTCTGGTCATGCACCTCGATCTGCCAGGCGCCGTTGTTGGCGACGACGATCAGCACCGGGGCCTTATGGCGCACGGCCGTATCCACCTCGATTGCATTGAAGCCGAACGCGCCGTCGCCGGTCGCGACCACCACCGGCTTGTCGGGACAAGCGAGGCTCGCCGCGATGCCATAGGGCACGCCGATTCCGATGCAGCCGAACGGGCCGGGATCGAGCATCACGGGCGCGCTGAGGCCGACGCGGGCGAATGAAAGGAAGTCGCCGCCATCGGTGATGACCACGGCGTCGTGGCCGATCGCCTCCTGCACCGCTGACAAGACCCGGTTCGGATGCAAGCGTCCGTCCGAGCCGGACGCCGCCGTCGCCATGCTCTGCTTCAGCTTGGCGGCGCGCTCCTGATGCGCCGCGCGGAGCTTGCTCGCCCACTGGCGGTCGACGGCCGATTCGCGATTGCCCGCGAGCGCTACGATCGCGCGGAGCGTCTCGGCTGGCGACGCCAGGATCTCGGCCGCGCCTCGCCGATTGTCGCGCAGCTCGCTGGCCGTATCGCTGATGCGTACGAACTTCGCATCCTTGAACACGGCGGGCGAGCCGTAGGCGAGCTGGAAGTCGAGCTTTCGTCCGACCGTGAGCACCACATCGGCATCGCCCATCACGGCGCCGCGCATCGCACCGACCACGGAGGGGTGATCGTCAGGCACGAGGCCCCTGCTCTCGCCGGTGTCGAGGTAAACAGCGCCGAGCCGGTCGAGCAAGCCGATCAGCTCCGGTCCGGCACCGCGCGCGCCGCGACCGGAGATGACGAGCACGCGCCGGGCCGACCACAGCAGCTCAACGGCCTTCTCGACCTCGGCCGGATCCGGCCGCATCGCCGCGCGCGGCTTCGGCGCGAGATGCTCCTCGAGCTGCAGCGCCTTCGGGACGAGCCCGCGCAACGTATCGACCGGAAAATCGATGAACACCGGTCCGGGCTCGCCGCCATCGCCGAACGCGCGCGAAATCGCTTCGTCGAGTTCCTGCAGAACCAACGAGGGCTCGCGCACGGTGCGGGCATAGCGGGTGATCGAGCGCACCAGCTGGGTGTGATCCATGTCCTGCAGGCCGCCGCGATTCTCTTGCGGCCGCGGGTTGCCGCCCGACATGACCAGCACCGGGGCGCGCGAAACGTGGGCATTGGCGATGCCCGTGATCGCATTGGTCATGCCGGGTCCCGCGGTGACCAGGGCGACGCCGAGCTCGCCGGTCAGCTCCGCATGCGCCTGCGCCATGTGGACGGCTGCGCGCTCGTCGCGCACGTCGATGATCTGGATGCCCTCGGCGTCGAGCCGCATCCAGATCGGCATGATATGGCCCCCGCATAGCGCGAACACGCGGCCAACGCCGCGGCGCTTCAGCAGGCGGGCGATCAGGGCGGCGGCACTGTCGGGAGAGATTGTCATCGGACCACTCCGGTGGACGAGATTGCGATCAGCCCGGCGCCAGCCAGGCCACGAGCAGCGAGACCGTGAGGACTGCAAAGATGTGCGAGACGAGGATCGCGCCCGAGGTGACACCGGCTTCGAGGCCGTAGAGCTTGGCGATCGTGAACGGCCCTGAGCCGATCGGCAGCGCGCTGAGGATGACGGCCGAATGCGACCACAGCGGCGGCATCGCGAACACATGGAAGGCGAACAGCGCGGTCACCGCCGGCTGCATCACGAGCTTCAGCGCGACAAGAATGGCGATCGATGTCGCGTCGTGCGTGACGACGCGCTCCTGCGCCAAGAAGAGACCGATGCAGACCAGTGCCGCTGGCGAGGCCGCGCCGCCGAGCAAGGTCGTGAAGCTCATGAACGGCGCCGGCAGCGCGAAGCCGCTGAGCCCCACTGCGAGCCCGGCCACAGGTGCGATGAACAGCGGGCTGGTCAGCAGCGAGCGCGCGACCTTGGCGATGGTCGCCCCGAGCGTCGCGCCCTTCTGCAGATCCATTTCGACCATGACGATGGCGAACAGGAACAGCACGCAGGCCGTGAACAGCGTCGCGATGATCGAGGCCGGCGCGCTGTCGGGACCGAACACCAGCAGGCACATCGGAATGCCCATGAAGCCGACATTGCTGTAGCCCGCGTCCAGTCCCCTCGATGCTGGCATTCGCAACACGGCGACCGCGCAGCCGGCTGATGATGAACCCGGTCGCAAACGTCGCGGCGATGCCGCCGCAGAACGCGCCGATGAATCCGAACTGGCTGACCTGCTCGACGCCGATCCTGGACATCGCCGTGAAGATCAGCGCCGGCAGCGCCAGGTAGACGGCGAAGCGGTTGAGATTGTCGGTCGCGGTGCGATCGAACACACCGAAGCGTCCACACAGGAAGCCGGTGAGGATCAGCGCGAAGATGGGAAGAGCGGAATTGAGAACGGCCTGCATCGCAGCTAACTATCAGACTGCAGCGCATCGCAGCCACTCACCTTACGAAAATCTCTTCTTCAATTCGCGATGCAGGATCTTGCCGGTGGCGTTGCGCGGCATCTCGGCATCGGTGATGAAGGCGTAGCTTCGCGGCCGCTTGAAGCCGGCGAGACGCTCCTTCGCCCAATCGACCAGCTCGCACTCCCTCAGGGTCATGCCGTCGCGCGGCACGATCACCGCATGGACGCGTTCGCCCCATTTATCGTCGGGCAGGCCGATCACGGCGATGTCCTTGACACCGGGATGCGCGCCGACCAGCGCCTCGACCTCGGAGGGGTAGATGTTCTCGCCGCCGGAGATGATCATGTTGCTCTTGCGGTCGGCAAGATGGATGTAGCCGTCGGCGTCGCGGCGCGCCATGTCGCCGACGGAGCAGTAATCCCCGCGGAACGCCTCTTTCGTCTTTTCCGGCAGCCGCCAATAGCAGTCGAAGGTATGCGCGTTGGAGGAATAGAGCTCGCCCGCCTCACCGTCCGGCACCTCATTGCCGGCCTCGTCGAGGATGCGGATCGGCGCGGCGCCGACGCATTCGCGGCCCACCGAGCCGAGCTTGGTGAACTGCTCGTGCGGATGCAGCATCGTCACCCAGCCGGTCTCGGTGGCGCCATAGAGTTCGTACAGACTCGACTTCGGGAACATCTCCATCACCTCGCGCTTGGTCTCCGGGCGCGCCGGCGCCGAGGAGATCATGAGCTTGGTGACCGCGCTGAAATCGTGCTGCGCGCGGACCGCGCGCGGCAGGTCGAGCATCATGATGTAATGCGTCGGGACCAGCGAGGTGAAGGTCGAGCCGCCGTCGGCCAGCGTCGATACCGCGTGCTCGGGATCAAAACTCTTGCGCGAATAGATCGAATTGACGCCGCCGATATAGCCGAACGCGCCGAAGAAGTTCAGCGAGTTGGCATGGCACATCGGCATGACCAGCAGCGTGCCGTCGTTGCGGCTGAGCTTCAGCTCGATCTCGGTCACCATCGACAGCAGCACAGCGCTGCGATGACTGCGCAGCACGCCCTTGGGCTTGCCGGTCGTGCCCGACGTGTACATCAGCGTCCAGGGATCGGACAGCGCGACCTGCTGGTCCGGCTCGCGCGACGACGCCGCCGCAATGATGTCTTCATAGCCGCGATAGCCGGCCGGACGCGGCCTCGTGCCGAAGTGGATGAAGCGGTCGTCCGCGATACCGAGATCCTTGCGCGTCTCTTCGACCAGACCGACGAGTTCGTCCTGGACGATGACGGCGGCCGCTTCGGCGTTCTGGACGATGAACTGCACCTCCGGCGCGGTCAGGCGGAAGTTGATCGGCAGCGCGACCAAGCCGGCCTTGGCGGTCGCCGCGTAGATCTCGCACCATTCGGCACAGTTGTAGGCGAGGATCGCGACGCGATCGCCCTTGGCGAGACCGAGGCCGAGCAGCGCGTTAGCCAGCCGGCAGGCGCGCTCGTTCCACAGCGCAAAGCTCATCGCGCGCTCGAGGTCGCGGGCACCGGTGCGCTCCGGCGACATGCGGGCGTGAGCGGACAGCATCTGACCGAAGTTCAAGAGATCTCTCACTGTCGGCTCCTCCCTGCCCCTTACGGCCGGTGAATTGCAGTCTCGACGCGTGGCAGCGACAACGAACCGAAGCCGCTGCCACGGGTCACGTCAGCTCTTGCGCTCGGCCTTCCGGCTCGCGCAGGCGTACATGTTGATTTCCATGCCGACGGGGACTTCGACGATCTTGGGGGCAGTCCAGCTCATGCTCGTTCTCCCGGAGAGGATGATCATCGCCGCGCAACCGACGGCCGCCTGCATCTCCGGCAACTCTCCGCACCCGGCGATCGCAGGCATGACACGCAAACCTCGCCACATTGGGCGATACACGGAATGGCTCGATCAGTTCGTCTGCTTGGTAATTCGGACCAGGGTCTGGTCGACGAAGCTCTTGATGTCCTGATCCGGCTTGCGAAACAGCTCGCGCTCAACCGTCAGCATCCGGCCCGGGATGTTCTTCTTGCAGACCTCTCGCAGGAAAACGCCGCCCACCGGCTGCTCGCCCGCCGTGGGCTGCAGCTCCTTGCAGTCCCAACCGTCAGCGCCATAGCGCGACTTCACCTGGTTGCCGAGCAGGAACGCCTTCTTGCGGATGTAGAGCCGCGCCTTTGGATCGGTCTCGATGTTGAGTCCGGACACCGTGGCCTTGTCGTCGATCACAGCCGTGAGCAGCACCGGGTGGCCGGCGACCTTGGTGCCGTCTTGGCTGGTTTCGGGATCGAACTCGAAGCGCACCGCGCGCCGCCCCTGCTCATCGGCCGGACAGTCGCGCCAGCCCGACCATGCATCGAGCTTGCGGTCTGGCGCCCCGGCGCAGCTGAGGTTGACATAGCCTTCGTTCGGCAGGTTGCCGACCGGCATGCCGACGGTGATGTCCCTGAGATCGTAGCTCGGCACGGCCTGCGCGGAGGCGGAGTGCATGACGAAGGTCAGCAGCAGTGTCGCGAAGATCGCAATGCAGGTGGAGCATTTCATCTCGATGGCTCGCTTGCAGGCTGGGTCGCATGGGCCTTGTAGATGTCGCAGACGCGCGAGGTGTTGCCGAAGAAGGCGGTGCACTCGTCGTAGGTCGGCTCGCCCCGTCCCTTGATGTGCGCGAGCACGTAGTCCGCGACCGCCTCGATATCATTGGGACGCAGGAAGGTGCCGCCCTCCGGGGGCATGCGCTCGCCGACATCCTGGCGATTCATCTCGTAGCACTTGGTCGTGTCGTAGGAGCCACGCGCGAAATACGGCATGCCCGTCCCCGGGCGTCCGCAGGTGACGGTCTCGATGATGTGCTGACGGTCGAGCTCGGTCTTGCGCAGCGACAGCGCATCGCCGCCATAACCGCCGCCGCCATTGCCATGCCATTTGTGGCAGCCGACGCAGTTGGCGCGCTTGAACACCGCCTTGCCTGCCTCGGTCGGATCGGTAGGCGCAGCAGACTGAGCCGAAGCGAGCGAGCTGGAGAAAAGAACGAAAGCCAACGCTGCCGCGGACGTGATCGCACTGAATTTCATCTGATCTTCTTTTCAAACGCGAAAACGGGAGGAGCGGAGGCCGAGGCCTCCGCTCCCTGATCGACTTACAGCGCGAAGACGTAGAGCATCGAGCCGGGCTGGATCTTCTTCAGTTCGGGCGTGGCTTCGATGAACCACTTGTCCCAGGCGCCGCCGAGACCGACGAGGATTGCGACATATTGCTTGCCGTCGACCATGAAGGTCACGGGAGGCGCGTTGACGCCGCCGCCGGTGTTGAACTCCCACAGCTTCTGCAGCGTCTTGGCATCGAGCGCCATCACCTCGCCCGAGGGCTGGCCGGTGAAGACGAGATCGGGCGTCGACAGCATGCCGCCGAGATTCGGGAACGGCGTCTCCATCTTGCCGGCGATCTTGCCGGTGGTGACGTCGATCGCGGTCACGCTACCCGTGATCTTGAACGGCTGGCTCGGCCCGCCGCCGGTCCAGAACTCGCGCGGCTTCAGCTTGTCCTTGGTCGCCTCCTCGACGGTGATCCGATTGCAGCTCTCGATCACCGGGATGTACCAGAGCTTCAGATCCGGATTGTACGAGGTCGGCGGCCAGTTCTTGCCGCCCATGTTGCCGGGACAGATGTCCGCGACCTTGTTCTCGCGATGCGGCGTCACCGACGCGTTGTAGCGCTGCACCGGGTTCTTCGGATCATACTCGATCGGCTTGCCGGTCTCGGGATCGAGGCCCTTGGTCCAGGTCACCTTCTTCACGAACGGCAGGCCCCACAGGAACTTGCCGTTGGTGCGGTCGATCGCATAGGCGAAGCCGTTGCGGTCCGCCTCCAACGCAAGCTTCTGGACCTGTCCGTTCGGCGTGGGCACGTCGACGAGGACGTTCTCGGCGACGCTGTCATAGTCATACGGATCGTTCGGCGTGTGCTGGTAGTGCCACTTGATCTTGCCGGTGTTGGCATCGAGCGCCAGCGAACTGTCGGTGTAGAGGTTGTCGCCCGGACGATAGGCGTTGTCCCAGTCCGGACCGGGGTTGCCGACGCCCCAGATGATGGTGTCGGTTGCCGGGTCGTAGGTGCCGGTTACCCAGGTCGAGCCGCCGCCGGCCGCAGCCGCATCGTTGCTGTCCTTCCAGGTCTCGCTGCCGGGCTCGCCCTTGGCCGGAATGGTGTGGGTGCGCCAGACTTCCTTCTGCGTGCCGAGATCGGTCGCAGCGATCCAGCCGCGGATGCCGTATTCGGCGCCCGCGACGCCTGAGATCGCCATGTTCTTTACGATCAGCGGCGCGCCGGTGATGACCTCGCCCTTGTCGGGATCGGCGACCTGGCGCTGCCAGGCGACTTGCCCGGTTTCCTTGTTGGTCGCGATCAGACGGCCGTCGAGCGTGTGCGAGACGACGAGATTGCCCCACAGCGCGACGCCGCGGTTGTCGACGCCGCAGCAGGCGATCGCGCCGGCCCAGTCATGGTCCGTCTTCGGATCCATCTTCCAGACCAGTTGGCCTTTGCCGCCGCGCGCATCGATCTTGTAGACCGAGCCCCAGCCGTCGGTGACGTAGATCATGCCGTTCTCGACGATCGGCGTGCCCTCGAGACCGCCATGGCTCCAGATGCCGCCGCCCTCGACGCCGCCGAGATGCATGGTCCAGGCGACCTTGAGGTTCTTGACGGTGTCCTTGTTGATCTCCTTCAGCGTGGAGAAGCGTGTGCCCGAATAATTCTTGTGATGGTGCAGCCAATTGCCGGCTTCCTTGTCGGCATTCAGCAAGCGCTCCGGCGTCATCTCGTCGGCGGCCTGCGCCGGCGCGGCAAGATTGAAACAGGCAAAGGCGGCGCTGGCCAGCAGCACCGCCCGCAGGGTTGTCCTGACGTTGATCCTCATCGTTTCCTACTCCCGTCTTGATGATGCGTTCGAACGAAAACCGCTCCGCCAACCGCGCAGCGAAACGGCAGCAGTCGACAAACAAGCTTCAGGGGGACTTGCGAACCTCGACCTCCGTTTCGATGGATCCTGCCTTCTGAAACACGATGGTGCATGTGAAGCGCTTGCCGGGCTCGAGCGGCTCCCGCGTCTGCAGCAGCATCACGTGATAGGCGGTCGGCAGCAGCACCAGCGTGCTGCCCGCGGCGATCGGAATATTGGGGATGGAGCGCATTGCCGGTGCGCCTTCGCCGCGGTCGACGGTGTGGCGCTCGGAAAAATTGGCGATCGGACAACGCACGCGCATCAACGCTTCGGGCGCCGAGGTCTCGTTCTTGATCGTGAGAGACAGAGGAATGTCGCGACCGACTTCGGGTGCTGCCGGCACCCAGGCATCGGACAGGCTCAAACCTTCTCCGGGCGCAGCCAATGCAGGCGCGAACGCAAGGCATGACGCGAACATGGACGCCAATCTCGCGCGCCGCACCGCCGGCATGAGCCGGGAGTGCACGCTGCCCTCCGAGGGAGCCGAGCAGCATTGGTCGCGCTTCGAACGAGCCGGTTGATCCGACACCGACGCCCTCCCCGGAATATCGGAGCCGTTGAAGCCTGGCTCCTTATTTCTGAATTCGTACTCTGAATTCGAATTCGTCGCAAATGGATTTTCGCGTTCGGCGTGGTATTGTTCCCTTGAACGTGATGCCCATGCGAATCGTGCACCCTGCCCCCTCCCTGGTCGACCAGGTCGTCGAAGCGATCACTGACGAGATCGTCAGCGGCGTGCTGACGTCCGGCTCGCGACTGATTCAGGATGATCTCGCGCGGGCCTACGGCGTGTCGCGACAACCGGTTCAACAGGCGCTGATCCTGCTGCGCGGCTGCGGCCTGGTGCAGAGCGCGCCAGGACGCGGCCTCATCGTGGCGCCGCTCGACCCGGCCTTCGTCCGTGACCTGTACGAGATGCGCGCCGTGCTGGAAGGCCTGGCGGCTCGGCTCGCGGCCGAGCGAGCCAGCGAACGCGCCGCGCATGAAGGCCCGGCCTATATCGCTGCCGGCCATGAGGCGGTCAAAAGCGGCCTGGTCAGCCGCAAAATCGAGAGTGACATCGCCTTCCACCGCTTCCTGAGCGGCCTCTCAGGCAACACGCTGATCGACGAGACGATGGCGCCGCATTGGCCGTACCTGAAGCGGGTGATGTCCGACGTGCTGCAGAAGGAGCAGAGCATGTCCCGGACGGTCTGGGACGAGCATGAGGACATTCTCGCAGCCATTATCGAGGGGCGCAGCGCCGAGGCCGAGCGGCTGAGCCGCGATCACATTGCGCGCGCGGCGGCAGTCTTCATCCATCATCTGGAAGCGCAGCAGGGCGACAGGCCGAAGCAGCGGCGCACGCTCGCTGGACGAAAGACGACGCTATGACGGATCGGACACGCGACATTCCCGATCTGACGCAGGAGGTCGCGTGCCGCCGCTGAAGGCCCAGCCGAACCTGACCGAGCGCGTCTACCAGCGCATCCTCTCCGACATCGTCGGCGGCGAGTTGCCGGAGTCCGCGCGGTTGATCCAGGACGATCTGGCGCGCGACCTCGGCGTCTCGCGTCAGCCGGTCCAGCAGGCACTGCTGCTGTTGCGCAACCAGGGATTCGTGCGCGACGCGCCGGGCCGCGGGCTCGAGGTCGCGCCGATCGACACCGACTTCATCCGCAATCTCTATGAAATCCGTGCCGTCGCCGAAGGCCTCGCCTGCGGACTCGCAGCGACCCGCGGCGCCGAGCGCGCGGCCGAGGAAGGTCCCAGGCTGATCGCGGAAGGCCGCCGTGCGGAGCGCGAGCACTCTGTCGAGAAGCTGATCGAGGCGGATGTGAAGTTTCACGAGTTCCTCTACGAGATCTCGGGCAACTCGGTGATCCAGGACACGACCCAGCCGCATTGGCTGCATCTGCGCCGGCTGATGGGCGAGGTGCTGATGCGCGACGAGACGCCGCGGCGGATCTGGGATCAGCACGAGGACATCCTCAACGCGGTGATCTCGGGCGACGCGCACAAGGCCGAGGACCTCGCCCGCCAGCACATCACGCGAACCGCCACGGTGTTGCTGGCGCGGCTGTCGAAGCAGCGCGACCGCGTGCCAGTCGCAACGCCGTCCTGACGCACTCCGCCGCGCCGGCGATCAGGAACTTCGCTGTCCGGTCGAACGTTCTGGCTAAAGCGAGATCTTCATCTCCAGATCTTGGATCTTCAAGGAGCGTCGGCAGCCGCCCACGCCAGCCGACGGATCATCCGACGTGAGCAGCAAGGCAACCGCACCGACGTTCAGCCCCGCCGCTGACATCGAGGGCGTCTCGGACCAGCAACGGCAGGAGATCAAGGCGCAGAGCCGGCCCAACGCGGCGCTGATCCACGAGACCATTCGCGCCGAAGGCGAGAGCGAGCTCGAGCGGCGCTGGTGGGCGATCTTGTTGTCGGGCCTCGCCGCGGGCCTGTCGATGAGCCTGTCGCTGATCGTCCAAGGCGAGTTTCACGCCTTCGTTTCCGACGAATCGGTGCGACGGCTGTTCGCGCCGCTCGGCTACACCGCAGGCTTTCTCGTCGTGGTGCTCGGCCGGCAGCAGCTGTTCACCGAGAACACGCTGACGCCGATCCTGCCGCTGCTGCATCATCGCGATCTGAAGACGCTCGGCCAGGTCGCCCGGTTGTGGGGTCTCGTGCTGACAGCCAATGTCGTGGGGACGTGGGCTGCGGCCGCTGCGCTGGCTCATACCGACGTATTCGAACCGCGGATCATCGACGCCTTCACCGAGATCAGCCGCCACACGATCGACGGGCCGTTCTCAACCACCTTCATGCGCGCCATCTTCGCCGGCTGGCTGATCGCGCTGATGGCTTGGCTGTTGCCGGCGATCCGCAGCGCCCGCCCACACATCGTCATCATCATGACCTATCTGGTCGCGCTGGGACAATTCGCGCACATCGTAGCCGGATCGGTCGAGTGCGCCTTTCTCGTGCTGAAGGGCGAGGCCTCGCTGGCCGACTATGTCGGCGTCTTTTTCGTCCCGACCCTGCTCGGCAATGTCGTCGGCGGAACGACCCTGGTGGCTCTCCTCAACTACGGCCAGGTCGCAGCCGAACTGGATCAGGATTCCTGACGACCAGCGCCTCAGGCCGCAGGCAGCGCGAATGAGAACGTGGCGCCCCCCTGGGGTTCGTTGCTCACGACCAGCTCGCCGCCATGCTCGCGGACGATGCCGTAGCTGATCCAGAGCCCGAGCCCCGTCCCCTCCCCGACGCGCTTGGTCGTGAAGAACGGCTCGAAGATGTGGCTGAGATGGTCCTTGTCGATGCCCGGACCATTGTCGGTGATCCGGAACGCAATCTCGCTGCCCTGACGCGAGGCCGCGACGACGAGACGCGGCAGCTCGGTCGATCGCATCGCATCGATCGCATTCTCGACCAGATTGACGATCACCTGATGCAGCTGGCCCTCATTGCCGGAGATCCACAGATCCGGCTCGACCTCGATCTGGATATCGACACGATGCTGCTTGGTGCGGCCGGCCCACAGCACGGCCGTGTTGATCAGCCGCTCGATGTTGACGCGCTCGACCTCGCCGAGCTTGGAGAACGACAGGCGCCGCAGGTTCTTGACGATCTCGCTGATCCGCACCGCGCCCTCCAGCGTGCCTTCGATCAGCGGTCCGAAATCCTCCAGGATGGCGTCGATGCGCAGGTCGTTGCGCAAGGCGGCGGCCTCGTCGGAGAGCGGCTGCTCGTGGACCGCGTCGAGGTAGCCGACCAGCGCGGTCCGGTAGCGCATCAAGGTGTGAACGTTGCCGTAGACAAAGCTGATCGGATTGTTGAGCTCGTGCGCGACGCCGGCGACGAGGCGGCCGAGGCTCGCCATCTTCTCCTGCTCGACGAGCTGCCGCTGCGCCCGCTGCAGCTCCTGATGCGCCTTGTGCAGCGCCTCGTAGGCGCGACGCAGCTCGCCGATCGGACGGCCTGTCAGCACCACACCGATAAACCGGCCGCGATGATCGTGGCGCGGCGAGCTGTTGATCGCGAACAGGTCGGAGCTGACCCCATCCGCGACAAATCGCAGCTCGCCATCGACCACCTCGGCGCTGCTGCGCGGCTTCAGGAGCGCCGCGAGTTTGCTGCGGTGATCGAGGTCGATCATCTCGGCGAGGTTGCGTCCGGCGATCTCGTCAAGGGTGCGGCCAGACGTCCGCTGGAACGCCGAGTTGGCCTGCTGCACGTGCCCCCGCGCGTCGCAGACGACGAGAATGTCAGAGACCGACTCGATGACATTGGTGACGAAGGCCTGGGCCTCCTCGAGCTCCGCATTCTTGTGCTCGAGGTCAACCTCGTAGCGCAGCAGGTCGGAATAGACCTCGTCCATCTTGCGGATCACTTCGATCCACACGCCCTCGCGCTCGCTGTCGAACTCCAGCGTGCTGCTGCTCGCGATCAGCTTCAGCAGCGTGTCGGCGCCGGATTCAGGAGAGTGCGTGGCCTTTGCCATTTTTCTTCAGATCGTATCTCGACAGCTTGTTGCGGAGGCCGACCCGGGACAGGCCGAGCTCGCTCGCGACGCGGCTGATGTTACCCTCGTATTTTTCGAGGCAGCTGACAATGATCGTCTTTTCGAGATCCTCGACCCGGTCCTTGAGGCTGCCGCTGCCGTTCAGCTTGCCGTTGACGGCGGCGGGTGCCGTGCGGCGGGCGCTGCGGCGACCCGCGAACGGCGTGCAGCGCAGCTCGTCGGCATCGGCGAGCACGGCCATGCGCTGGATCTCGTTCTGCAGCTCGCGGACATTGCCCGGCCAGTGGTATTTCGAGAACTCCTCCAGCGCCGCCGGCGCGAACCGCAGATGCGGTCGGTTGAACGAGGTCTTCACCGCGGACAGCACGCCCTCGGCGATCAGCGGAATGTCCATGGGACGCTCGCGCAGCGAGGGCATATGCACCGGGAACGCGGCGAGCCGATAATACAGGTCGCGTCGGAAGCGGCCGGCCTCGACCTCGGCTTCCAGGTCGCGATTGGTGGCGGCGACCACGCGGACATCGACCTTGCGCACGCGCTGCGCGCCGAGCGGCCGGATCTCGCTCTCCTGCAGCACGCGCAGAAGTTTGACCTGGAACGCCGGCGAGGTCTCGCCGATCTCGTCGAGGAAGATGGTGCCGCCGTCGGCGACCTCGAACAGGCCGATGCGGTCCTGATAGGCGCCGGTGAAGGCGCCCTTCTTGCAGCCGAACAGCTCGCTCTCCAGCAACTCGTCCGGCAGCGCGCCGCAGTTCTCGACCACGAAGGCCTTGCTGGCGCGGCCCGAGCCGTAATGGATCGCGCGCGCCAGCAGCTCCTTGCCGGTGCCGGACTCGCCGGTGATGAGCACGGAGATGTCGTAGTCCGCCGCCCGGCGGCCGAGCTCGATCACATTGCGCATCGGGCTTGCCGCCGAATGCACGATGCGGTCGAAATCATACAGCCTCTTCGCCGCGCCGCGTTTGACCGAGACGACCTTCTTGATGTGATCGGGCGTTGCCTTGACGTCGACGCCGGCGGTTTCGGTCTCCTTCTGCAGCCGATAGAGCTGCACCGCTTCGCGCACGATCTCGATCAGGCGATCCGGCTGCCAGGGCTTTGTAATATACTGGTAGATCCCGGCCTCGTTGAGGCCGGCGATGATGTCCTCGGAATCCGAATAGCCGGAAATGATCATCCGGACAGGGTCGGGCCACATCTCGCGGACGCGCTTCAAGAAGCTGACGCCGGATTCCTGCGGCATGCGCTGGTCGCAGATCACCGCATGCACGATCTCGCCTTCGAGCAGCTTCTCGGCATCGGCGGTGTTGCCGGCGCACAGCACTTCGAAGTCCTGGTTGAGGACGCGGCGCAGCGCCTCCTGCGACCGGACTTCGTCGTCGACGACCAATATGGTTCCCTGAATTCCCATGTCTCAGCAGATCCGCGGCAGCTGCTCGCCCGACAACCAGTCGACAATGCGGCCGCCGCCGAAGCTCGTCGCCATCTGGACGAAGCGATGGTCATCGGCCACGGCTTCGCCGATGTCGGCTGCGTCGCGTCCGAGCGGATGCGCCTTCATCACAGCGAGCACGGCTGCCGCTGCTTCGGGGGCGACCACCGCAACCAGCTTGCCTTCGTTGGCGACGTGCAGCGGATCGAGCCCGAGCAGTTCGCAGGCCGCGGCGACCGCCGGTTTCACCGGAATGGCCTCTTCCTGCAGCCGGAAACCGAGATTGGACTGCTGGGCGATCTCGTTCATCGTCGCCGCGAGCCCGCCGCGCGTCGGATCGCGCATCAGCCGGATACCCTGGCCGCCAGCCGCGACCATGGCGGCGACCAGACCGTGCAGCGACGCCGAGTCGGAGACGATCTCCGTGTCGAAGGTCAGGTTCTGTCGCTTCGACATGATGGCCACGCCGTGGTCGCCGAGGCTGCCGGACAGCAGCACGCGATCACCCGGGCGAGCCTTGTCGGCGGAGAGGTCAAGACCTTCAGGAAGCACACCGACGCCCGCGGTGGAGATGAAGACGCCGTCGGCCTTGCCACGCTCCACCACCTTGGTATCGCCGGTAATGATCGCAATGCCAGCTTCACGTGCGGCCTTGCCCATCGCGTCGGCGATCAGCCTCAGATCGGCGAAGCGGAAGCCTTCCTCGATGATGAAGCTCGCCGACAGATACAGCGGTCTCGCGCCGGCCATGGCGATGTCGTTGACCGTGCCGTGCACCGCGAGAGAGCCGATATTGCCGCCAGGAAAGAACAAGGGCGACACGACATAGCCGTCGGTCGTCATTACCATGCGGCCGGCGGCGACGTCGAACGCCGACTGGTCGTTGCCGCGCGCCAGCCATTCGTTGCCGAACGCCTCGTGGAACAGGCCCGAAATCAGCTGCGCCATCGCGCGGCCGCCGGCGCCGTGCGAGAGGTCGACACAGCCGTTCTTCAGGTCGAGCCGACGCTGATGCATGCTCATGAGGCGAGCCTCCGCTGATGGTCGCGAAAGCGGCCATAGGTCCAATGCGCCGCGCAGGCGCCTTCCGACGACACCATGCAGGAGCCGATCGGCGTCTCCGGCGTGCAGGCGGTGCCGAACAGCTTGCAATCCACCGGCTTCTTCAGTCCACGCAGAATAGCGGGACATTCGCAGGCCGGATTGTCGGCAACGACGAGCTCCGCCATCGCGAACCGGAGTTCTGCATCGAGATGCGCGAACGCCGGCCGCAGCTTCAAGGCGCTCGCTGGGATGCTGCCGAGGCCGCGCCACTCGAACTGGTCGCGCAGCTCGAAGATCTCGGCCACTTCCCTGATCGCGCGCTGGTTGCCGCTGCCGTTGACGGCGCGGCGATACTGGTTCTCGACCTCGTGGCGGCCGTCATTGACCTGCTCGATCAGCATCAGGATCGCCTGCATCATGTCGAGCGGCTCGAAGCCGGCGATCACGACCGGCTTGCCATCGTCACGCGCAAACGGCGCATAGGGCTCGGTGCCGATCACGGTCGAGACGTGGGCGGGACCGACGAAGCCGTCGATCTCGATCGGGGTATCGCTGTCGAGAATCGCGCGCATCGCCGGGGGCGTCAGCACGTGGTTGCAGAATACGCTGAAGTTTGCGAGCTGCTTTTTCTCTGCCGCGCGGATCATCACCGCGGTGGGCGGAGTTGTGGTCTCGAAGCCGATGGCGAAGAACACGACTTCGCGGCCCGGATTCTGCTCCGCCAGCGCAATCGCATCCAGGGTCGAATAGACCATGCGGATGTCGGCGCCGCGCGCCTTGGCCCTCAGCAGCGAGGAGCCGCGCGAGCCCGGGACGCGCATCAGGTCGCCATAAACGCACAGGATGATTTCGGGCCGCTCGGCCAGCGCGATCGCCATGTCGATGCGCCCGGCCGGCAGCACACAGACCGGACAGCCGGGGCCATGGATCATGCGCACGTTGTCCGGCAGCATGTCCTCGAGGCCATAGCGCGCGATCGCATGGGTGTGGCCGCCGCAGAACTCCATGAAGCGGTAGGCCCGCGCAGGATCCGCCTTGGCGCGGATGGCACGGGCGAGGCCGACGGCCAGCTCCTTGTCGCGAAACTCGTCGGCGTATTTCATGATGCCACCTCCGTTACCGCCGCGCCCATCTGCCGGAGCAGGTCGAGCGTCTCGCGCGCCTCCTCCGGATCGATCTTGGTCAGCGCATGGCCGACATGAAGAATGACGTAGTCGCCGACGGCGATCTCCTCGATCAGCGCGACCGAGACCTCCTTGCTGACGCCGTCGATCGACACGATCGCCATGTCGTCAGGCAGCAGCTTGATCACCTCGGCAGGAATGGCCAGGCACATCAGACGATCCCTCCAGATTGCTTTTCTTGCTCGATCACTTGCAGACCCGCGACCCAGGCCTGCCCAAGGCTCAGGCCACCATCATTGGGCGGCAGCCGCCGCGGCAGCCGCGCATCGACGCCGACGGCGCGACAGCCCCGCACGATCTGCTCCGACAAATGCGCGTTGAGGAAACAGCCGCCGCCCAGTACGACCGTGCTAAGAGCGGTCGCACGGGACGCTGCCGCGATCCAATCGACACAGGCGGCAGCCAGCGTGCCGTGAAACAGGCCTGCGGCCTCGACCGCGTCCAACTTGCTGTTGATCAGATGAGCAAGGAGCGGGCCCAGCGACAGCACGCGATCGACGATGGTCCAGCCGTGCTCCAAGACCGCGGGGGTGCGCACCAGCGCCTCGAGCTTCATCGCGGCTTCGCCTTCAAAGCTCTGTTTCGCGCAGACTCCAAGCAATCCCGCCACGGCATCGAACAGCCGCCCGGCGCTGCTGGTGACAGCAGCATCGGCGCGGCCGAGCAGCATCGGCAGATGGCACGCCTGCGGCTGGCCCGGGAAGCGCATGACGATCTCGTCATCGCGTCCGAGATCGTGCAGCACGGACGCCGCCATCCGCCACGGCTCGCGCGCGGCGCGGTCGCCGCCTGGCATCTTCAGCGGCGCCAGATGGCCGAGGCGTTGGAAACTGGCACCGTCACACAACAGCAGCTCACCACCCCAGGCGCCGCCATCGCTGCCGTAACCGTAGCCGTCGAGCACCAGCGCAAGCGCAGGTGTCCGCAAGCCGCGCTCTGCGATCACGGACGCGGCATGCGCATGGTGATGCTGCACGGCGAATGTCGGCAGACCGGACCCTTGCGCGTACCGCGTCGATGCCATGTCGGGATGCAGGTCGTGCGCGATCGCCACCGGCGTGACGTCGAGGATGGAGGTGAGATGGGCGATCGTCTCCTCGAAGAAGCGCACCGCCGCCGCAGTGTCGAGATCGCCGAGATGCTGCGACACGAACGCCTCGTCGCCGCGGATCACCGTCACCGTCGCCTTCAGCTGTGCCCCCACCGCAAGGAGGGGCGGCAGGACGCGGGGCAGCCGGATCGGCTCCGGAACATAGCCGCGTGCGCGGCGGATGAACCGCGGCGTCCCCGCTACCACGGCCACGACGGAATCGTCGGCGCGGATGACAATGTCTCGGTCGTGCGTCACGATCAGATCCGCGATGCCAGCAAGATCGGCCAGTGCCTCGCGATTGTCGGTCAGCAGCGGCTCGCCGCTGGGATTGGCGCTGGTACAGACCAGCGCCCATGCAGTGCCGTCACCACAGGCTTTCAGCGCGTGAAAGATCAGATGATGCAGCGGCGCGACCGGCAGCATCACGCCGAGTTTGGCAAGGCCGGGCGCAATCGATGGCGCTAGGCACTGGCGCGAACGCACCAGAACGATCGGCCGCGCCACCTGCTCCAGCACCCTACGCTCGACGTCATCAAGCTCGGCAATCTCGGTCGCTGCATCGCCCGACGCCAGCATCACGGCAAATGGCTTGCCGTCGCGCTGCTTGCGTGCGCGCAGCCGCTGGACGGCGCGCTCGTCGCGCGCATCGCACAGCAGCTGATAGCCGCCGAGGCCCTTGATCGCGACGATCCCACCATCTGCCAGCGCCGCCGCGATGTCGCGGATCTCGTGGCTGAGACGCGGTCCGCAGTCCGGGCAGGAGATCGCCTCGGCATGGAAGCGCCGCCCACTCTGATCCTCATAGTCCACGCGACAGGCCCCGCACAACGGGAACCGCTTCATCGCCGTAGTCCGACGATCGTAAGGCAGGCGCTCGGCGATCGTGAACCGCGGACCGCAATGGGTGCAGTTGACGAAGGGATAGAGGTGGAAGCGGCTGTCGGGATCGAACAGCTCCGACAGACAGGCCGGACAGGTCGCGGCATCCGGCACGATGCGGGTGGTCACCCGGCCACCGACGCTCTCGCCGATGCGAAAATCCGCGCTGGCCTCGGTTGCGATCGTTTCGACGGCGATGTCGTCGATGCGGGCCAAGGGCGGCGCCTGCCGCGGCAGCGCCTCGACGAACGACACGACGTTCTCGCCCTCGACCTCGATGACGACGCCATCAGCGTCGTTGACGACGAAGCCGCCGAGGCGGTGTCGCGTCGCGAGCCCATGCACATAGGGGCGGAAGCCGACGCCCTGCACGGCGCCGCGAACGCGGAGCCGGAGGCGCGTGCGATCCGCCGCCAATGTCGGGCCGGCCGTGCTCATCCCTGCACCGCGCCCAACGCGCTCGCTCGCATGCGGTCTGCCTGTTTGCGGATCCAGGCATAGAAGGCGGAGAAGCCTTCGCCGGTCTTGGCCGAGATCGTCAACACCTCAATTCTGGGATTGACGCGGCGGGCATATTCGACCGTCTGCGCCAGATCGAAGTCGAGCACCGGCGCGAGATCGATCTTGTTGATCAGCATCAAGGCTGACGCCGCGAACATGTCGGGATATTTGAGCGGCTTGTCCTCGCCCTCGGTGGTCGAGAACACCACGATCTTGCAGGCCTCGCCGAGATCGAATGCGGCCGGGCAAACGAGATTGCCGACATTCTCGATGAACAGGAGACCGCCGCGCAGCGACGGCAGCCGGCCATAGGCCTCGCCGACCATGGCCGCATCGAGATGGCAGCCCTTGCCAGTGTTGATCTGGATCGCCGGCACGCCCGTCGCGCGGATGCGCTCGGCATCGTTCGAGGTCTGCTGATCGCCCTCGATCACCGCAACCGGGCGGCTCTGCTTCAGATCGGAGACGGCGCGCACGAGCACCGATGTCTTGCCCGCGCCCGGGCTGGAGACGAAGTTGAAGGCCAGCACATCCTGCGCCGCGAAGCGCGCGCGGTTCTCCGCGGCGAGGCGGTTGTTCTTGCCGAGAATGTCGCGCTCGATCTGGATGATGCGCCCGCTCGACAGCCCGGCGATCTCCTGCCCCGCCGGATTGGCCGCGCAGTCGATGTGATCGGCAGTGCCATGGGCGTGATGGTGATCATGCGCATGATCACCGTGGTGATGGTGGTGGCCATGGTCATGGTCATGATCATGGTGGTGATGGCCGTGATGGTGATGATGCCCGGCATGATCATGTCCGTGATCATGTCCGTGGGCATGATGATGATCGTGATCACTGTGATCATGATGATGATCGCCCGCTTCGATCGCGGATTTGCCGTCGCCGCAGCCGCACACCGTACACATCACTCGACCTCCAGCTCCTTGACCCGCATGTCCTCGCCGCCCGTCACCTGCAGCTGATGGCTGCCGCATTCGGGGCAGGCATCGTAGCGCTGGCTGATCTCGACGCTGCGCGAGCAGCCGAGACACCAGGCCGTGCCCTTCTGTTCGATGATCTCGAGCGCCGCGCCGCGCGCAATCGTGTTGGTGGTGACCGCCTCGAAGCAGAACCGCAGCGCCTCCGGCGCGACATGGCTGAGCGCGCCGATTTCGAGCCACACCGTCTTCACCTTGGAGAACGTGCCCTTGCGCGCCTCGGCCTCGACGATCTCGACAATGCCCTCGCACAGCGCCATCTCATGCATCGGCCAGCTCCTGCACCGTCAGGCTGAAGCCGACACAGGGATCGAACGATCCGACCATACCGTGCACAGCATCCCGGTCCTCGGCGCCGCGCAGCACGGCGCCGGTGAGGCTGGTCGCGACCGGTCCGCGCGGATGGAAGTTCCACTCCGTCGGCGCGAGATACTCGAATCGTGAGATCTGCCCTTGCGTATCCAGCTCGACAACATGATGCAGCCGCCCGCGCGCGCATTCGACCGCAGCGGCGCCACGGCGTGGACCGAGCGTGTAGCCCGCGACAAGGTCCTCTTCGCAGGCGTCGTCATCCGTCTCACCGTGCTCCATCCATCGTATCAGCACGGCCAACTCTGCGATCCTGGCCGACAGTCGCTCGGCCGGACCAGCGGGCAGCCGGCTGCGCGCATGCCGCGCCCAGACACCTGTCTCGGGAATACGGCCATCGAGCTCAGGCGCGTCGGCGAACGCGGCCCCCTCGTCCATCAACCGGGTGACGACGGCGCGATCGTCTGCGGCCGACAGGACGCCATGCACCGATGGCATGTGCCTCCATCCTCCCTCTTCGGCAGCCTTGCGGGCCGCCGCCATCAGCCTTGCGACTGGAGTTCCCGGCGCAACGATCTCCAGTGTGGAGCCTATCCCCAGTTCGTCCAGCGCCATCTTGATCTGTGACAAGGTTTCCGAGCGGGACTGCCCCGGCGCCTTGTCGGGACGATCAGCCTGCAGCGAGCTGACCGCCTGTAACAGCCGCTGCGCCAGGGACAGCACGGCGCGGTCCCCGGCCATCGTCCCGAGCAGCAGCCCACGCAACAGCTCGGCGAGACGCTCCGCAAGCACGGCCTTGATGCGCCGATGGCGGGTCAATGGGGCCGCCTGCTCACCGCGCGCAGCTTCGATTGCCGTCAGCAGCGCAACCTGATGCGCCCCAGCGCACAGCGAGAACAGCCGCGGCAGCCCTGCCAGCAGCATCTCGGCTGGCTTGCCGGCGGCCAGCCGGCCCAGCGGCGGCCGCGTGCGTGGCTGGATGTCGACGCGCGTGATCCGCTCATCGGTGACCGACAGCGTCAGGTCGATGCGATTGCGGAAGGCGAGCGTCATGGGCGACGCTCCGAGAAGGTGCCGCGCAGGAAGGCGCGGCGATCGACGGCACGCGATGCCTGCGCGGCGTTGGCTTCGTCTTCGGGAGCGGCCAGCATCACCGCCAGAGCGGCCTCGGCTGCGACCCGCGCAGCCGCCATGTCCTCGAACTCGGACATCGGCGAGAACAGCGAGCAACTGGCGATACGTCCGCCCCCGGCAACATCACCGATCGTGAATTCGAACCAGCCGGCGGGCAGCGCGATCTTGATGGTCGATCCGACATCGCCCTGCCCGACCGGAGTGACCACATTCATGAACCAGGGTGTGACGATGATGCCGATCGTCCGCTCATGGACTTTGGTGAAGCCGATGGCCTCGACCTCGAGCGCATCATGATAGATCGGCAGCTCGCGCACCGCCCGGTCGCCGATCTCACGAAAGACCCCGGCGAGGCGCTCGCCCCACGCGGCCGGCGCGAGCTCGTCCGTTCCATGCCCGGCCGCGGCTGCGCTCATGGCTCGACCACCATGAACTTGGCCTTCGGCGCGTCGCAGTTCGGGCAGTGCCAATCCTCGGGCAGCACCGAGAACGGCGTGCCCGGCGGAACCTGCGCAACGCTGTCGCCCTCGGCGGGATTGTAGCGCGTCCAGCAGATGCCGCATTCCAGCGATACGTCATCGGCGAGATCGCCGCGAACGCCGAAATTCTCGAAGCCGCCGCTCATGTGAAATAGGCCTCGATGATCTGCCTGAGACGCTCGGCCGAGTCCTCGAAATCCTCGGGCGCAGCAAGCGCGACCACCGGCACGCCGCCGACCTCAAGCGTGTCCAGGATGATCGTGTCCATGGCGTTGAAGAACTGCACCGACCAGACATGGCGCACGCCGGTCGCGAGCACACGGCAGGTGCCATAGCCGCGCGACATCAGCTGGATCGGCCCGTTGCCGAGCGTCTCCTGCAGGAAGCTCATGTCGGCTGGGCTCATCGGCAGCAAGGTGAAGTTGATGGTCTGCGAGCGCTGGCCAGGACGCCAGGACAGCGCGCGCTCGCGAATCTCCGCCAGCACCGGCATCGCATTCATCGTGCCCTCGGGCGCTGGCCCGATCACGACGTCGTCAGCCGTCAGATCGACCGCGGCGCGCGCGACGATCTCGGGCACGGCGCCGACCTCGATGTAGTCATGGCTCTCGTCACGCTCGAGCCTGACACGCCAGATGCCTGCGAGCACGGATTCCTGGATCTGCGCGAGCGAGCCGTCGGGCAGCGCCACCACGCCGGCAACCTCGCCTTCTCCGAGCACGTCGTCGATCAGACGGCGTTCGAGGTCGTTGAGACCGGCAAGCCGGAACAGCTGGGTCGGCGCATCGGCGGTCTGCGCTGCGACGGCTGATGCGATCGTCGACAGCAGCTCGACCGCGCGCGGACAGCTGCGCGCGAGCGCCTCCGAATCCAGCGAGGCAAGCTTCGCCAGCGCGCCCGAGGCCGTCAGCCCCTTGTACTGCGCCTCGAGCGCCTCTTCCCCGATCGGAAACACGCTGACCGGCTGCTCCGCACCTTCGGGCGCGATCCAGAATCCGGGCTTCATCGGTCAACTCCTGAAGGCTGATGTGATGGAAGGATGCTGGCGACCACCGACGCAGTCGCGCCTGCCGGGCGATCGATCAGGCGCGAGATGCGGTCGACATAGACGGACCAGTCCTGGATCTTCGCGATCAGTCCGAGCGTATCGGTCCCGCGGCAGAGGATCAGACTGGGCTGCACACGAACACCGAACCGCGTCCCGAGCTCGGCCTCCGCGTCGCGCGCAATGACCGCACCGCGCAGCCGCCCCTGAAACGCCGTGATCAGCTCCGGCAGCACGATCGCCACATCGAGCGCTTCGGGAAATCGCGCAGGGTCCCCGGCTGACAGCAGCACGGCAATTGCGCCAGCGCCATGCGCGTCGTGAAGGAAGTCGTCGACCGTCGAGGCATCGACTTCCGGCAATCCGTTTCGCCTGCGCGCGGGCTCACGCTGCAGCATCTCCATCGACGTCTCCCCCTGACCAGTTTTCGTTGACGTGTTCTGGATGGTCAGCAATCAACGTGCCAGATGCCGTCTCAGCGGATCCATTTTCAAGTTATTGAAAACGATAAGCATTTTTTGATGCCCGAGGCAGCGCGAAGCGCCTTGCCAAGGAACTTTGCAGAGGCATGCTGCCAACTTTCTTTACTCATGGCAATCTTGTTTTCAGGCTGGTGCGGGGGCACTGCGCTAGCGCAGATGCTCCGGCAGCTGCGGCTCGCGTCCGATCAGGTCCGCGAAAAAATCGTCGCAGTTTTCACCATTCATCGCTGCGTGCAGCCCCCGCAGCGCCTCGCTGATCAGCCGGGCTTCCTCGTCGTCGAGAACGCGGACGGCGTTGTCGAGATAGACCAGAACCTTTGCGCCGACCGGTGGATCAGACAGCAGCAGCACCGAGACGCGGCGTTGCTCGCCATCGAAGCTGCACAGCGCCGAGACGCCGTCGGTCTCCACGATCGTCATCGGCAGACCCAGACACATGTCACTCTCCCTCGCGGCGGCCGGCGCTTCACTCTGCCGCGTCCGCCCGCATCTCGTAGCTGTGATGATCGATGTCGTTGGCGAGCAGGCGTTCGTCGCCGGCGAGCGGCTCGGGTCGCAAAGCCGCCGAGATGCCCCATTCGGCCAGCACGGCGTTGGCCAGCTCGATCGCGGGAGCGATCTGCGCGCGCACCGGAGGGGTGAGCGGTCCGCCCCAATCCTCGAGGTCGAGCGGCTGGCAGCCGATCAGCGCGAGGCGTTGCGGATAGCGGCCGAGCAGATCGGCCGCGCTCAGCACCTCTTGAAAGCCCGTCTGGTGCAGGCTCATCTTCTTGGCGCCCGTGAAGCGCGGCACTTCCTCGTCGCGGACGAGCTTGAGCTCGCCCGGCACAAGGCCATAGTCGATGGCATCGAACACGATCAGTCCTTGGGCCTCCTCGACGTAGTTGACGAGATAGAGCCCTTGCGTGCCGCCATCGAGAATCGTGACGTTGTCGGGCACGGTGTAGCGGCGGTGAAACTCCTCCACCACGCGCACGCCGAAACCTTCATCCGCCCACAGGATATTGCCGATGCCGAGCACCAGGATGCGGTCAAGCTTCGCGTCGTCGGCCATCTCGGCGCTTCCTTTCATTCGCGGAACTGCCGCTCGCCCGATATCATCGACGAGATGATGCTCTGGCGGGACATGATGTCCTCGCGGATCGCTGCATAGACGTGCACCATCACGAACATCACCAGCGCCCACATGCCAAGGTGATGCCAGGTGTGGACGTCCTGGCTGTTCGGCCAAATCGCAAACACCCAGCCGAACAATTTGTGCTGCCAGCTGTCGATGCCCGTGCCCTCCGAATAGAGCGCAAAGCCGGTGACGATCATGAAGGCGACGAACACCGTGAACCCGGTGAACATGGCCGTCTGCGCCAGCGGGTTGTGACCGACATACATCTTCGGCTCGCGTTCCAGGAACGCGTACCAGCGAATCTCGTGCAGCACTTCCTTCCAGAACTGCTTGCGATGCACCGGAATGTAGAAGATCTGCCGCGAGTGGTGATTGCCGACGAACGCCCAGAGAATGCGGGCGAGGAAGAACACCGCCAGCACCTGCCCGGCTGCGAAATGGGCGAAGCGGATGTAACCCATCACGAAGTTCGCCGACGCCTCTCCCGACACCGTCGGGAGCGGCGTTCCGATCAAATAGCCGGTGACCATCAAGATGAGGATCGCGAACGCATTCACCCAATGGCAGATGCGGACGGGCGCCTCGTAGACATAGACCGTGGGCCGACCGACCGCATGCTCACCGGCGGCGTCAGCCGCAATCGCGCTCAGATTTGGCTCGGCTTCCGTGGGACGTGCAACTGCATCCATCATGACGCTCCTCCCGCCCTACCTGACCTTGACCTCGGCCAGCTCCTGGCCGTCCGGACTCATGACATGCGTGGAGCACGCCAGGCATGGATCGAACGAATGGATCGTGCGCAGGATCTCCAGCGGTTGCTCGGGATTGACCATCGGCGTGTTCATCAGCGAGGCCTCGAAGGCGCCGATGTTGCCCTTGGGATCCCTGGGCGAGCCGTTCCAGGTCGTTGGCACGACGCACTGGTAGTTGTCGATCTTGGTGTCCTTGATCTTGATCCAATGCGCCAGCGCGCCGCGCGGCGCCTCGGTGAAGCCGACGCCCTTGGCCTCCTTCGGCCAGCTCTCCGGCTTCCATTTGTCGACATTCGCCGTCGAGCTGTCGCCCGCCTTGATGTTGGCGATCAGCTTGTCCTGGAAGTAGCGCATCTGGCGTCCCGCCCACACCGACTCCAGCGCGCGCGCCGCGGTGCGGCCGAGCGTGGAGAACAATGCCGTGAGAGGCAGGTCGAGATCCTTGAGGAACTTGTCGACCGGGTCCTTGAACTCCGCCTTGTTCTGCGCGTAGCCCACCACCCAGCGCGCCAGCGGACCGACCTCCATGGCATGCCCGCGCCAGCGCGGCGCCTTGATCCAGGAGTACTTGCCGCCCTCGTCGAGCTCCTTGATGTCGGTCTTGGTGCCCTTGGCGTTGGGGCCGAGCACGTAGTTCGGCTCGGTGATGCCGTCCCAGGGGTGCAGCCCCTTGGTCTCGTCGGGATATTTGTACCAGGAATGAACGACGAACTCCTGGATCTCGTCCGGGTTGGCGTGATCGACCGGAAACACCTCGGACAGGTTGCCGTTGATGATCGCGCCTCGCGGCAGCTTCAGGCTCTTCGCCGAATAGTCGTTGGCATGCTCCGGCACGTCGCCATAGGCGAGGACGCTCTTGCTGGACAGGCCACCGCCGTAGAGCCAGTCCTTGTAGAACGATCCGATCGCCGCGACGTCAGGCAGGTAGACCAGCTCGTTGAATTCGATCAGACGATCGATGATCGATGAGACGAGATTCAGCCGCTCGATGTTGATGGCGCCGACCGCACCGGTACCGTCGATGTTGATCGGACACGGCACGCCGCCCACGAGCCAGTTCGGGTGCGGATTCTTGCCGCCGAAGATGGTGTGGATCTTGACAATTTCCTTCTGGAAATCGAGCGCCTCCAGATAGTGCGCCACGGCCATCAGGTTGGCTTCGGGCGGCAGCTTGTAGGCCTTGCTGCCCCAATAACCGTTCTTGAACGGGCCAAGCTGTCCGGATTCGACGAACTTCTTGAGGCGGGTCTGCAGATCGCGGAAATAGCCCGGCGAGGACAGCGGCCAGCTCGAGATCGACTGCGCCAGCGTCGACGTCGCCTTCGGATCAGCCGAGAGTGCCGAGACCACGTCGACCCAGTCGAGCGCGTGCAGATGATAGAAGTGCACGACGTGGTCGTGCACCTGCAGCGCCAGCTGCATCAGGTTGCGGATCGAGTTGGCATTCTCCGGGATGGTGATGCCGAGCGCGTTCTCGACCGCGCGCACCGATGTGAGGGCGTGCGTTCCGGTGCACACGCCGCAGATCCGCTCGGTGAACGCCCAGGCATCGCGCGGATCGCGGTTCCTGAGAATCACCTCGATGCCGCGCCACATCGTTCCGGTAGAAACCGCGTTGCGGATGACGTTGTCGGAATCGACATTGACCTCAACCCGCATGTGTCCCTCGATGCGGGTGACCGGATCGACGACGATGCGCTTGCCGGAATTGTCGAGATTGAAGCCGTTGGGTGTCTGGATGCCCATCGTAACCTGCCCTGAATCCAATTAATGATCTTGCTTGGTGTCGTCGCGCTTGGTCGCGAGCCGCTTGACCGCAGTGACCGCCGCATGCGCTGCGACTGCCGCGCCGACCGTACCCGCAGCCACCATGCCGACCTCGTCGGCGTTGCGCTCGATGCCGAACTGCTTGATGTTGGTGAGGCGGTCGTAGAACGAGCCCTTGTCCCAGAAGCCGTCCTCTGAGCAGCCGATGCAGCCGTGACCGGACTGGATGGGGAACGACACGCCGCCATTCCAGCGCACCGTCGAGCAGGCATTGTAGGTCGTCGGGCCCTTGCAGCCCATCTTGTAGAGACAGTAGCCCTTGCGCGCGGCCTCGTCGTCCCATTCCTCGACGAACTGACCGGCGTCGAAATGCGGCCGGCGATAGCATTTGTCGTGGATGCGCTGCGAGTAGAACATCTTCGGCCGGCCCTGGCGGTCGAGCTCCGGCAGCTTGCCGAAGGTGGTGATGAACGTGACGACACCCGTCATGACCTCTGCGATCGGCGGGCACCCCGGCACCTTGATGATCGGCTTGTTGGTGATCACCTTGTCGATCGGGGTGGCCTGCGTCGGGTTCGGCTTCGCCGCCTGCACGCAGCCCCACGAGGCGCAAGCGCCCCAGGCGATAATCGCCATGGCGTCCTCGGCCATCATCTTCAGCTTCTCGACGAACGGTTTGCCGCCATCGATGCAGAACATGCCGCCTTCGTTGAGCGGCGGGTTGCCCTCCACCGCGAGAATGTATTGTCCTTTGTACTTCGCTCGCGTCTCTTCCAGGATGGCTTCGGCCTGGTGGCCGGCCGCCGCCATGATCGTGTCGTCATAGTCGAGCGAGATCATCGACAGCACGGCGTCCTTCACCAGCGGGTGCGCGGAGCGGATGAAGCTCTCGGAGCAGCAGGTGCATTCGAGCCCGTGCATCCAGATGACCGGCGTGCGCGGCTTGGCCTCCAGCGCATTGGCGATCCGCGTGGCCGCGAGCGGGCCCAGTCCGAGACTCGTCGCCGTGAGGCTGCAGAATTTGTGGAAGCTGCGCCGCGTGATGCCCTGGCGCCTGATCACGCTATAGAAAGTTTCCGCGCCCATGAGTCCTCCCCCTGTCATCACCTTGGCAACCGTTGTGGTCGCTATCTGACAGAGGGGGACAGCAAGAAGCAGGCCAGCGCCCAAGCTGATTTTGAATCATAATGATTCCAGATGCTTGGAGTTGGAAGCTTGGCGCGGTCTCCAGCTCAGACCGTGATCTCGCGTGACAATCGGAAATCAAGCGCTTTGCACCCGGCAAGCTGGTTTCCGCTCGCGTACGGCGCGCTCAATGCGCGGTGCAGACCATGCAAGGGTCGAAGGATCTGACGACATGCTGGATGCTGACGGCGCGCGCGCCGGCATCTCCGACCGTGGTGCCGACCAGCGCCTGCTCCAGCGGACCGGCGACCCCATCCGCATCGCGCGGTGAGAAGTTCCAGCTGGTCGGCGCGATGATCTGATAGCGCGCGATGCTGCCGGAGCGCACCGCGAGCCAATGACCGAGGCTGCCGCGCGCGGCTTCGACGAGGCCGACGTAGTTGCCGTCGGCCGCTTCGCCGCAGGTCTCGCAGAACGGCTCGCTCAATCGCAGCGCCTTGATCCAGCCTTCGATCGAGACCGCGAGCTGCGCCGTCTCGATCAGGCGAGCGATGACGCGGTTGCGGACGTTGCTTCCGCTCTCGGACACGAGCGCGCTGATCAGCGTCTGGCCGTCAACGGCCTGCCGCGCCAGCGCACCGACTTCGACAGGCTGTCCCGCAAGCCGCGGCGCCTTGCACCAGCTATAGGCGTCGGCCTTGTCGGCATCGGGCTCGGTGCGGCTCTCGGCCGGATCAAGCGAGCTCTCGCGCATCCAGGCGTGCGACACGTCCTCCGTGATCCGGTCCGATGGCAGAGCCTCGACCCTTCCATCGCTGGTGCGAAGCCCGGCGCGGAAGCGGGCGCCGTCAGCATCGTGATACGCCCCGAAGCTCATCAGCAGGCCGGGACCCGCTCCAAGATGCGCCAGATCGAGTGCATCGGCGATGCGCAGGAACTGCGCGAAGTCGCCGCTACGTCCCTCCCGCCAACGATCGAGCTCGTTCGGCGTCGCCAGCGCGAGCACGTGTTCGAGCTTGTCCGCAAACACCACGCGTTCGAGAAAACCGCGAAACGAGGCCGCGATCGCGTTGAGCCGGATGCGCTCGCCAAGCTCGACCGCACGCGTCGTGCCACCCGGTTGGAACGCGAGGCTGTGCGGCCATTTGCCGGCGATCACGCCCATGATCTCCAACAGCCGCGCCCGCGCCGGCAATGCGTCACGCGCCGCCGATCCCTTCGTCGCAGTAAAGCGCTCGGCGGCCGCGCCATGCCACGCGTGGGACGCGTAGGCCTCGCGGGCGAAGTCGGGCATGAAGAAGATGTAGAAGTGGGTGAGATGATCCGCGGCATTCTCGGCCGCGTGCGCGATGTTGGTCGCGAGCACGCCGTTGGGCGCGGTCACCACGCCCATCGCCTGACGCAGCGCGGCTGCGGCGGCGATCGACTGCGAGACCGAGCAGATGCCGCAGATGCGCGGCGCGATGACCAGGGCGTCGAGCGGCGGCCGTCCTTCCAGGATCTGCTCGAAACCGCGATAAAGCGGCGCCGTCACCTCGGCGCGCGCGACGCGGCCGCTCTCGATGTCGAGGCGGACCTCGAGGTCTCCCTCGACGCGATTGAACGGACCGACCGTGATCCGCGTCATGAGCTGCGCTTGTCGCCGGACCGGCCCGGCGGCACCACGACGTGGTCAGCGGTGGCGTTGACGCGAACGCGGCGCGGTGTCGCCGATTTCGACAGCGCGGCGAGCGCGACGAACCACGCCTTGGGCATGTCGGTCGGAAGCCCCACGGGAATGCCGGCGAGCTTGGCGGTCTGCAGATAGTTCTGCGCGCTCTCGAAGCCCGGCGAGGTACAGGCGATGCAGGCGTAGCCGCCCTTGGTGCAGGAGCCGCCACCGTTCCACGAGCGTTGATTGCAGTCGCCGACCGCCTGCGTCGCGCGGCAGCCGAGATGCTCCATCAGACAGCCGCGCTCCGACATGGTCTCCGCGCTCGCCTTGAACTCGTAGAACTCGTTGCGCGAGCAGCCATGGTGCGCGAGGTGGTTGGCGATGAAGGTCGGTCGGCCGACCGCGTCGAGGCCGTCGGCGGTCAGGTCGCCCGATGTGAGCGCCAACAGACTTTCCATCATCCAGCCCGGATGCGGCGCGCATCCGGCGATGTTGATCACCGGCAGCCCGCGCTTCGAGCGAAATCCGGCGCCGAGCGCGCCGCCGGCATCGCTGCCTTCGAACTGCAAGCCTACTGCATCGGTCGGGTTGATGCCGGCGGCGGGAATACCGCCATAGGCGGCGCAGCTGCCGACCGCGACCACGAAATCGGCGAGCGGGGCGAGGTCGAGCAGCCAGTGATAGATCGAGCGGTTGGTGCCGGCGAGCATGTTGAAGCGGCCGCTCAGATGCGGCCCGCGCGCGACCGAGCCTTCGAGCACCAGGAGATCGAGCCGCTCGCGGCCGTCGCGGATCGCCTCCAGCAGCTCGACCACCTCGTCACCGGTCTCCTCGCTGACGGAGGGATGCCAGATCAGGTCGATGCCGGATTGGCGCAGCTCGTCGAACCAGCCGGACGCACCGCTTTCCAGGATCGACATGGTGCAGCCGCCGCAGCTCGCACCCTGCAGCCACAGCATCCTGGTCATGTTCTCCGCGCCGGCCATGATCCGTACCCGTGCGTTCCGCCCTACTTCGCCGTCGGGTTTAGCGCCCCGGCGCGAACGGTGGCAAGCTCACCGCCCGACGTATCCGCGGTACTACTGGAGCGGCGGCCGAGCAGCACGGCGCCCACCCAGATCAGGCCGAACAGACCGATGGCCAAGAGACCGAGATTGCCGAGGTCGTCCCCGAGGGCAGCCACGACATCGGCCCAGCCTCCAGAGAAGCCAAGTCGCGGAGCCAGCAGCGCGACCGCCTCGACGCCGCCGATCACCAGCGCAATTGCAACCGAGACGCCGGTGATCACCAGATTGTAGCGCCGCTTGCGCGCGGGATCGGTGAGCGCCCAGCGATAGGCGCCGACCATCAGCATGCTGTCGGCGGTGTCGACGGTGGCCATCGCCGCGGCGAACAGAGCGGGGAACACAAGCACATGGGCCAGGCTCGCGCCACGCGCCGCCTCGGTGGCGGAGAGGCTGAGCAGACCGATCTCGCTGGCGGTGTCGAAGCCGAGGCCGAACAGGAAGCCGAGCGGGTACATGTGCCAGGCGCGCGAGACGATTCGGAGCACGGGCCGCAGCAGACGAATGAGCAAGCCGCGCCCCACCTCACCGGCCGCTTCGCTGCCGGGATGGGGATGAGACGGGCGGCGCCAGAGGTTCACGAACAGGATCAGGTTGGCGACGGCGATCAGCAGCAGGAACCCTGCCGAGACCGACGTGCCGATGGCTCCACCGATCGCCCGGATCGTGCTGTCCTCGCTCAACAGGTCGGCGCCGGCCACGAGGCTCACCACGATGGTGGCGATCACGACGACGCTCGAATGGCCGAGCGCGAAGTAGAGTCCCGCGGCGCGCGGCCGGTCACCATCCTGCACCAGCTTGCGCACCACATTGTCGATCGCCGCGATGTGATCCGCGTCGACGGCGTGGCGCAGACCGAGCAGCCAGGCCAGCAGCGCGGTGCCGACGATGGCGGGCCGTTCGGCATAGAGCGCAAAGGCCCACGCCCAGGCGAGCGCGTTGGCCAGCACGAGGCCGGCCAGCATCACGAGGTTCCGGCCGCCGTCGGTGCGGAGCCGGGCCGCGAGCGCGGCGGCAGGCCGGGGATGATCAATTGGCAAAATCGTCATACTGGGACAGGAGAGCAAGAGCCGCGCCAAAAGGCAAGGCTCGCGCTCCCGCGGCCAAATCACCCCGAAATCAATCGGCGCGGCTCGCTTGAACCGGATCGACCTCCTCCCCTTGGCAAGACGCTATCCGGTCAAGCACAAACATTGACCAGCCGGCGACCAACTCATTTCCTCCCTGCTCCCGCCTCATCGCGCCGACGCGCTCTGCGCGGCGATCTCGCGGCGCACTGTCGCCTCGAACTGGCTCGCGGGCGCGGCGAACATCAGCCGGGTCTCCTCATGGAACGCCGAGAAGATCCCGACCACGGCCGGCTCGCCGCCGATCTCGGCGAGGATCGGCGAGCCCGAATAGCCGAAATTGGCGAGGCAGTGCACCGTCAGCAGCCTGGCATCCTTGGTCATCCCTGCGCTGCAATGGCGCTGGCCGGTCGGCGAGTAGCGCCGCTCCTGGCCATAGCCGATCTCGGAGATGGTGCCGGCCTTGGTCGCGGCCGCGAGCTCGTCGCGGCTCATGGCCTTGACCGCCACCGGCTTCGACGGCAGCGCGTCCTTCAGGATGATCAGCGCCCAGTCGGCCGGAGAGCGGTCGAGCGACCATCTGTCGTGCTGGGTCGGGACGAAATCCGGCGCCACGATCAGCCGCTCGGCTGCGGAGGTCGCTGCCGGCGTGCCCTTGTTCATGCCGGCGAGGAAGCGGACATTGCCCGGGCTGACCTGCGCGAGGCCATTGAACACGCAATGCGCGGCGGTGAGCACCACGCGTGGCGCGACCAGCGTGCCGGTACACCAGCCGCCGGTGGAGTATTGCGCCACGGTGACCACGCCGATCGACGCAGCCGGCCAGGAGGTCGGGTCCACGACCTCGCCGATGTGCCGGTCGAGCCCAAGCAGCTGCTCGGGGCGCGGATTGGCGACGCCGGCGTCCGCCGATTCGAATTTCGGCTTCCAGCTCGCAATCGCGTCCTGCGCCTGGGCACGCTGCGCCTCGGTGAGCTTGACCCGCTGCACGTCGCGACCGGCCGAGCGCACGCCGTTGCGGCCGGCCATCACCAGCCAAGCATAGCCCTGCACGACATCCTGGGTCACGCCCCGGCCATCGAGCATCATCAGGCCGAGCATGTACTGCGACTGCGCGAAGCCCTGCGCCGCTGCGCGGCTGAACCAGCGGCCGGCTTCGACGTAGTTGCTCGCGACGCCTTCGCCATTGATGTAAGCGATGCCGAGATAGTGCTGGGCGACGGCAAGCCCCTGATCGGCGGCCTTGCGGTACCAGGCCAGCGCTTCGGCCGGGTTGCGCGGCTGGCCCCAGCCGAAGGCGTGCATGAAGCCGAGGTCGAACTGCGCCCGCGCATCGCCCCTGGCGGCCAGCGGCGTGAGCCGCTTGAGGGCAGCGGCGTGCTGGCCATTGCCTGCCGCGGTGACGGCGTCCTCGAGCTCGGCGGCCGCGGCGCCCGCGACGCTGCCGAGCAGAACGGCGAAACTTATGAGGATGGTCTTGATCAAGGGCGTTCGCTGAGACCGGAACATCGGCCGCCAAGCAGGCACGATCAAGACGGCGGCGGCGTGGCGGAAAGCGGACCGCGATGTCCTTATTCCGGCCCACTCGCGTCTCACGCCTGCTCCAACCTCCGCCAGGTCGTCCCTTACGCCTGCTCGCTCTTGGCGAACCGGTCGTCCAGCGCGTAACCCGCGCCGCGCACGGTGCGGATCGGATCCTGCTCGCGGCCCGGATTGAGCAGCTTGCGCAGCCGGCCGATGTGCACGTCCACGGTGCGTTCGTCGATATAGATGTCGCGGCCCCAGACGCTGTCGAGCAACTGCTCGCGGCTGAACACGCGGCCGGGATGCTCCAGGAAGAATTCCAGCAGCCGATACTCGGTCGGGCCGAGATCGATCGGCCGGCCCGAGCGTGCGACGCGGCGCTTCTCACGGTCGAGCTCGATGTCGCCGTAGGACAGCACGGTCGCCAGCCGCTCCGGGCTGGCACGCCGCAACAGGCCCTTCACGCGCGCCAGGAGCTCCGGCACCGAGAACGGCTTGACGATGTAGTCGTCGGCGCCAGTGGCAAGCCCCCGCACCCGCTCGCTCTCCTCACCGCGCGCGGTGAGCATGATGATCGGCAGCTGCTTGGTCTCGGACCGCGCCCGCAGGCGGCGGCACAGCTCGATGCCGGAGAGTCCCGGCAGCATCCAGTCGAGCACGACGAGGTCGGGAACGCGCTCCTTCAGCCGCGTGTCGGCCTCGTCGCCGCGCGCCACGGTCTCGACCTCGTAGCCTTCGGCCTCGAGGTTGTAGCGCAGCAGCGTCGTCAGCGCCTCCTCGTCCTCAACCACCAGAATTCGCGCGCCCATGATGGAATCGTCTTTCTCAGTTGCCGGGGATCGTGGCTGCGAAGCTGGTCATGTCGCCCTTCGGGCGCTTGTCCATGATCTGCTGGCCCTCGATCATATAGAACACGGTCTCGGCGATGTTGGTGGCGTGGTCGCCCATCCGCTCGATGTTCTTGGCGCAGAACATCAGGTGGATGCAGAACGAGATGTTGCGCGGATCTTCCATCATATAGGTCAGGAGCTCGCGGAACAGCGAAGTGCAGATCGCATCGACCTCCTCGTCGCCCTTCCAGACCGTCATCGCCGCCGGCAGGTCGTGCGCGGCATAGGCGTCCAGCACCGTCTTGACCTGCGACTGCACCAGGTCGGTCATGTGCTCCAGGCCGCGGATCAGCTTCAGCGGATGGAAGTCGCTCTCCAGCGCCGCGACGCGCTTGCCGATGTTCTTGGCAAGGTCGCCAATCCGTTCCAGATCGGTCGCCACGCGCATCGCGCCGACGATCTCGCGCAAATCCACCGCCATCGGCTGGCGGCGGGCGATCGTCAGCACTGCGCGCTCCTCGATGATGCGCTGCAGCTTGTCGACCTCGACGTCGGCGGCGACCACCTTCTGGCCGAGCGCCACGTCGCGCCGCACCAGCGCGTCGACGGAATCGACGATCAGCCGCTCGGCGAGGCCGCCCATCTCCGACACCAGCCGGGTCAGGTCCTGCAGATCGCTGTCGAACGCCTTGGCGGTATGTTCACTGGCCATGATGATCTCCTGAAGAATGCTGTCGGCGTCAGCCGAACCGGCCGGTGATGTAGTCCTGGGTCCGCCGATCGCTCGGCGAGGTGAAGATCTTGCTGGTCTCGTCGAACTCGATCAGCTCGCCGAGATACATGAAGGCGGTCTTGTCGGACACGCGCGCCGCCTGCTGCATGTTATGGGTGACGATCGCGATCGTATAGTTCTCCGCAAGCTCCTGGATCAGCTCCTCGACCTTGGCGGTCGAGATCGGATCGAGCGCCGAGCACGGCTCGTCGAACAGGATCACCTCCGGGCGGACGGCGACCGTGCGCGCGATGCACAGGCGCTGCTGCTGGCCGCCGGACAGCGACAGGCCGGAGGCGTTGAGCTTGTCCTTGACCTCGTTCCACAGCGCGCCGCCGCGCAGCGCCTTCTCGACCCGGTCGTCCATCTCGGACTTCGAGATCTTCTCGTAGAGGCGGATGCCGAAGGCGATGTTCTCGTAGATCGTCATCGGGAACGGCGTCGGCTTCTGGAACACCATGCCGACCCGCGCACGCAGCAGGTTGAGGTCGAGCTTGGGGTCGAGGATGTTGGTGTTGTCCAGCATCAGCTGGCCGGTGGCGCGCTGGCCCGGATAGAGGTCGTACATCCGGTTGAAGATGCGCAGCAGCGTGGACTTGCCGCAGCCGGACGGGCCGATGAACGCCGTGACACGGTTGGTGCCGAGCGTCAGGTTGATGTTCTTCAGCGCATGGTGATCGCCGTAATAGAAGTTCAGGTTGCGCGCGGTCACCTTGGCCGGCGCCTCGGGGAGCGGCTGGCCGTGAAGGGCGTGAGCGGGCTGACTGACGGAGACGGACAGTTCGGTCATTTCGTTTTCCTCTCGGCGCCGAGAATGCGTGCACCGACGTTCAACGCGAGCACGGCCAGAGTGATGAGAAGGGCTCCGCTCCAGGCCAGCTGCTTCCAATAGGCATACGGGCTCTGGACGAAGTTGTTGATGGTGACGGGCAGGTTCGCCATCGTCTTGGAGAGGTTGAGGCTCCAGAACTGGTTCGACAGCGCGGTGAACAACAGCGGTGCGGTCTCGCCGGCGACGCGGGCGGTGGCCAGCAGCACGCCGGTGATCAGGCCGGAACGCGCCGCGCGGTAGGCGATGCGGCGGATCACCAGGGAGCGCGGCAAGCCGAGCGCCGAGGCTGCCTCGCGCAGCGGGTTGGGCACCAGCAGCAGCATGTCCTCGGTGGTGCGCAGCACGACGGGGATGACGATGACCGCCAGCGCCAGGGCGCCTGCGATGGCCGAGAAGCCGCCCATCGGCACCACCACGGCGCCATAGATGAAGAGACCGATGATGATCGACGGCGCCGACAGCAGGATGTCGTTGATGAAGCGGATCACCGAAGTCAGCCGGTCGTTGCGGCCGTATTCGGCGAGGTAGGTGCCGGCGAACAGGCCGAGCGGCGCGCCGATGCCGACGCCGATGATGGTCATCATCACCGAGCCGACGATGGCGTTGCGCAGGCCCCCCTCGCTGGCGCCGGGCGGCGGCGTGTCGGCGGTGAAGACCTGAAGGCTCAGGCCCGCGAGGCCGTTGTAGAACAGCGTGAACAGGATCAGTGCCAGCCAGGTGACGCCGAAGGCCGCGGCGGCGATGCACAGGCCACGGACGACGATGTCCTTGCGGCGACGGCGCGCATAGATCGGATTGATTGGATTGACCGGCGTATCGACGGTGGACATCTCGACGCTCGACATGGGTTATTCCCCGCCCTTTACTTTCCGGCCTTGGCTTCGAGTCGCGCCAGCATCAGCCGGGCGCTCGCCAGCACGAAGAAGGTGAGGACGAACAGAAGCAGGCCGAGCAGGATCAGGCTCGACTGGTGCAGGCCGTCGCTCTCCTGGAATTCGGAGGCGATCGCGGCCGAGATCGTCGTGCCCGGGGCAAAGATCGAGGACGAGATCCGGAACGAGTTGCCGATGATGAAGGTCACGGCCATGGTCTCGCCGAGCGCGCGGCCCAGCGCCAGCATCACGCCGCCGATCACGCCGACCCTTGTGTACGGGATCACGACGCTGCGGACGACCTCCCAGGTGGTGCAGCCGACGCCGTAGGCAGCCTCCTTCAGCACCGGCGGCACCGTCTTGAACACGTCGACCGAGATCGAGGTGATGAAGGGCAGCACCATGATCGCCAGGATCAGGGACGCGTTGAACAGGCTGAGATAGGACGGGGGACCAGCGAAGATGTCCTGCAGCACCGGGATGTTGGCGCAAAGGTTGATCATGAAGGGCTGGAACGTGGTGGCCAGGAACGGGCCCAGCACGAAGAAGCCCCACATGCCGTAGATGATCGAGGGGATGCCGGCGAGCAGCTCGATGGCGAGGCCAATCGGACGGCGCAGCCATTGCGGGCACAGCTCGGTCAGAAAGATCGCGATGCCCAGACCGACCGGAATGGCGATCAGCATGGCGATGAAGGAGGTCACCAGCGTGCCGTAGATCGGACCGAGCGCGCCGAGCACCGGCGGATCGGCCGAAGGCGCCCAGCGCTTGGTGACGAGGAACTGGAAGCCATACTCCTTCATCGCCGGCCAGGCGCCGATGACGAGGGAGATGATGATGCCGCCGAGGATCAGCAGCACCGAGATCGCCGACAGGCGGGTGATCCAGTAGAAGGTGATGTCGCCGAGCTTGAACGCGCTCAGCGCGCGGGCGCGGTCATAGGGCCCTGCGGCCGACATGTCGCCGACTTCGGATTGAACCGCCATCTCCGCCAAGTCCGCCCCCTGTTTCCTGGTCACGCTTCAACCTTGAGAAAAGCCCCTCTCCCGGGACGGGAGAGGGGTATTCGTTAGCAGAGAGCTCAGCTCTTGATGTCGGCCGACCAGGTCTTCTCGATCAGCTTCACGACGCTGTCGGGCATCGGGATGTAGTCGAGCTCCTCGGCCATCTTGTCGCCCTTCTCGAACGACCACTTGAAGAACTTGATGGCCTCGGCGGACGCCGCCTTGTCGGTCGGCTCCTTGTGCATCAGGATGAAGGTTGCCGCCGTCATCGGCCAGGACTTGTCGCCCGGCTGGTTGGCAAGGATCACATAGTAGCCCGGAGCCTTGGCCCAGTCAGCATTCGCGGCGGCGGCCTGGAAGGCCTCGACCGTCGGCTGCACGGTCTTGCCGGCCTTGTTGATCATGCCGGTATAGGTCAGCTTGTTCTGCTTGGCATAGGCGTACTCGACATAGCCGATCGAGTTCTTGGTCTGGCTGATGTTGCCCGACACGCCCTCATTGCCCTTGGCGCCGACACCGACCGGCCATTCGACGGCAGTGTTGAAGCCGACCTTGCTCTTCCAGTCGGCGCTCGCCTCGGAGAGATAATAGGTGAAGTTGAAGGTGGTGCCCGAGCCGTCGGAGCGGCGAACGACGGCAATCGCGTCGGACGGCAGCTTGACGCTGGGGTTCAGCTTCTTGATCGCGGCGTCATCCCACTTGGTGATCTTGCCGAGATAGATGTTGGCGAGCGTTTCGCCGTCCAGCACCATCTCGCCCGGCTTCACGCCCTCGAGGTTGACGACCGGCACGATGCCGCCCATCACCATCGGCCACTGCACCAGGCCGTCCTTGTCGAGCTGCTCGGCCTTGAGCGGCGCGTCGGTGGCGCCGAACGTCACGGTCTTGGCCTGGATCTGCTTGATGCCGCCGCCGGAGCCGATCGACTGGTAGTTCAGACCGTTGCCGGTCTCCTTCTTGTAGGCGTCGGCCCACTTCGAATAGATCGGGAACGGGAACGTCGCGCCCGCGCCGGTGATGTCGGCGGCAAATGCCGACGTCGATGCGGCGACCAAGCCGGCAGCGACGAGTGCTTTGACGAATTTCATAGCTGGTCTCCATGCTTGGGAAGCGAAGCGCCATATGCACCCGATTGCGCTTCCCGGGCCGCTTTAAGGGGCCTCGATGCCGCTTTTATAAAGGTTCGATGACAGCTGGATGACAGTCACAACCCATTGATTAATATTGAAAATCAGACTTCGTCCCGAATTTCTACGGTCGATCTGACCGTGTTCTCTGAGACTTCCACACCATCCTTGAGAGAGCGGCGCTCACGGGCTCTGCGGAGGTATGATGCAGGCCGTTATTACTGGACAAGAGATGCTGGGTGCTCCGCGCGTTTGCCACGATGCGCGCATCACATTCGGTGTCGTCCCGGCCCTGAGCCGGGACCCATAGCCACAGATCGATGTGGCGGGCGGGATCTGTCCACCCGCGTGCCTCAAACATCTCCCCTGGGGTTATGGGTCCCGGCTCAAGGCCAGGACGACAGCGGAGGTCCTGGTCGGCGCCTTTCATCTCACTGCCGAGCTGAAGAAAGATCATCGACAAGCCATGAAGATCGGACAAGCCACGGAGACGCGAGATTGCCGTCCCGCGGCACGGCGTGCCCGAGGCATGCATCGGTCATATCCCTCCTGAATCGAGAGGGCGCGGAGAAGGCCGGGAGCCTGCCGCCCCCATGGCCCGCCTGCAGAAAGAAAAGCAGGCGGCAGTCACCACAGGTTCGGCTGGGACATCCCGGCCTTCCCCGCGCGATTGGTTTTACGGTGTCCTTCGTGCTCTCCCT